>CAYZGM010000006.1:0-31541 GCA_964478015.1 uncultured Planctomycetia bacterium
GTCTCGCTCCAAAATCATCTCGGCCAGTGTGCCCATTAGTTGGTGAAAGGTCAGTTGGAAATCTTCTTTTGGATCCGTTCTATCGAGACGGCCTTGCCGGAATATTCATCCACGGTGATGATGGCGCCGCAAAGTTTCACGTCGTTCTTGGCGACTTCTTTGCGCACATTCACCTGGGTCAGGAATCGTTGGAGAATCTGCTCTTTTTCCGCACCGATCACCGAATCATACGGACCGGTCATGCCCAGATCCGTGAGGCAGGCCGTGCCTTTGGCCGTGACGCGCTCATCGGCCGTCTGGACATGGGTATGCGTGCCGACCACTGCGGACACGCGGCCGTCTAAATACCAGGACATGGCTGATTTTTCACTGGTTGCTTCGCAGTGCATGTCGACCAGGATGATCTTTACATCCTGCTTTTTTATTTTTTCCAACTCCTCATCAACCGCGAGGAAAGGGGATGTAAAATGATAACGCATGAAAACCTGTCCCGCCACGTGAACGATACCTATCCTATGACCTTTGCATTCCACGACGCAGGAACCCTCGCCGGGGAGGACTTTCGGAAAATTGGCAGGCCTCAAAATCCTGGGTTCTTTCTTAAAGAATTCCTCAATATCTTTTTTGCGGTCGAACGCATGATCCCCGCAGGTGATGACATCGCAGCCTGCCTGAAAAAGTTCTTTCGCGATCTTTTCGGTAATCCCCGAACCATCCGCAGCATTCTCGGCATTACAGACGACAAAGTCCGCCTCGCCCGAACGCTTCATGTTATTCACGACAAGCTCAATCGCCTTACGGCCCGGCTCACCATAGGTGTCGCCGATCGCTAGGATTTTAATCATAAGGAATCACCTACTTCGCAAAATCTTCCACGCGGCTTTCGCGGATAATAATCACCTTGATCTGTCCGGGATAATCGAGATCCGCCTCTATTTTCTTGGATATCTCCCTCGCCAGGGCAGCCATGCAGTCTTCCGGGACACGGTCGGGCTTCACCACGACCCTCACCTCGCGGCCGCCCTGGATCACATAGGCTTTCTCGACACCGGGATGTTTGTCGGCGATTTCCTCAAGACGGGTCACGCGCTTCAAATAATTTTCAATACTCTCACGGCGGGCCCCGGGACGCGCAGCACTGATGGAATCGGCGCCCTGCACCAGCATCGGCCAAACAGACTTCATTTCAATGTCCTCATGGTGCGCCTCAACCCCGTGCACGACGTCGGGGTGTTCGCCGTAACGCCGGCAAAACTCTCCCCCGATCAAGGCATGCGGCCCCTCCACCTCGCTGGACACGGCCTTTCCAATATCATGTAGAAGTCCTGCGCGGCGACCCAAGGCCGGATCCAGTCCCATTTCGCTGGCAATGGAACCCATCATCAAAGCCACCTCCACCGAATGATTCAGGACATTCTGGCCGTAGCTTGAGCGGAATTTCAACCTGCCGAGGAGTTTCACAAGCTCCGGATGCATGTTCGTAAGATTCGAATCTGCCAGCGCCTTTTCACCGGTCTCTTTCAGGATGGTTTCCATCCCGCGTTTTGTTTTTTGGACCACTTCCTCGATGCGGGCGGGTTGGATGCGACCGTCCAAGATAAGCTCCTCCATCGCGAGACGCGAGATCTCGCGTCTTACGCCATCGAAAGCGGAAAGCGTCACGATCTGCGGCGTGTCGTCGATGATGAGGTCCACGCCGGTCAACGTCTCAAACGTTTTGATATTACGGCCGTCTTTTCCGATGATGCGCCCTTTCATTTCCTCATTCGGCAAATGGACCACGCTGACCGTTGATTCCGTGGTGTACGCCCCGGCGTTTCGCATGATGGCCAGGCTGATCAGACGATTGGCTTTGTGATCTGCGGTCTCCTTGGCCTCGCTCTCGACCTGTTCAATGAGCCGGCTCGCGTCACGCCGCAGCTCTATCTCCATTCGTTTTAAAAATTGTGTTTTGGCCTCTTCTGGATCGAGTTTGGAGATACGCTGCAGCAGATCGCGCTCTTCGGCGATCATTTTATTCAAAGACGACTCGAATTCCAGGACGTTCTTTTCTTTCTGGACCGCCTCCTGAAGCTTGTAGAGAGCTTCCCGCTCGCGTTTGTCCGCCGTCTCAAGGCGGTTCTGGATCGTCTCCTCGCGATGGAGCAGCACTTTTTCCATATTCTCTAGATCGCGTTTTTTCTGGGCGATCTGGTCCTCGAAGTCGCTCTGAGCTTTGGAAAGAAATTGTTTCGACTCACGCTCGGACCGTTTGAAAGTATCCTCCGACTCCCGTTTGGCGGTGACAAGAATCTCCCGTGCCTTGGATTCGGCAGTGCGGATGAGGCGTTCCGCATAGCGTTTGCGTAGGAAATATCCCAAACCGAATGCGGAACCGCCCACAACCAGGCCAATCAAAACTAAAAGGAATATTGTGTTAGGGTCCATTTTCGCTCCTGTCATTCCCGCACCGGCCCGAGGCAGGCCCCCGCCTGCCAGCTGGCGGGCAGGCGCCTCTGGCGGAAAAGTGGGAATCCACCTGATCCCCGCCTACGCGGGGATGACACTATTCGTCTGTTAGTACCGCATCCAATGTTTGGTCATGCGCTTCATGAGGAATCTCGAGGAAAACCTGGAAAGAAAACGCCAAAGCCACTTTGAAAACGCCTGCGGGAAGCTGTCCCAAGAACCGGTCATAGAATCCGGCCCCGCGCCCCAGCCGCCTTTTGAAAGCATCGAACGCCATTCCCGGCACGATCACACATTCGACGTCGTTTTGGGAGGCCGCTTTCGCCTTGGCCGGATCCGGTTCCAAGATCCTGAGCGAACCCGGCAGAAGCTGCGTGCGGACATCTTTGATCTCAAAGAGTTTTAGTTTTTTATTTTCCAGATCAACCTGCGGCAAGAGCACCCGTTTCCCCAACCGGATCGATCGCTCGATCATCGGAACGGTGTCAACCTCCGTGTCGGTTCCGACATAGAAACACACCGTTCGGGCTATTCTAAAGGCGTCCAACTTGAAAAGCTTCTCTTGGATCCGCAGGCTTTTTTGATGCCTTTCGTCGGGGCTCAAAGTCTCAAGCCTCGACCTCATTTCCTGCCTTAAGCTTTTCTTGGTCTGCACGCCAGGCTCACACCGCTAAAGCGATTCATTGTAACATGCCCTCTTCAAATATGAAACGTAGGGGCTGTAGAGCGTAGTTTGCCTTTTTTGACGCGACGGGCCTCGTCCAAGAGCTCCTTCAGGGTAATTTGGGACAGCTCTTTTTCGATGCTGGTGGCGAATTTGTGCCAAAAGATGGCATTTCCAATGGCCACTTCATCCCCCTCTTGGGTAGGCTGGGTTTTTTCATAGAACGGCTTGGCCTCCAAGGCGTAGAAGAGCTTCTCCAGACTGGTTTCAGAGGGTTTTTCGGAAAGAACATACCCGCCCTGCGGGCCGCGCACGCTTTTCACAAGACCTTTTTTCTTGAGGGCATTCAGGATCTGCTCAAGATAGGATACCGAAATCCCCTCCTTTTTCGCAATATGGGAGACAGACAAGGACCCCTCGCCGTAGCGGCTGGCCAAAACAAGAATGGCTTTCAGCCCATAGAGAGTGCGGGTGGAAAATTTCATCCCATCCCCTGCTTCCGAATCGCGTTGAACGCGATTCGATACAATTTTAAGTTAATTAGGTTCATATCATGCACCGCAGGTGCCGAAGTAGGGGGTGGGATCAACTGCTAGAAACCCGGATCTTGATGATATTTAACTCGGCCTTGATCTCATCCAAGGCCTGCAGGATCTTATCCTGTTTTTCGGAAATCTCTCTCGTGGTGTAGTAGGTTGAGCCTCCGGAGGTTGTATCATCCGCCAGTAGGATCGGTGTCGAAAAAAATGCTGCCGCTGTCATGAACGAAAACAAAAATAAGATCTTTTTCATCCGATCACCCTCCTTTTAATCTGCCTAACCTGCCCGCTAATCTACGTTTTATTTTATTCTTTTTTTCCTAAGAATTAGGACTAAAAATGCCAGTGTCCAAAAAAAACAACCCAATCCAACCGCAATACCGGCACGCTCGAATGGATACGGAACGAGCCTCCAGCGGAAACAACCCTCCGTGAGAGAGTACCCGCCGGCAAAAGCCGCGCCGGGCAACCCTGTGAGCAAAAGAAAATTAAAGAGCGCTTTCACCGGTCACGGGCTCCACCTTCACGCCGCGCGACTCAAGGTATTTGATCCCCTTTTCCAGATCCTTATCTTCGCCCTCCAACTCAAGGGTCATTTCCCCGACCGTCTCTGTCACGCGCGCCTTGCGGATATTGGGAATGATGTCGAATTTTTTCGCCATCATGAACACGACGGGTTCCTGGATCAGGTTTTGGGGAAACACCAAGGTGACGCGTGTTTTGGAATGGGCAGCACCTCCGGCAATAGCCGGAATGATGGAAATATCGTCGCCGGTTTTCAACGCCGTGCTTTGACCCTGCAGAAAACGAATGTCCTCCTCATTCACATAGACATTCACAAAACGCCGCAGTTTGCCCTCGGCGTCACAGATCCTTTCCTTAATCCCCGGGTATTGCCTCTCCAAACTTGCGAGAAGCTCATCGATATTCTTGGCCTCACATTGCACTTCCGACTGGTTGTTCGTGAGTTTTTGTAGCGGCGTTGGAATCCTGACTTTGATCGCCATCAATTGGTTCCTCCTAAGATGTCGTTCCCGCGCAAACGGGAATCAGCTTTCATTTGATCCCCGCCTGCGCAGGGATGACGCTTAACCTATCGTCTTACCCAAACTTCTTCATTGATCTTGGTCTCGTCTTTCATCGCTTTCTCAAAAGAATCCACCGTCGGCTTGATCCGGTAAGGTTTGCCGATATGGTCGCTGACAGCTTCCTGTGTTTTTAACCCGTTTCCTGTGATGCAGACGACACAGCTCTCATTTCTTGGGATCACCCCGTTCTCGATCAGTTTTATCGCCGCGGCAACCGTGACACCGCCTGCCGTCTCCGTAAAAATTCCTTCCTTGCAGGCCAGAAGCTTGATCGCATCGACGATCTCCTGGTCCGTCACGGATTCTCCCGAGCCACCGCTCTCTCGAATCACGTCCAACGCGTAAGGCCCGTCCGCCGGATTCCCGATTGCCAGGGACTTTGCGATCGTGTTGGGTTTCACGGGCTTGATGATCTCACTTTTTTCTCTCATCGCGGTGATGATAGGTGAGCAGCCCGCGGCCTGAGCGGCGTACATTTTCGCATCCACGGAACTGATGAGACCTAATTTTTTAAACTCGTTGAACGCCTTCCAGATCTTGGTTAACAGTGAGCCGCTGGCTACCGGCACGACTACGTGCTGCGGCGTACGCCAGCCCAGCTGTTCCATGATCTCATAGCCATAGGTTTTAGAACCCTCGGCATAATAGGGGCGTATGTTCACATTCACAAAAGCCCAGCGATAACGGGCCGCGATCTCCGCGCAAAGTCTGTTCACATCGTCATAATTTCCCTCGACGGCGACAAGGTTCGGCGCATAGGTAAGCGAGCCAACCACTTTCCCGGCCTCAAGATCCGCCGGGATGAAAATAAAACGATTCAGTCCCGCCCAAGCGGCCTGGGCGCTCACGGAGCCGGCAAGATTTCCCGTAGAGGCGCAGGCAACGGTCTTGAAACCCAGTTCCTTGGCACGAGTCAACGCCACCGCCACCACACGGTCCTTGAATGAGAGGGTTGGATGACAAACCGAGTCATCCTTGATGTAGAGCTCTTTCATGCCCAGCTCGCGGGCAAGATTGTCCGCCTTAAAAAGAGGGGTGAATCCTGCGTGGAATCCCACCGTCGGCTGTTTTTCAATGGGTAGAAGCTCCCGGTAGCGCCAAATGCTCTTGGGCCCCTTTTCAATCTTCTCCCTGGTTAGAGATTCCTTGATCCGGTCGTAGTCATAATCGACCTCCAGAGAGCCAAAACAGAATTCGCAGACGTAAATGGCTTCCGCCTTATAGCTCCGGTGGCATTCCCTGCACTTTAATCCCTTGATATAACTCATTTATTTTCCTGTGGTTAGAAAATAATTCTCACTTGGATAGACCCCCGAGTCTATCACTTTTGGCCCATGTCTTCAAGTGGCTCCAAACCTTTCTCTTTCAAGACCTCTTGCAGAATAGAAAGATCAAAAAGTGCACGAAGATCCGGTTCTTTCTTTAAAAAACCAGCCTTGAACGCCGACCTGGCCTGTTCCGTGACAGAAATAGTCAAGGGTTCATAGGTAAAGAGAATCCGCGAAAACGCCGAGTCCAGGACCTTATCCGGCAATTCTGTTCCGAATTCTTTTTTGATTTCGGTCTGAACGATCTTTTTTGCTTCGGCAGGGTTTTTCTGAATCCATTGCGTGAGATCCACGTGAACTTCGAGGAACCGTTTCACAAGATCCGGATGATCATTCAAAAACTTGCGACGCACCAAAATAAGAGCCGTAGAATACTTTCCGCGGGCCCAAAGATCCGATTCTTCTAAGAATACTTTTCCGCCCGCGTTTTCAACCAAGAGAGACACCCAGGGCTCCACCGTCCAGGCCCCATCGATCTTTTTTTTAATGAAAAGAGTCTGCTGGTCCGCGCTGAGCAAAGGCAGAACCTGGACATCACCCCCCATATCTTTTAATTTCAACCCACTGCCATCCAGCCATGAACGAAGCGCGACATCCTGAGAATTTCCAAGTTGCGGAGAGGCAATTTTTCTTTTACGAAAATCTTCAGCGGAATGAAACTCCAGGTCTGAGCGTACAACAAGCGCCGAACCCCCAGAAGCAGAACCTGCCACGACTCTCACCGCCTCCCCGTCCGATTTGACAAAAGCGTTAATCGCCGGGCTCGGACCAATAAACGCGATGTCCAGATTCCCCGAAAATAGGGCCTCTACAACAGAGGGTCCTGCATTGAACGCTTTCCATTGCACGGTCGCTCTTTCTCCGAACGCTTCTTCCAGCTTGCCTGTGGCATGCATGATCAAGGCCTGCGCATGCGTAATGTTCGGAAAATTACCAATGCGGATGTTTATCGGCTTGGAGAATGCCGGGGAAACAACGCAAAAAAAGAATAATGTCATTCCCGCGAAAGCGGGAATCAACTTCGACATGATCCCCGCCTTTCCGCCAGAGGCGCCTGCCCGCCAGCCGGCAGGCGGGGACCCGCTTTCGACGGGCGCTAGGATAACATTTACATTTAATTTTTTCATTTTCTGTCGAGCCCCCAGATCTGTCTCACCCTTTTCTCAGCCATCCCAAAAACAAGTCCGTCCATCACCACTCCGATAAAGATAATTACGACCATCACTGCGATCACCTGGCTCATGTCGTTGAGCTCTCGGCCCATGTTCAAAAGATGCCCCAACCCCATGCTCACAAAAAGAATCTCGCCGGCCATCAGGGAGCGCCACGCAAAAGACCAACCCTGCTTTAATCCCATCAGGATTGAGGGAAATGCCGCTGGAAGAACCACATTCAAAAACATGCCCTTGCCTTTGGCTCCCATGTTTCTTCCTGCGCGCAAATAAAGAGGCTGTATATTTTTTACCCCGCTGTCCGTCGCGATGGACACGGACAGGAGTGAGCCCATCACGACCACGAATGTGATGGCGGCCTCGCTCAGACCAAACCACAGGATCGCCAGAGGAAGCCAGCAAATGCTGGGCAAGGTTTGTAGTCCAACAAAAAGACCGCCAACCGTTTCATTAAGGATCTTGATTTTGCCTATCAAGAGCCCGATCAGGGTCCCCAAAACAACGGAGACCCCATAGCCAACGAGAAGACGACGGAGACTGACCCCAATGCCGATCAAAAAAGTTTTATTCTGGAAGCCTTCCGCCAAGGTCCCCAACACCTGTTCCGGCGACGGAAAAAGGTACGGCGGCCAAAGCTTCAGAAAAAAAAGAAGCTTCCAGAGACCGACGAGAAGCGCGTAGAAAAAAATCTGTCTGATCGCTTTGGCAAGCATGGCAAGGATCAGAGGTTGAAGTACGGTTCCATGCTGAGATAACGTTCCCCGGAATCCGGGAACAGGACCACGACCGTTTTTGAGGCGCCCAATTGTTTTGCGACTTTAAGGGCTCCCACACAGGCGGCGCCGCAGGACAGTCCCGCGAATATTCCCTCCTCACGTGAGAGACGCTTGGCCATCTGATACGATTCCTGGTCGTCCACCGTAATGATTTCGTCAATGATCTTGCGATTCAACACTTCCGGCACAAAACCAGCGCCAATGCCCTGGATCATGTGAGGACCGGCGGGCCCGCCGGAAAGCACAGCGGAAGTTTTAGGCTCCACCGCGATCACCCGGATCTTTGGATCATGTTTCTTGAGCACTTCGCCAACACCGGTCAGAGTCCCGCCGGTGCCGACACCCGCAACGAATGCATCTATTTTCCCGTCCGTGTCCTTTAGGATCTCCTTCGCCGTGGTTTTTCGGTGCATCGCCGGATTGTCCGGATTCATGAATTGCTGAGGCATGAAAGCGTCTTTTAGGTTCGAGACAATCTCGCGCGCTTTTTCCACCGCACCGACCATCCCGTCTTTTGGAGGAGTCAGGACCACTTCCGCGCCGAAACTTTGCAGGATCTGGATGCGTTCACTGCTCGTGCCATCCGGCATCGCGAGAATAACCTTGTAACCTTTGACGCGACCGACAATGGCCAATCCAATGCCGGTATTGCCGCTGGTGGGTTCCACGATCACGGCTCCCGGACGGAGCAACCCTTTTTTCTCGGCCTGCTCCACCATGTTGAGCGCAATCCTGTCTTTCACGCTGCCACCGGGATTAAACATTTCCAGCTTCGCCAAAATCGAAGCCATATTCTTGTCCGGAATATTGTGCAGTCTCACCATGGGTGTATTCCCGATGAGGTCTAGAATACTTTCATAGATCTGGCTCATTGATATCCTCCGCCCATATAAAAAACAAACTCTACATTGTCGCCTTCTTGGATCTTCGTGCTTTCATAATCCAGCTTCTGAAGAATGATCTCATTGATCTCCACCGTTACGAGTTCTGGGCGGATCTTCCATTTCAAAAGCAGATCCGAAACGTTCATTCCGCTTTGGATCTCTTGCTCTTTTCCGTTTAGTTTAATTTTGATGAATTCTTTTGTCTGTGACATAAAACCTCCTAAAGGACATCGCAAATCACAAAAAATGTCATTCCCTCGCCCGCCGAAAGCGGGTCCCCGCCTGCCGGCTGGCGGGCAGGCGCCTCGGGCGGAACAGCGGGAATCAACGCGATCCCCGATAGAAGCATTCGGGGATGACATCTGTGTAATCTGTGCTAATCTTCAATTTTAATTTCCTCTTCGGTCACTTTTTCTTCCACAATGCGAAACGACCGCAACACCGGCTTTTGCAGATCCGACAACGACACGATCAAGTAACTTGCCTCCGGGTAGAACGCCAGACGCACGTCCTTTTGGGAGGGAGTGGCCTCGCTCGCCACATGTGAATGAAAAATGCCGCGCATCACGAGCCCTTTCTGCCGCATGCTCTTGAATACCTGAAGCTGCTCTTTCGGGTCCATGAAATAACTGATAGCCGCATTGTCTGTATTTTTCATGGGGTAAAAAATGCTCACCTCATCGGCCTTCTCCGCCACCAAAACACCGGCGCCCGCCTGCCGGACGGGCAGGGATCCGTCCGCGTTCCGCGGCGGACCGGAGAGAATTCCGCAGGCTTCGTTCGGATATCCCGCTTTGGCATGAGAAATCATCTGATCATAAACGGCCCGACGAATCGTGATCATATGTTGCTTCCGATATTCCTGCCGAATGGCGTTAACGCTCCAGTCTTGGAGACCTGATAATCCACGTCCAATTCTTCTTTTGCCACTTTCTCGATCTCATCTTTCAAGGAACCCATGATTCTTGTCTGCACCACAAGAAGATTCGGGTCTTGCTCATGTCGCGGGCGCGAAAAAGAAATCGGGTACTCCTTTTTAATGGTGCCGGGACGGGCCGACATTTCAAAGACGCGGTCCGAGAGAAATGTCGCCTCGCGTACATTGTGCGTCACAAAAAAAATGGTCTTCTTGGTTTTTTGCCAGATTTCCTGGAGCTCCTCCATCAACATTTGGCGCGTTTGAGCATCCAACGCCGCGAAAGGCTCATCCATTAAAAGAATTTTAGGATCCAACACCAAGGCTCTTGCAATGGCGGTGCGCTGACGCATCCCGCCCGAAAGTTGATGAGGCTGTGCATTCACAAAGCGTGCCAGGTGAACCATCTTGATGGCTTCCAACGCCCTGGCACGTCTTTCCACCTTGGGCACTCCCGCGACCTTGAGGCCAAATTCCACGTTTTCCAAGACCGAGAGCCAGGGGAAAAGGGCCGCTTCCTGAAAAACAACTAGACGGTCCGGAGACGGACCCTCGACGATCCGAGTGTCGACAAACACCTCGCCCGTGTCCGGAAATTCCAGCCCTGCGATCAAAGAGATCAGCGTGGATTTTCCGCAGCCCGAGGGCCCCAGCACGCAGATGAATTCTCCATCTTCAATGGAAAAATTCACATCGCGCAGCACCTGCACCTGCTGGTTTTTTTGAGCAAAGCTTTTATGGACCCGCTTTAAAACAACTCTCACTTCTTTTCCTTTTTTAAGGCTCCTAAAATGCGGAAATGATCAGTCCAACCTGACATTGACCGGTGACGCCATCTTCTTCGGAGGGAACGGCGCGACAAGCCGCCGGCCCGGATAAGAAGATGGTGTCATCGGTCAACCCTTAGGCCTTGAATGAATTCCGCATTCTTTGTGTTCCGGATCCTCCCACCACCACCGTCCCGCACGAACATCTTCGCCGGGCTTTACCGCGCGCGTGCATGGCGCGCAGCCGATAGAACGATAGCCTAAATCATGCAGCTTGTTGTACGGCACGGCATTTTTTTTGATATAACCCCATACGTCTTCCTCGGACCAATCCGCGAGCGGATTAATTTTGACCAACCCCGGATAGACGTCATCAGCCTCCACCTTTTGAATCTCCGTGCGTGTCACAGCCTGCGACCTCCGCAGTCCCGTGATCCAGGCTTCCATCCCATGGAGTGCCCGCCGGAGCGGTTCGACCTTGCGTATCCCGCAGCACTCCTTGCGGTTGGAGACAGACTCGCGGAAAGACATGAACCCTTTGATTCGCTCGAGACTTTCGACCTCAGCCGCATTGGGAAAATAAGAATGGATCTGGATCCCGTATTTTTGGCGAACCTCGTCCATCACCTGATAGGTTTCTTCGTTCAAACGCCCCGTGTCAAACGTGAATATTCTTATCTTGGGCTCAAATTTTGTGAGAATGTCGATGATTACCACATCCTCCGCGCCGAAAGACGACGCCACCGTGAGCTTCGCTCCGTAGGTTTTAAGCGCCCATTGAAGTAGCGCCACCGCAGAAGATTTCTCGAATTCTCGGTTCACTTGAACCAGATCCCAGTTTTTAGATGGCACTGAAATGCTCCGCTCTTTTTAAGATAATTCCTCCGCCGCGCACGTCCTGCTCATGCACAATGACGAATCGTCCGGTCTCCGGGATCGTATCGAATGTGTCAAACGCAATCGGTTTTTTCGTTGAAATGATCAGCTCCGCAACCTCATTCTTGGCGACCTCATGAGCATTCTTCGCGATCTCCTCAAGCGTCGAGGAATTGATTACTTTTGAGATGGATTCAATAACACATTCGATCTCCTGTGTGGCCAGTTTCAAAATATACTTTCCGCCCTTATGCAGGTGCTTATTCCCCATCCAAAAAAGGTTGGCTGAGAAACGGTCCGCTACCACCGGCTTGTTCGACGCGATGCAGCCAATCTCGCCGCGTTCCACGAAGATTTGTTCCTCCATGGTAAGCCCAATAGACTCTCCGGCCACGACCATCGTCGGCGCCGGCTTATCCGCGGACGGATGCCACTTTTCAATGGTCTTGATACGGGTGGATTTGCCGGACGGGAGAAAAACGATCTCGTCTCCGATCGAGATGCTTCCCGACTCCACGCGCCCTGCGATGATGCGGCGTTTGTCAAATTTGTAAACATCTTGAACGGGAAAACGAAAAGCCAGCTTCGAAGTGTCGTCGTGCGCCGTAAAACCGTCCAAGATTTCTAAAATGGTTTCGCCTCTGTACCAAGGCATTTTGGTGCTTTTTGCGAGCACATTTTCGCCCTGATAAGCTGAGATCGGGATGAATGCATGCGCCGTCACCTGAATCGTTTTTAAATATTTCGTGTAGATCTCTTTTGTGGAATTGAACACCGCTTCCGAATAATTCACAAGATCCATTTTGTTGACAACAATGGCGATCTGCTTAATGCCCAAAAGCGCTAAAAGATATGCGTGGCGCTTGGATTGTTCCTGGATCCCCTCTTCCGCGTCGATCATGAGAAAAGCCACGTCCGCGTTCGATGCCCCCGAAATCATATTTTTTAGGAATTCCTTATGCCCGGGCGCGTCGATAATGACGTAACTCCGTTTCTTCGACTTGAAGAACATCTGAGCCACGTCGATCGTAATGCCCTGGTCACGCTCCTCCTCCAGGCCATCCAAGAGGAATGCAAACTCAAAACCTTTCCCCTGTTCCTCGCAAACTTTTTTGACATGGTCCATTTTGGTCCCAGGGATGAATCCCGTGTCATGCAGGAGGCGACCCACCAAGGTGGACTTGCCATGATCCACATGGCCGACCATGACGATCTTGACCGTTTCCCCGGTTAAAGATTCTTGTTCTATGGCTTGCATTATGACTCCGTCATTTTTTTCGTGACCTCACACGTCATTCTGAGGCGCATTTAGGCACCGAAGAATCCATACCTTAGATCCTTCAGCAATTTCTGGAGAAATCGCTGAAAGATGAAATCGCGTCGGGCGACTTGACGTCGCTTCGCTCCGTAAGTCGTAACGCGATTTCACATATACCCCTTGGCTCTCAAGCGCTGCATCGCATAGGTGTCTTCCTGGTCCTGCGCGCGGCCTGCCCGTTCGGATGTCTTGTTCAACTTCAATTCCGCGATAATCTCATCCACATTGCGAGCCGGCGATTCAATGGGCGCCGTGCATGGAGCGCATCCTAAACTCCGGTAACGCTTGCCCTCTTTCGAAAAATAAAGACTCACGACGGGAATCTTCTCGCGCTTGATATACTCCCAAACATTGAGCTCCGTCCAGTGCAGGAGCGGATGGATACGAATATGGGTATTCTCGTCAAAATTCGTTTTGAACTGGTCCCAGAGCTCCGGCGGCTGATCCTTAAAATCCCATTCAAAGTTCTTATCGCGCGGTGAAAAATACCGTTCCTTGGACCTCGTGGTTTCCTCATCGCGGCGAATGCCCAGGATGAGTCCCTTGTAATCATACTGCTCCATGATCTGCTGAAGGCCATTGGTCTTCAGTGCCGTGCAGCAAACAATACGTCCCTTGGTATAGTTCATCCCCTCGGCCAACGCCTGCTTGTTCTGTCCGACAATCAGATTCAAGCCCCACTCTTTCGCGTATTTGTCACGGAACTCGATCATTTCGGGCATCTTATAACTGGTGTCGATGTGAACAAGAGGGATGGGAACATGGCCGAAAAAAGCCTTACGAGCCAGCCAAAGAAGCACATTGGAGTCTTTCCCGATGGACCATAACATGGCCAGTTTTTTAAACTTTTTCTGCGCCTCGCGCAGGATAAAGACGGATTGATTTTCCAGCCTGTCTAAATGATCCACATTTTTCTTTCGAAATATAAGTATTTTACTTTTAAATAGAGACAACAACTTGTATCATATATGAGTCTTCTTGTCAAATATAATCACAAAAAAAATCACCCCACCCTCCAACCCTCTACTGGAGCCCAGTCGCCGCCGACACCAACTTGAGCTCCATGAAATAGGTGAAAAAAGCCGAAAAAATTGCTCCAATAACGACCGCCTGCCAGATCTCTTTCACGGGCTGAACTCTCCTCTCAATTGAGCCAGGAGTATGCCTGATGAAATAGGGTCTGTCAAGTAGGGTCATTTTTTTCTAATTTTCCCGGTGCAAACCATTATTAAAGACTAACCATCTATAATCAATTATTTCACATCATGGCTACTACTTAAGGTGGGAGTTTTTGTCCTAATTTAGCTATCAAGTGGTTTATTCAGACCATAAATCGTATAATTTAACCCATTTATGGTTCGAAAAACCCATTATAATAATATTTTATAAGTGGTACGATTATACAAAAATTAACATTTCAGCGTTTGCTCTCGGCTTTTAGGCGTTCTTTTCGGCAATATCCCCTAGAACCGGTAATTTGAACTGCTCCCCCTGGTAGGCTTTCACCATTAAAATGATCCAAAGCACGAGCTGAACAATACCTAAGAGGGGAACGAAAGACCAGCCCACGATAGGGATGAAACCCAAAACAACATTCAAAACCAGAAAGAAGCCGAACGTCAACATAGACTGCATGGCGTGGAACCGGACATATTTATTCTCTTTCTCTAGGAGGAAAAAAATAATGCCCGTAACGATACCCGCCACGTAACACAACAAGGCCGCCAGATCCGCCTTCATTCCAAGTGATGTTTTTCCCAGGTCTTTGTCTGCCATCTTGACCTCCTTGTGTTTATTTATCCCTTCCCGAACCTGCTTTCAACGCATCTGTGAAAGAGGGCCAAAACTGACCTCCCAGAGACTCGGCCTTGTGCACATCCTCCCAACACCGGTTATAATCTTTTTCCATCAGTCTTACCACGGCTCGTCCAACGTAGGCCTCTGTCAGCTTTGGATCTAGCTTGATAGCCGTATCATAGTCCTTGCCAGCCTTTTCATAGTCCTTATTGCCCGAATAGGCTTTTCCTCGTTTGGCATAGTTTAGGGCTTCCTTGGGATTCTTTTCTATTAGACCGGTGAAATGCTTGATTGCCAACTCGTTATTGATCTTTTTCACCTTTTCGAAGTCCGTGAGTGGACTCGTGGCCTTTCGAAGCGAGGCATTCGGATCAGGACTAGGCTGAGTTCCCGCTTGGGATAACGGGATCAAAAAGAATTGGGAAATAAAGAGAACGCTCAAAACGAGTTTGCCATCAATTTTTTTCATGCAATAGCATCCTTTTTTAAATAAATCCCCCACCGCCCCGAGTATAGCACATAACTTTCAAGGTTTGGTCGCCGATGGAATTTCATTGGAGATGAGAATTTTTCCTGCGCCCTCATAAATGACACTAAATTTCCGCAAACCCAGGTGCTGGAGCTCACCCAATGACTTGGCTTTCATTAAGCAAAACATCCTGGTTTTCCCCAAGCTAAACAGTTCGACAAATTTCCCGGCGCTTAAAAACCACCTGTCAAGCTCCTTCTCATGTTGACGTTCCTCAACCTCCGAGGTAAGCGTGCCAAAATCGGAACCAACCACCATGATTCTTTTTTGTAAATGAAATGGTAGATCCGAAAAATGGTCCGGGGAGGAATAAACGGCAATCGTATCACCCTCTTTCCACAGGAACTTGAGGGTTTGAGACTCCTTGTAGGTGCTGAAGTAGGGTGAAAGAAAAAACATCCCGGCCGCTATAATAATCATGGCCGCATAAAGCGTTCCGGCCATGGCCCATGCGGCAGACCGATACAAACTTTTTCTCGTGTAGTTCGCTATGACAGCGCACCCGGCTAGGACACAAATCGTTCCAGGCAGAACGAGATTCCGTATCGTCTCTGCAATAGGAACCTCGGCCCAAAAAAATAAATACGCGTTGAAGCCTCCAATCGCGACAACCAAAATAAGTCCCGCGCATTTGAGTAGCAGTCTTAAAGTTTTAGGTTCCGTCGCTTGGTCAAACCAAACAGCCACAAGCACCGATAGGGGAACAGAAACAGGTAGAATGTAATAGGGTAGCTTAGACCTGGGAATGCTAAAGAAGAGCAGGATCACGCTGACCCAGCATAAGAGAAACTGAACCATTTTTCTTTCATCCCCTTTCTGGTCACGCAACCCATGAATTGCAGCTGTCGGAAGAAATAGGGACCAAGGAAAGGCCAGGGAGATCAGGATGGGGATAAAGAACCAAAAAGGCCTCGCCCGTCCGAAACTACCTGTGGCAAAACGCTCAAAATGCTGCTGGGTGATGAAAACATAGGAAAACTCTGGTTCTCGGATCGAAATAGCGATGCCCCAGGGAACAAATACAAGCCCGATGATCAGCAGCCCCCATCCCAAACGCATGCGTTTGACCTCCGCCAGATTTTTGGTCCAAACAAGATAGGCTGTGAAAATAAGGACTGGCAAAACAATACCGACCAATCCCTTGGTGATAAACGCAAGACCCATAAAAAGATAAGCAGCCGGATAGAAACGCCTGTCTTTTTGGATGACCGCTGCGGCCAACCCAAAAAGAGCCGCACTTAAAAAAAAAGTCATCAACATGTCAATCATCCCGTAACGACCCAGGAGAAAATACCCCACAGAGGTCGATAGGATCATTGCGGCAAGATTCGCTTTTTTCTCGTCAAACAAACGCCGGGTAAAAGCATGCGTCAAAAAAATTCCAGAGATCGCGGCGAGGACGCTTGGAAACCTGACGGCGAGGCTGTTCGCACCGAATACGCCGATGCTAAGCGCCGTTAGAAGATATGCAAAAATAGGTTTTTCAAAATGAGGGATGTAGTTGAAATGTGGGACGATGAAATCCTTCGACTCCCACATTTCCCGTGCAATCTCCCCAAAACGCCCTTCGTCGGAAGACCAAATGGGAATTTTGGCAGTAAGGAAAAAAAATAGGAAAAAGACGCCTAGCCAGAACAGCGGGCGCTTGACTGAGTTAGCTACGTTTAAAATCCTCGACTGCTTCAGATTCGTTATTGTAAAAAATAACTAATTTATCAACTTTTAGTACCTGAAACATGCCCCGAACCGCGTCATTAAGGTTGATAGCCCCTAAACGAAAATGCACCGTTTTGAGCTCGGAAACCGCCTGGATGATCTCTGCCACTACGGACGTGTCAATGTGCGTCACTTCCTTGAAATCAAGGAGCACATGTTTGTGTTTGAAACCACGGTGCTTTTCCACCCATTTCCGGAAGTGCTCAAGGTCCGCTACTATCTTTTGGTCAATGGCGCCTCGAAGCCTCACAATGCGGATGGTGGGGTAGTCCTCCAGTGCCGCAATAGAAAAAGGGGGTGTCTCATCCTTGCTTGCAAACACTCAATGTCCTCCGGGGGTTACTGTCAGCCGATTATATCTATGAAAATGAAAATTAGCGACTATCTTTTAGCTTTTAAATTTTGCCCATTTGGTCTAGTCTATATCTCCATGGGAAACCAACTCACTCGGTGTTGTCTTGTCTTTTTTGGGGGGCTCTTGGCATTCTTGGCCTGCCAGCCCAACGTTTCGGCTGAGCCGCGGCTGGTCACCAGCTGCCTCATTGAAACCATGCCTTTTTACCAACGCCTGGCCAATTCGGGAATCTTTGATTCCGTATCAGAGACGTCCCGAGAGATGAATGAACCCATGCCGATCCAAATGCTTTTTCGGGTGGCGCGTTCGTTCCGTTATTCCTCGGACAAAACAGCAAAGGACATCTGGCAAAGTGCCGATGAAACATCCAAATCCTACCACGGAGACTGTGAAGATAAAACCATTTGGCTGTACACCCAGATGAGACGAAACGGTTATCGCGACCCGTCATTGGTCATCGGTAAATACGGCCCGGCAAGCACAGAGTTCCATACCTGGGTGACCTACATCGACGATTCCGGCGAGACAATCCTGCTGGACCCTACCATCCAGCGGAAACCTTGGAAAATGGACGTGTTCCCCAAAAAATTTTACCACCCTACGTTTATCCTGAGAGGCGGGGAGTGCATCAGCGTATAAACATGTTTCCATTGACAACCCCGGCGGACGTGTTACACTGCGCAGGCAGTTAGCAAAGGTTGTTTTTGAATTCTTACACAGATTAGCATTTAAAAACCGCGACTTTACTTAATCGCGGTTTTTTTTATTTTTTCCGCCAGAGGCGGATCCGCTGCGATCTTTAGCGGAGTGAGATCAAAGACGCAATTCCATAAAAGTAAAATAGAAAAGAGCAATAAAATGGCTACAGGAACAATTAAGTGGTTCAGTGACGAAAAGGGCTTTGGATTCATCACCCCTGAGGGCGGAAAGAACGACGTGTTCGTTCATTTCTCAGCGCTTCAAGGCGAAGGTTTCAAATCCTTGGCCGAAGGCCAGCAAGTATCTTTTGATATCACGCAGGGACCTAAGGGCGAACAGGCCGCAAACGTCGTTAAGCTCTAAAAACGTTTGTTAGAAATGGATCCCCCGCTTTAGAAATAAGGCGGGGGATTTTTTCAGAACCTGGAAACTCTTTCTTGCATCTGCCGTTCGAATTCATTCCGCATCCAGGGTGCCAAGGAAGATTCTACTTTTTTCTTGAACTCTCCGCTCAACCACTGTACCCGCGGGTTAGACGAACGGCCAGCAATCTTAAAATTAAGATCAATCCAGTCGGACGCATGGACAAAATCCACCAGCCACTTCAGATCTGAGGATGCCGAAATAACAGCGGTGGGAAACTTCACCGACAGGCCGCCGGAAACAATCTGTGATCTTATTTTAAGATCTGCCTCCATCCTTACCAAATCACTCCGGAGACTTAAACCGCGGAGCTCCCAGGCATCCTCATGGCGGAACACTTCCCCGGAAAAAGTGTCGAAACGGATGTGTTCGAGAATGTTTATTCCAGTTTGCGCCGCCCATTGATGAGACGCCGGGCACGGGCCGACGGACCCGTTTAAAAGCATAAAATGTGTCTTCATCGAACCTCCGTTGGTCCGGACACCCTCCCAGGAAGTTTGAAAGTTTAGAAGACCAGTCACGTGATAATCTTTATTTAGGGTGCGAAGTACACGTGATACGTTGGCGTTTGTTACGGAAACATTTGCTTTCCATAAGAATTTTTTCAGGTCCACAAAAATACTGGCTTTGGCCTTTCCTCCATAGAAGATACCGTTCACCATTTCCACGGCGATGCTTTGGGGATCCACGTGTACTTGAAATAATGCCTGATGAATCGAAAATCCCCCTGCCGTTTCCGGGGCGCCCTTTGTTTGCCGTCTAAAAGACAGCGAGCGGACCCCCCGGCGAGCGCTTGGGTCCAGATCATGGAAAGATGCCGCCCAAACGGTTTGTTCCCGGACTTGATCGGGAACGTCGCCCTGTCTCTGAAGTTTCACGTACCCGCTCCATCCCTCATGAGATCGCCTCGCCACGCTTGTGAGTGTCGCACTGAGAGGATTTTGGGACCGCAGGGATGACAATTGCCCGGGGTACGTCGAAAGCTCTAGACGAAAACTCGGAAGCGGCTTAATTAAAAAACTGCCTCGTAGCCGAAGCGGAATATTATTCACAAAAGCCCAAAGCTCCTCCGTATCGACCGCCCTGCGGGAAAACCGAACGCGACCATCAAGGTGTGTGATAGAAATCCCCGCATCCGGGACGCTGCCCGAAACATCATGAAACGTCGCTTCGAGGGACGGCTCAAAACGTTTCGAGTCCCCCTCCAGGCGTGCGTGGAAGAGAACCCCGCCGGATTCTGGGCTAAAGGGGCCTGTCAGCTTCTTGAATTTGATAAGAGGGATTCTCTTTGAGGAAAGTGTAAAGTCATAATGGCTCTTTTGAGGCGACAAAATGACCTTTCCATCTCCGCTCAGTCGTCCCGCGCCATAACCCACGGAAACGGAAGAAAAATCTAAACGGTCCCCGTTCAGGATACCGGTCAAAGAACAGCTGACATCGTCGCGGCCGAGAAATTTCATCCGACCGCGAACCTCCACGCGCCGGCCGTCACGGATCCTAAGTCGAACGGAGGCAGTGAGATCCTCATCCGGCAGCTTGAACCGACCCCCAAGGTGAGGGTTAAGATAAGCCATCGTAAATTCATGAAAATCAACGCGGATGTTTGAGTCCATCGCCTGCCGAGATGGATTTTTCATGCCGCACTGAATCCGAAACCAGGCCTGAGGTCGGCCCGCCACTTGTCCGCTCAGGCAGAAGAAATTTTTTTGAAACCACCTGCGACCGACAAAAAAATGGACATTCTCCATGTCCTGCTGCCACGGCTTGCCTTTGTCGGTCCATAGGATTGAGACCTGGCCTTTTTTGACTTCAAAAGAAGAGAGCTTCCCCTCGACCTCCAGAAAACCAATCCGGTCCTTGAGTGACGGGAGAGCTTTTAGCATCACGCAGGCTTTAAATAGGTCCTCAGGTTTTCCCCGGACCGAAAGGTTGGAACTCTCCAAAACGATTCTATGGATACGCAGCGTTGGTCTGGGAAAGATCAGAAAATAGACAGCCACTTTCACGTGTTCAATCCGGGTCGGAAAAAAATCCATTGTTTGCTTTTTAATCTCAAGACCATCTAGCACGAAACCACTGATCAAATTGAAATGCGCTCTTTCAATGGTAACCGGGCGGTGTATCGCTGTTGCAATCGTCGCCTCGATAAAAGGTAATTTTCTCTCAGCCCAAAGGTTAACCGTGAACCAAAAAAGACCGGTCAAAGTCAGTAAAATGGCACCGGGTCTAAAACAGCGTTTAAGAAAGGTCGATGGCATAGAAAGGGTTGTCATTCAAAGTGATATCCAATCGGTCGATGCTTTCAGAAAGATTAAAACGGTTTCCTAGAGGAGAAAGCCAAGACCAATCCCGATGATCGTGAAACGAGGCGAAAAAAAATCGCGACGACAGGGCTTCCTCAAGTTCTAATTTAAGCGCCAGGGCCGCCTGGGTGTTTCCTGTGAGAGAAAAGCAGCGAGCCAGGTAAGCGGAGGCAATAAGATCCTCGGTTTTTGTCATAACCCTGGGCATGAAACGGCGAAAACAATCCACTGCACCGGGAAGTATATTTTCCTGGAAATAGTATTCCCCCATGGCGAAGAGATTCTCACGCGCATGAGGACCGTTCGGATCCTCCCTTAAGCCGCGCTGAGCCTCAAGGAATTTGAAATCAGGTTGGCCGCTGGAGATGGTTTCTGACGCAAGCGCATGGGAGGGTCGCGTAAGCAGAACCACCAAACAAATGGATAAAAACACTTTTCTAGAATGCATCAATGCCCCTTTTCACAGGTATACAAATAAAAAAACCTCACCGCTTCCGGCAAGGTTCACTGTGGCAACTGGCTGCCCAACCCTGGATGATCGGCTTAAAGCCGACCCACAAATACGGGCCCTATAGCTTTGTGTCGCCGCCTTTCGACGGTTTTACCCTTGAACACGGGAGCATATGTACTATCTCCCCAAAGCTTACACGATAGAGTCCGCCGATTCAACAGCGCGTCTGTTCGGATTGAAATAACCGGAGAGGAGGTTGGGAAATTCTTTTTGGATTTGAGCGAGAACCTCTTTCATTCCTATCATTTTTGAGCCCTCATTCTCGAGTTTTAGGTCGCGAAAATACTGCATGGGGTCGTAGTTCAGATTTCTCCATTGGATCATATCCACCCGGTGCCGCCGTATGAAATCGCGAAGTGCCTCAAATTCCTTTTCGGAATCCGTAAAACCCGGCATGGAAAGATAATTCATGGACACAAAAACGCCGTGCTTTTTTGCAAGGTCGACAGACGCAGTAACTTCCTTGAACGAATACCCTTTCGGCTGATAATAGCGGGAATAATAGGGTTCACGAACGGAGTTTGTGCTGACACGCATATTGGTAAGACCCGCGTCAAAAAGCCGCGCCAACACCTGGGGGCGGCTGGCATTAGAGTTGAGGTTGAGGCGACCCTTGGAAGTCTCGCGGCGAATGAGGCGTATTGCTTTCTCCAGGACGTCATTTTGAAGCGTCGGCTCTCCCTCACAACCTTGTCCGAAGCTTGCGATGGGATCTTTTTCTATTTCGAAGTGATGGATGACAAGTTCCGCGATCTCCTCGGGAGTCGGGATAAAGGTGATGCGTTTTTGCGTCTCAGGGAAATCACGACCGTCCGGCTGCAGAGAGATACATCCCTGGCATTGGGCATTGCAAACCGGCGACACTGGCACCGGCGCCTCGAAACGGCCCAGGAAAAAATTCTTCGCATTTGCGCAGCCGTTCACCGTCGCACAATTGGCCAAATGAAAAACCAGACGATTGCCGGGAAAGATTTTTTTGTAACTGGCCACACCCTGACGAACCGCATCGATCGCCAGATACCGCTCGTCATGCCGATGCCCCCTGTCCACGCGAACGGCAGAGACATAAAAATCACCTTGATAAAAGGCACAGGCCCCATAGGCAAAAAGTGGCAGCTGCGCCGCGCCCGCTGTTTCGGAGTAAGCAGCATTGTGCGTCAGAGTGTACCCTGGCGGGATGAACGCCGCCACGGCATAGGCGGGCTCAGAGGATTTTGTGTAGGGGTCACTCTCAAGTGTCGTCGTTGCGCCGCTCTCCTTATCCAACCCAACAGGGCGCCGCGCTGAAAGCATGAAAAGCTCACTGGAACTGGGCAGCTTAAGGAGAGTCTTTGGATCGAGTCTAAAAAAAGAGCCTGCTTTCATGCCCGCCGGATCAAGCCCGGGAAAGTTAAATATCTTCCCCCGCTTGTCGGCAAATACCAGCTCCAACCCGGATCTTCTTGCCATTAGGCATGGATCAGAGGACAGTAACTTTCGTCATCTTGATCTCTTTGAGCGGTCTATCGTTCGCATCTCTCGGCGCAGCTGCCATGCTCTTTACAACATCGATGCCCTGCGTCACTTGCCCAAAAACAGAGTGGCGATTGTTGAGATGCGGTGTAGGAACTTCCGTGATGAAAAACTGGCTGCCATTGGTATTCGGACCGGAATTAGCCATGGATAAAACGCCCGTTTTATCATGTTTTAAATTCGGCGAGAATTCATCCGCAAATTGATAACCGGGACCACCTGTCCCGTTTCCCATGGGGTCTCCGGTTTGGATCATGAAGTCAGGAATAACACGATGAAAAATAATCCCGTCATAGAAACCTTTTTTTGCCAGTGTTACAAAATTTTCCACCGTTTTGGGTGCCTCTTTGGCATACAGATCCGCGAAAATGTCCCCCATGGTCGTTTCAATCTTGACTTTCACGATACCCTCCCCCTCCGCTTGAACTGCCAGTTGAAACCCCAGAAACGACGCGCCCAGCGCCACTGCCATGACAAGCTTTTTCATCATAACACCTTTCTTATTTTTTTAATGCCGTTTATGCCCGGTTTCTTCCTTGACCAAAATAAGGTTTTTTCTTGGGGACGAAATTTCCTTCCCTGGGATGGCCCCCTTGGCCCGGACGACTGGGCCCTCCTTGCCCCTGGCCATAAGTGCTCGGTCCGTGCCCGCCACTAGGCCGATGAGGCCTCCCATAGGGACGAAATGGCTTCGAGAAAGTTCTCTCGGGCCGGTTGAATGGCTTTGGCTGGGCCTGAGCCTGTTGGGCTTGTTGCAGCAAAGTGTCCAGTTTTTTCTCCAAAAATGTCAATTGTTGCTGCATTCTCTGCAGCAGTGCGACCACATCCGTCTCGTTTTCATTCATTGTGCCACTCCGTTCTTTCATTAAATCATCATTCCGTTGATGACTGGCCGACATTATATCCTAAGGTGTACAAGAAGCCCTGAGCGGCATGGAGTCGCCGAGGGGGACGACCGCCTATCAGCTATCTGTCTCGCTTTCGCCGGGGCTTGTGGCTACGTATTCTGGCTTATCGGCTGTTTCCTTGGCATATTCACACACGCGGTTTCGTCCGAGTTTCTTAGCCTCGAACAAGGCTTTATCCGTTTGCTCAATGAAAGTTCGGGGCGTCAGCTGAGCGGATTTCTCAAAAGCTAGCAACCCGACGCTCACAGAAAGGTGAACGGGATGTTTAAACACCCGAAAAATATGCTCTGAGACAGAGGCGCGTAACCTTTCAGCAACATCGACCGCCGTGCTCGAGGTCGTGGCGGGCAAAATTGCCATGAACTCATCCCCGCCGTACCGACCTAGGACATCGATTCTCCGCAGGTGAGTCTTCAAGAGCTTCGCGCACTCGCGCAAAACGACATCTCCGGCCAGATGCCCATATCGGTCATTGATCTCCTTAAAATTATCCAGATCAATCATCAGTCCGCATAGAGACTGACCATGGCGCCTGGAACGCTCAAGTTCTTTGGAAAGCTCATCAAAGATCTGACGGTGATTGTACAGCCCCGTCAGGTCGTCATGAATGGCCAGTTCCCGCATGGCACCCAGGGCCTTTTGCAGCGAACGGGAACGATCCGAAAGATGATCGCTTAACAACCCGAGCGTGAATCCTAAAATGCCGAAGAAAACCGGGGTAAGAAAAAGACTGTAGACGTAAAAAAAGAAGTACTCAAAAAACTCATTGCGCAGCCACCAAAAACTAAAATCACCGACGAGGACCGCTCTTAATAGCATCGCACCCACCGGCGCGCCCAACCCAAACACGACGCCCGCGAGAGCCCCAAGAACTCGATACCCCCACCCCCGGCCTGCCGTCTCCATTGTGTGATCCTCGGTCACCCACAGCGACATTCTATCACAAAGTGGAGCATAAGTCCATGGCAGGAGCTCACCTGGGACCTAAAAATTCAAGACAGCCCATCTTTGAAATATCTCTATTCCAACCGGATAAACATAGGTAATAATGACAATACTCACCGGGACCAGCACCCAGCGCATCACAAAGTTGCGTAGCGCATCATTCTTAATCCAAAGCGGCAGATAGGTGCAAGCCCCCAGGAGAAAGAGGCTCACGGACAGCCAAACGATCGGAAGTTCAAAAAAAGTTTTTATTGGGTTACTCCAGATCCTCGATGGCTTGCAGGACAAGGGGCAAGTACCGGTCCAGACAGCACTCGACGGCTTCACGGATTGCACAGCTGCCATCCAGCTTGGAGTTGGCACAATGAGAGCAAACCTTCTCACGGAGCTGCTGCACGTACGGGCTCACCTGGTTGGCGTGAACGGCCCTGGCGATGGCCACGATCTCTTTGAGATTTTTGATCACAGCGCATTGTTCGACGCCACCCGGTTTATGACAGGTCCTGTCTTCCCCGAAATCAATGCAATGCTCGCAGACTTGTTTCCGGATCGCCGCCTCATACAACGCACGATTGGCTTCAAACTCCCTGTCGAACTTTGGATCAAACATGTCTCATCCGCTCCAAGATTGCGAACCAGTCCCAACCCCTGCCACCAATCTTACCTTGAATTTTCTCAAAGTGCCATAGACGCGGCACTATCCGTGCGAATACCCATGCGCCCCGTGGGCATGGCCGTGGGAGATCTCCTCCGGAGTCGCTTCACGCGTATCCACGAGCTCAACATCAAAGTGAAGATCAGCCCCGGCAAGAAAATGGTTGCCGTCGAGGGACACCTCGGTGGGAGTGACCTGCGTTACGACGAAGACCGGTCCATGCCCTCCGTCGTCTCCGGAAAATCGGTAACCCACTTTCACGTTCTTGGCGGGTAAATCCTGGGGCCCGACCGTGATCACTTTCATTTCATCCCGCAGTCCGTACGCCTCGGCAGCCGGAACATACATCTGTTTCTTTTCACCCTTTTTCAGGCCCGCTAATTGTCTCTCTAGCCCGGGAATGATCTCCCCGGCGCCCTCCATGAAAGAAAGGGCCCCGCGGCCCTCGGAAGAATCGAGAACTTTCCCATCCGCGTTTGTTAACGTGTAATGAAATGAAACGATTTTCGGCATCATCGATCCTTTCTTGAGGCAAATGTAAACTGGGAGAAATAGTTTTTCCAACCCGTCTCATCCGAACCATATTGATTTTCGCCAAAAAAATAATCTACAAGCGCTTCTCTCGTACGCGCAAGTTCTTTCAGGCGCGGGAAGTCTTTTGAAGCCCCAAGGGACAGATCCAGAAGCTCCAGGGCCCTTTCGGACGCCTTTTGAGAATATTCCGGATTATTTTTCGCCTGCCAGCCGATCGCACGTTCGACCTCGCTTCCTATGTTGGCCATTTGCTCTAATAGCGAAAGTTCATCCCAGCGCCCCGCGGCTAACTCCGCGTGCTGAAAACTCATCGGGCCACCCTCTTTTGCACCAGGGCCAGGATCTTCGCCCGGGTCGCTTCGTTTTCCACTCCGCGGCTTCGATTTCCTTGGGAAGGCCGTAAATTGATCATGGAGTCAAACTCAACAAAATCATTCCCAGGGATCTCAGGATAGAGGTTGATGCCCCAAAGATCTTTCTGTTTGGAACCGTCCTGAAGAAGCAGCGCTTCAAGATCCGCATGGAGTTCCGCGTCAACAGCCAAAAGCTCCCGGTCGATATCCGCCACCGCCTTGACCATGTTCCCAAAAATGCGCGCAGCCATTTCGTTAAGCTCGCTAGGGATTAACTTTTCTTTTACTATTTTCATCCGGGCATAATACCACATTCGCTCATGAATTGACCCGGCATTAGGACTTCCGGACCCTGGATTTCTTGTCTTTTTTCTGATCGATCCGTGACGCAAGTTCCCGCTCGCGGCAATAACTTACAATGACGTTTAAGAAGGCCTCTCCATACCGGGACACTTTGACCTCCCCAAAACCGGAGATACGCAAAAGATCAGGGATTTCCTGCGGCAGATAGGTGGCTAACTCAAGCAATGTCGCATCCGAAAAAACCACATACGCCGGGACACCCGCCGCCCTGGCCAGATCAAAGCGAAGTGATTTTAGCTTGGCAAACAAGGCCGCTTCATGTGGTCGGTCCACCGGAGCCGCCTGTTCTTGAGAGATGAATTTAATGAATGGCACCTTTACCTCGCCGCTGAGGACCGATTCGCTTTTTTTGGTTAATTTAAGCAGCGGATACTCCCCGCCCTCCTGCGCGAGATAGCCCATTTCGATAAGCTCATAAAAAAGACTTCTCCACCGCTCCTTGCTAAGGGAGGCGCCTGCCGCAAAACCGACAAGCTTCGTATCTGCTTCTCTCATTTTTACAGATTTGGAGCCGCGTAAAAAATCGGTCACGTAATTCACCCCATAACGTCCGCGAAGCACCGAAACGGCCGACAAGGCAATCCGGGCCTCATTCGTGCCGTCTACTTTTTCATACTGGGTCAAGCAAGCGTCGCAGGACCCGCAAGTATCCGGATAGGTCTCGCCGAAATAGTTAAGAAGCACTTTCCGGCGGCAGGAGGTTTTTGTCTCACAAAATCGCACCATCTGATTCAGTTTTCGCGTTAAAATTTCCGTCTGCCTAACATTCCCCTCAATCTGGGCAAAATTTCGAAGTTTCATCACATCCCCTTGACCGTAAAATAGGATCGCTTCACTTTTCAACCCATCCCGCCCGGCCCGTCCGGTTTCCTGGTAATAACTTTCAATATTTTTTGGCATATCCATGTGGATCACATAGCGAACATTTGATTTGTCGATCCCCAGGCCAAAGGCGATGGTCGCCACGATGATCTTGATCTTGTCTTGAATAAAGAGATCCTGGTGTGCGTCCCGGGCCTCTTTATCCAGCCCCGCATGATAGGGCTTGACCAAAAAACCCTCTCTCGTAAGATCTTCAGCCAAATCCTCCACCGACTGACGCGACATCGCATAAATGATTCCGGACTCCTCGCGATGATTTCTTAGATAATCTAAAAGTTTTTGACGGCAGCCCTTTTTTGGTTGAATAAAATAATGGATGTTCTTTCGATCAAAACTGGAAATAAAAATCTCCGGCTTGTTGAGGGCTAATTTGTCCAAGATATCCTTTCGAGTCAGCGGATCTGCCGTCGCCGTGAGCGCCATCACAGGAACCGAGGGAAAGTGACGTTTGAACGCGGAAAGTTTTAAGTACTCTGGACGAAAATCATGACCCCATTGAGAAATGCAGTGAGCTTCATCGATCGCAAAGAGGGAGATCTCGATCGTTTTTAAAAACTCCAGAAATTGCTCATCCTGGGCAAAAAATCTCTCAGGCGCCAGATACAAAAGCTTGAGTTTATTTTTCCGGACCGCCGCCAGAATCTCCGACTGCTCTCGGTCAGTCAAGGAAGAGTTTAAAAACGCCGACGGGATATCGTTCAACCTAAGCGCGCTGACTTGATCACGCATCAATGAGATAAGCGGTGAAATCACAACGGTCAGACCCGGAAACAAAAGCGCCGGAATCTGAAAGCAAAGTGATTTTCCACCGCCGGTGGGCATCAAAACCAGAGTGTCTTTTTTTCTTAGGACCGCCTCAATGGCCTTTTCCTGATCCAGGCGAAACGTCTCGAAGCCAAAACGGCTTTTCAGAATGTGCCTGGCCCGATCCATCATTCCTCGATCTCCGCTCCGCAATAGGGGCAGAGGACGCCCTCACTTTGCCATTGGTCACCGGCGGCCACATCAAAACTTTTCCCGCATTGCGGACATTCGCGGCGGATAATCTCTTCGTCTTGGCTTTCGTTCATAGAGGTGGTGCTACCGTCTTAAAAAGTGAGCAAAACACTTCAATTCCGACCAAGAGTACTAATAATACACTCTCTCAATTTATCTGATCGACAAATGTATTTATTAAATTTATCGATATTTTCTTGTGTAATATGCAATTGCCCTTCCCCAACATTTCCTCGATGTTGACCTTTCGAATAATACTTATTTTTGGCAAATTCTTTAGATGACAATATCCAATACCTTATTGCATCTCGCCATACAGCAATTAAAACAAATACATCACAACAAGCTGGCTTTGCTTGCTGAAAGTTCATCCAAAAATTCTTTTTTGAATCAGAAGCAAGCGCTTTCACATACAGTGGCCCACGATCATCGAGATCAACGGCACGCGAAGCCTTGACTTCAATACGAATCATTTTCTTACCATGCTCCAACAGGAAATCGTATTGCCCACTATAATCACCGTCTAGCCTTTTCGTTGGCTTAACTAAATCAGGAATAAGTTCCTTCAAATGCCCTTGGGCCCAAGTCTCTCCAAACCCTCTTGGTGCACTTATCTCAAAGATATAGAGATACATATTCCTGGCAATATACTCATCTCGGATTTCATAATAATCATCGAGGGTGATTTTATCCATTCCAAGCAGAACTGCTATTATGTATTCATACTCATTAAAAGGGTAAACTGAAACTAAATTTTCCAATCGTGTTTTTATTGAATGCCTTTTTTCTTTTGATATGGATTTAATTAGACCGTTAAGCCTCTTCTGAAGTATTTCCACTTTTAGCTCCTTGAAAAATTATCTTTTGATGAGGTCACATTGTTTAAAACGTACTCCGTCTCATTTTTTTCAAGACCCCACTTTGACATAATAAAATTGTCGAGTATTTCAAAGATTTCTAGGCGGCGAGAATCGTTCATCTCGCGTCCTAAAAGGATATCAACATAATCAACTATAACTTGTGCTACGTCAGGGCCCCAATAGGGTAATGGTAACGTTTCGATATGGCTTCTAAGAACTTTAATGGAGTTTATTTTCTTTTGAAAAATAAACTGATAAAGGGAAGAATTAAATAATCCAAGAATAACTTTTGCAGAATGCTGTGGAGATTTTGGAATTATAATATTTGCGCTGTTTAAAGTTAGCATCTGTTTATCGTCATAAGCGAAAACTAATTCTTTGGAGATAAATTTATAGATCAGTTTCTCTTTTGCTCTGTATTTATCCGTTGGCGCTATTTGCTGGAACTTTTCCCTCTCAAATTTAATAAACTCGGATGGTGGCTTATAAAGGAACTTCGAAACATCTTTCCCTTTGATAATGCCTTCAAAGCCCGCCAATTGCTGTTTTGACAAAAACTTCGCATTATCTCCGGTAACGATACCCAAAGCCCACTCAGCATTATTTAAAAGCGTGAAATGCGGCTGAGAGTATACCTTATCAAGCACGACGGCATCCTTATTATTAAGATTTATATGAAATATGAAATTGCTACTTTTTAGAAAATCCCGTTGTTTAATATCGAATGGTGTTCCGTTATCTACTCGTACTAAATTGTCGTGCTTTGGAGAATTTTTCTGTATGTCTAATCTAACAACTGGCGTAAATACATTCTTGAATACGCGGTTCAAATAGACGATTTTTTTAACGGTTGTTTGTTCCAGCACTATCTGCCTAATATCAGAGTGCATTTTGACATTTAAAAAAGCCTCTGGTAGAAGATAGGAAAGAACACCGTTGTTTTTTAATGATTTGATCCCTTTTGCAATGAAATACGAGAAAGATTCACCAGATTGGATGTAGGGAAAAACTGTTGATAGTTCTCGTAATTCAAATCTTGATAATTTGGAACCCCAGGGTGGATTCGTAACAACCAGGTCAAAAAAGTTATCTTTTATAACTTTTTCTTGAGCCGAAAAAATATCTCCTATGCCTTCTAGCAGAGCATTACAACAATAAATATGCGGGGAATAATTGTCCTGCTCTCTACACTTTATAAGAACATTGATTCTGGCAATACGGACAGCAATATCATCAATATCGAGCCCCCAAACATTATTCAGAACATCGGACTTGCCTTTTATTTCTTTTAATCTATCTAAAACAGCGAGCAGAAACTGACCAGATCCGCAACATGGATCTAATACACGCGCGTGAAAATTAGGTATATAGGCGCTCACAATTTCTTTGACAATTTCTAAAGGGGTGTAGTAAGCCCCAGCCTGGGCCTTATTTCCTTCTGCACGTAAAGCCTGATATACCACCCCGAGAAAATCCTGCACGCGGGGAATATGTGTCGCAAAGATGCGCGCTTGAAACTCCGATGAGGATGCGAAATTTATATTTTCGGCCCAGCTTTTCAATTCCTTTTTAAGTTGGTCATGGTAAAAATACACACTTCTGAATGACATCAATTCTTGAGTATCACAAGAAGAAGAAATTAGATCTTCTTTTGATAAAAGATTAAGCGCTAGAAAGAAAAGACCTTCGTCTGCGGCTACACCATTTTCAGAAATAATCTTTACAGCATTTTCTACATCATGCGCCTTTTCCAAATTAGATAAATATTCGGTAGGGAAAAAGTTTGTTAGAGATTTATACTTATTTGCTCGTTTTCGAAGCCGAACGATACGGCCTTTCGCTAAATCTTCCTTAAGAGAGTAGACTTCCTGAGAGGAAAATCTTAGTTTATTTTCTGGAGAAATGGGGGTTAGATAGTTGTGTTTAATCCAATTCCTGACCGTGGCAGACGAGATCTGGAGGACATCAGCAACCCGATTTATATCCATTGTTTCATTTTCTTGAGCAAATATCGGGTTCATACAGCCTTATTGTACCGCAGGAGTCTGATTACCCGCTATACCGGGTTTATTGCCAAATTGAGTTTTTTAGCCATGATGATCCATAATGCATATGAAATGCCCGCCACCCCAAATACTCCTTGTCTTTACCATAATAGACGCTGGCGGGTGCGATTTTCGTTCAGGTAAAGTTAGATTTTGTGTGGATTAACCGTTGCTATGTCTTAGCGACTCCCGAGCAGCCGCAGGATGCGCAGCTTTTTTTGCACAGAATAAGCGACAAGACGCCGGCTATGACGGCCACGCCGATGCTTACATTCATCGGAACCGCCCAACCACCGATCTGCACCTGCATACCGGTTATCAAACGAATGAGGTGAACAATGGCGGCTAAAGCAAAAAACCCGGACAACCAGCTAAAATT
>CAYZGM010000006.1:31641-48289 GCA_964478015.1 uncultured Planctomycetia bacterium
ATGAGACGGGAGCATGGCTACATGCTATACCAGATTTATTGTTAAACCAAATATTTCATATGTCTTCGGGAGTCGTCGCAGCACCCTGCCGCATCCAGACTTTCAGAAAATCTCCGCACACGATTGCAGTGCGCCGTCGATTTTCTTCAAGCCCGTCCACGGCAAGCGACTGTGACTTTGTTCTCGCGCTCTATTTCAATATTAGAGTTAGATTGAATTTTTTGTCCGTGCTGATTTGCTTCACATCGCTTGAAACAAATCGTGATGCTTTGGCTTTCATTGCCATTACCGCATCTTGGGACGGGCACAATTTAGACAGATTTCTTGACCCCTATTCTTTTTTCCATTACCCTCTGGGTATGAGCGGGTTGGAGCGGCCGGTTAAAATTTCTCTTTTTCTGATCTTTTTTTTTGGCATTCTTGTTCGTTTGTATATCGCCTACCATTTCTATGGCACGTTCGACGTCAATTCCTGGGAAAAAATCTTTGATTATTGGCGGCAGGGAATATCGCCTTATGATCTCGAACACCGTTACGCTTATTCACCACTTTGGTTCTGGGTTATTTCCCTCTTTTCTATTCTGAATTCTTTTACTCATTTTCCGGCTTACTTTGTCGTCAAGCTGCCGCTTATTCTCGGGGATATAGGCATAGGGTGGCTGCTTTGGAAAATATCGGGAAATCTTGGCGAAAACAGCCTCAACCGTTCTCGGATTGTGGCCCTCTTCTTTTTAAACCCGGTTTCTTTTCTGAATACTTGCGTGATGGGCCAGTTCGACAATCTAAGTTGTTTGTTCCTGTTGGCATCTTATTTTTGCACGTTTACTGAGCTTAAACTTAAAGATATCCTGAGCTTGCTTTTGTTTTCTTTGGCCGTGGCAATGAAGCAAACAGCCTTGCTTTTTCTTCCGATCTTTATGTTTCGGCAACGAACCCTTTCTAAACAAATTTCATTATTACTCTTGGCACCGGCTTTCTTTTTTTTATTTCTATTTCCTTATTTAAGGACAGACCCGTCCACCGTATATAAAAGCGTCATTCTAGACTCTGTTTATGTGCGTCTGGAACCGTTTCGCTGGGGCTGGACATTGATATTGAACAATGCGCTCATGACGTTGTTTAACATCGATCTTATGAAGACGTGGGTTTATGACTGGGCGGCACGCGCCAACTGCGTGCTTTATATTTTCTTAGGCTTAGTTGCTTATCGATTTTCTAAAAAGACATCTTTCACTGAAGCGACCCTGCTTTATCTCCTGATTTTTTATGTCTCGACAACGATTTTCGCCCTTCAATACATCGTGTGGATCATCCCTTTTGCAGCACTAAAAAAAGACAAAATGTTTATCTTATTTTCAATGGTTATGGGGTGCGCTTATCTGGCTTTTTTTGAATGGCACGTTCAATATTATCTCGGTAACATCGAAGCACAGGCTCGAATAACGCCGGTCTTCGCGTGGTTAAATGTTTTGTCTTGGCTTGTTTTGTTAACATGGTTGCTGATAAGACTGCGGGCATGGCGACGAACGGCTGCATTCTAAGTCATAGCACAACCAACCAAAGGAACGCGTTACTCACCGTCATCCAGCCAGCAGGTGCCGATGACTTTATCGTGCGCCGTCAGTGGTTTTGTTGCACTTAGGGCAGACCAGATAAAATTGCTCGATAGGCGCGCGGCAGTTTGGACAAAACTTGAAATGCTCCTCCCGCATCCGCCCCTTGACGTTTTTTAAGTGCATGAAAACTTCCCTGCTGATGAGCCCGGCGCCAAGGATGAAAACCCCGATCGACTCAGCCCAGGGGGGCCCTAGATAGGCTACGCCAATAATATAATGTCCAATTTGTGCCAGAAATAATGCGGAAAAAAGGACATAGAACCTCAACACCAACAACCTCCGCAAAGAAAGATCGCTCTCTTGGGCGATGCCGCTAAAAAAACGGCCATAGATAGACACCAGGAACAGCCCCGGAATGATGAGCCAACCGAGTGTTCCTTTTAGGTTAAAATCTTCCCCGCGCTTCATCAACACATCCCTCCCTAGGTCCGTCCCTTTTGAGAAGACCACATGCCAGGAAAAATTTGAGCGGTATTTGAAGTAGAGGAGTTTTTTCGTATCAATCTTTGAGGCGCGGATAAACAACGTAACTTCGCGGCTTGTTTCACGCGCCGAGGCGCGGCCAAAACGCCTTTTTGCGACAGAGTCGATACGCATTGGGAAAGCCGGAAGCACTGAGAGGCTCATGACAAAATCTGAAATCTGGTTTGACTTAAGTTTGTAAAAACCTGCTAGCTTTCCAAGCCTAGCCGTCGTCTTGGAATACTCCTCGAAACCCGGTGAAAGGGTGCTTGCCCAGATGTCGGCGCTGCGATACCAGCCAAATGGGTTTAGAATGAGGCTCCCCGGTCCCGCGCGCAGTTTATAAAGGTGCGTCTCAAAACCACCGAGCCTCTTGAGGCCAAAGAACGCTTTCCTCACATGGACCGGATAATCTATTTTTCCCTCGGTGAGAGCTTCGGAAAAATCACGCGCAATCTCGCGTCTTGAACCGTGGCTTGGCGCTGAATACTGGACGCTGCTGAATGCGCGTTGCAACAAAGCCAAATCGAACAATTTAAAATAACCCACGGCCGGCTCGGCCTCATAGTACCGGTTCTTCGCAAAATCGAAACCGTATTCTTTCTTAAGCTTGCCGCCCTCCTCTATTTGGAAAATCAGCAATTCATCGGCAATGAATATTTTTCTTTTAAAATCCGAGACACTCTTTCCGGTCGATATTCGGCTGGTGTCATTCTGCTCAACATGGACCTCTTGCTCGAAATAAAGGTCTGCATACGCTGGGGAGGGGAAAAAAATTGAGGCCGCTGTCATCCAAAATATTATTTTCATCATGGCAAAAAGCGATCAGTCTTTCACGAATGCTTGGCGGCAAAAATACACAGGCAGCAAATCCACTCCAAAAAGAACGAAGCGGACCTGCTGCCTTAAACGGGCCCTGTCAAAAAGTACCGTGGTGATCGATCAGCGTGCGCCGCTACCCTTACGCTTCGAGAAACACTCCTTGCAGTAAACCGGGCGGTCACCGCTGGGCTTGAAAGGAACCTCGCATTCCTTCTGACACTCCGCGCATTTCGCCTTGAACATTTCCTTGGGACCCCCGCTGAATCCACCGCCACCTTGATAGCCCATGTCGTCTCCTTTTTGATTTCCTACTTTCCCCATCACAACTCCGCTTTGGGGCAGAACAGTAGGATTATACTCCTTTTAGCGGAATTTGATTAAATAATGAATTTCCCGCCACCTACTTCGCCTGCCGATCCAAAATTTGGATCAGCTCTTCAACCAACATTACGTGTTTTTTTTCATCCGCAATAAGACGCTCGAAGTGAGGCATGACCGAGGTAAAATTGCGCGCTTTCCTGCATTCATTCAACAGGCCTTGGTAAATCAGAATACTTTCTTTCTCGAGAGCAAGCATCTTGCGGAAGCGGATGCGCCACAACTCGTCGTAGAATTTTCTCTTCATGTTTTGGGGGACATCAATTCCACGATGAGCCTTAAAAGGTCCGCGTGACGTTTTGTGTCTTCCATTAAGACCTTAAAGATATCTTTCACTTTCTTGCGGTCCCTCTCGTTAAAGTACAGCAGATCGTCCGTATTCGTACAGTAAAGAGACATGATAAAGATATCTTTTTCTTCTTCTTCCAGGGACTGCGCGATCTTTCTCAAAAAATCGCGGGAAGGACTCATGGTCGAGCGCTGTTTGGTACCGGGTGTGAAAATGAGGAAAACTGGCTTGTCCAGAGGATCCAACGGCGGCTCCGGGCCTCGAACGCCTGGCGGGCCCTTTGCTCCAACTCACGCGACGTGCGCAAGCCATCCTCGCGAGCCTTGGCTAAATGAGCCTCCCAGTCCTGTAATTTTCTTTCGAGAATCCGGTAATTCCAATCCAAGATCCTCATCGCGCGTGAATGGACCTCGGCCCTCGCCAAAGACCGCGAGACACGGGTTTTTTGAGCGGCCAGACGGGCCCGGAATATTTGGATCATGGACGTCTGCTTCAGGCCCGTCGCCATTCCTAATTTCCCGAGGATCGCAATCACCCACTTGCTGGGATCCCAATGGTACCAACAAACCCCATTTCGATAATCTGTTGGAAATCGATGATGAAAATTGTGGTACCCCTCCCCATTCGTCAGAATGGCCACAAACCAATGGTCTTTGGCCGTCGCATCAATGTCATAGGTGGCCGTCCCGAACATATGGCAAACGGAATTGATGCAAAAAGTTGCATGATACACAAGGGTCAATCGAACACAAACGGCAAAGATAAGCGCGCCGAGGGCATGGCCGCTGAGCGCCCCCAAAAAGATAGGAAAAAGAATTCCTGCAACCAATCCCCACCACACATAATGATTGTGCTGGTGCATGACAAGGTCATCTTTTAAAAGGTCTTTGACGTTGTTGTAGTCGGGCTTCTGCTGCCACAACGTCATCCATCCGATGTGAGCATACCAAAATCCTTTTTTGATGCTATAAGGATCCAAATCCGTATCCACATAACGATGATGGTCGCGATGACCCGAACACCAGGTAAGCGCCGATTGCTCAAATGCCGCAGCACCAAAAAAAACAACAAGAAACTGGACCAATCGGTTGGCCTTAAAACTGCCGTGCGCATAAAGCCGGTGGTAACCAACCGTGATGCTCATGCCGGTGGCGAAGACAAAAAACCAGAAAAGAATGATCTCTGGCAACGAGAGCACGAAATGCTGTAAATACCAAGGCGCCCCGATAAGAGCCCCCATCGTGGTGACCCCAAAAAAAGCAATGATGGGCCAATTGGGCTTTCTGACCATTCTAGTACCAATACTCATAGATTCCCCCAGTGGATAAGCCTATTATATTACATCTAGGCCCGCGCGAGGAACAGAGATATCTTTAGCGGTCAGTTATTTCTGATTTTAAAGGAGTTGAAGAACGGGGACAGCAACTGCTCAAGATCATCCAACGAAGCCTCTCCCAAAACGGAGGAACCGTTCAATTCCTCATCCAAACAGCCTCTCGCCTGGAATATTTGGAGCGCATAATTTTGAACGCCCAACCCGCTGAGTTCCCCGGCCATTTCGAGAAGCTGCGCCTTAGACAGAAGCGCTGAATGCACGGTGGTGCGGATCTCATGATCGACGCCGCTTTCCAGCAAGAGCCGCAAACTTTGTTTCACAACCTCACCGCTATTGGTTACTTGCGTAATTTTCTCGTAGGCATGAAATGGGGCTTTCACGTCCATCCCCACCCAGTCACACAGCGCCAACGCCTCCCGAAGACGATCCGGGTACATCCCGGCGGTGTGCAGCGCCACCTGAAAACCGAGCGCTTTGATCTCTCGCATCGCGGCGGGCAACTCCGGCTGCGCCGTCGGCTCGCCGCCGCAAAAAACCACGCCGTCCAGAAGACCTTTCCGGTTCTTCAAAAATTTAAGCACCTTGCTGAAAGGGATCACGGTATCGGATCGAAACGGGCGCAGATGGGCATTATGACAGTAGCGGCAACGCCAAGCGCAGCCCTGCGTGTAAACCACAGCCGCCAGACGTCCCGGGAAATCGATGCTGGTGAACGGCGTAATGCCGCCAACCGTCAATTCACGTAATTCACGCGCTGGCGGTGCAACGAACAACGCTGGAGTTCCCGCACTCGACTGGTTCGATGAAATGTCTGCGTTCATAATGTTCGCTTTTCTTCCCTGGATTGAATTCTGACACCGGCCGATGATACCCCATGACGCGCGTCCAGATCTCACATCGTTGCCGTTCAGAGTCTTTCAACTCCCGGACTTTCATTGATTCTGGGACCATGCCACCTCCTTGTTGATTAGCAGTCTGCTGAAAAAACCTCATCTACCGCGTTGCTCCCGCGTTCCCTTGTGCGACGTACCTCCCGGTACGTCTCCGCAGCCGCTTGGTCGCGCCTTGTATCTGAGGCTTTTTCAGCAGACTGTTAGGATTTCTTCATCACATTTTGGGCAAAATTCATGCTCTCCGGACAGGTACCCGTGCTTGGGACACACCGAAAAAGTCGGCGTCACCGTAATATAGGGCAGCCGGAATCTTTCCAGACTTCGCCTCACGAGATTCTTGCAAGCCTCAGAGCTCGAGAGTCTCTCCTGCATGTAAAGATGCAGCACGGTTCCTCCCGTATACTTGGTCTGGAGGTCGTCCTGTCGCTGGAGCGCCTCGAACGGATCCGTGGTGAAACTCACCGGCAGCTGGGTGGAATTAGTGTAGTAGGGCCTCTCCGGGGTGCCGGCATGCAAGATATCGATAAAACGCCGTTTGTCCTCCTTGGCGAAACGATAGGTGGCTCCTTCCGCAGGGCTGGCTTCCAGGTTGTACAGATGCCCTGTTTCCTCCTGGAATTTCGTCAACTGAGCGCGCGCAAAATCCAAAAGACGCACGGCAAGCTCATGCCCTTCATCTGTCGTGATGTCATGGCGGTTCTCGGAGAAATTCCGGATGCACTCGTTGACCCCGTTCACGCCGATCGTGGAAAAATGATTCTTCAGCGTTCCCAAATAGCGTTTGGTGTATGGGAATAGGCCCGCGTCCATGTGGCGCTGGATCACTTTCCGTTTGATCTCCAGCGAAGTTTTGGCGATCTGCATCAATTCCCCAAATCTCGCTAAAAGAGCCGAAAGATCCCCCTTGTACAAATACCCGAGCCTGGCGCAATTCATGGTCACGACGCCCAGGGATCCGGTTTGTTCCGCCGAACCAAAAAGACCGTTGCCGCGCTTTAAGAGCTCTCTTAGGTCCAACTGCAGGCGGCAGCACATGGATCGGATCTGGTTAGGTTTCAGATCGGAATTGATGAAATTCTGAAAATAGGGCAGGCCATACTTGGCCGTCATCTCGAACAGGATCTCGCAATTGGGGTGTTCCCAGTTAAAATCTTTCGTGATGTTGTAAGTCGGGATGGGAAACGTAAACACGCGGCCCTTGTGGTCGCCCTGCATCATGATTTCAATGTAAGCGCGGTTGATGATGTCCATTTCTTCTTGGAGTTCGCCGTAGGTGAACGGCATTTCTTCCTGGCCAATCAACGGTCGTTCGCTCCTAAGATCCTCGGGGCATATCCAATCAAAGGTAACGTTGGTAAACGGCGTCTGCGTGCCCCAACGGGACGGGACATTCAAATTGTAAATAAATTCCTGGATATGTTGCTTGACCTCCCTGAAAGTCAACCCATCTTTCCTGACAAAAGGCGCCAAATAAGTGTCAAAAGAGGAGAACGCCTGTGCGCCCGCCCACTCATTCTGCAACGTTCCTAAAAAATTCACCATCTGTCCGATCGCCGAGGACAGATGCTTGGGGGGCGCCGCCTCTACCTTTCCCGGAACTCCATTCAACCCCTCCCTCAAAAAAGTTTTGAGCGACCAACCCGCGCAATAGCCGGCAAGCATGTCCAGATCATGAATGTGGATGTCCCCTTCGCGGTGGGCACGACCGACCTCTTCCGGATACACATGGGAGAGCCAGTAGTTGGCCACCACTTTTCCTGAAATGTTCAGGATCATGCCCCCGAGTGAATACCCCTGATTGGCATTGGCATTCACGCGCCAATCCAGCCGTTCCAAATATTCATTGATCGAAGAAATAACATCCACCACGGTGCGTTTGTCGCTGCGCAGAGTCTTGTGTTTTTCGCGGTAAACAATGTAAGCCCTGGCCGTTTTCAGATAGTTTGAAGTGATGAGCGACTGCTCCACAATGTCCTGGATCTCTTCGATGTCCAGGACCTCTTTTTTAAAGCGATGGTCAATGACCCTCACGACCTGCAGGGTCAGAAAATAGGCATCTTCCTCGGCAAATTCGCCGGTGGCCCCGCCGGCCTTTGAAATGGCGGCAAAGATTTTTTTCCCGGAAAACGGTGTCAACTCGCCGCTTCTTTTCCGGACGACTTTCACAATCTTGGATTGGCACAGCTCAAAATGAAACGGGCTTTCCATGGCTGGATCCTCTCGGTTTATCGTCACCAGTAACTCTTTTCTTCTTCACTTACCGTGTGCCCTTTCGGCACATGCACGCAGAAAGGGTCCGGGGCCATCACATCGTGATACACCGCAAATGCGCGCGCCCGCGATCCCCCGCAAATATACTTGTATTCGCAGACTCCGCATTTTCCCTGAAGCTGCGAAGCATCGCGCAGCCTTTGAAATAATTCGGAGTTCCGATACAAGTCCACGAGAGAATCCTTTTTGACATTCCCGGCCGAGACCGGTAGAAATCCGCTCGGATAAACTTCGCCGGTGTGTGAAATAAAAACAAAACCCTTGCCGTCGCTGATGGGAAGAATGGGACGCGGTTTCCTGTCGGGGCCTCCGACGCCGGGCCGGTTGAAAAAACTTTCATTCAAGAAATTCCCCCGGGGACTTACGGCCTGCTTATTACTTTGAACGAGCACGCGGCGGTATTGAGGAGCTTCTGTTGACTTGATCTGGAACGAGCTTGTCTGCGACAGCTCCGCCATTCGCCTGAAGATCTTTTCGAAATCGCTCGCTCGCGGCTCCTGCGCAATGGACGCGCGGCCCACAGGCACAAGGAAAAACACGGACCAAAGATCCACCCTGAATGTTTCAAGAAGCTGGGCGACCTGGTCAAAATCCTGCAGGTTATGCCGGGACACGGTGGTGTTGATCTGGAGGGAAAGATCCAATTCATTGGCCCATCGCATGATCCGGAGCGTCCACTCATAAGACCCGGGAACCCCCCGAAAAGCGTCATGAATGTCCGCGGTGGATCCGTCCAAACTCACCGCCAAACGCTGCAGCCCCGCATTTTTTAGTTCTTTCAGCAAGGAACGGCTTACCTCCGGTGTCGCGCTGGGCGTCATGGCCATGCGCAGCCCCAGCACAGTGCCATATTCCACAATGTCCGCCGCATCCGGACGGCGTAAGGGATCGCCGCCGGTCAAGACAACCAATGGATTCCCGAAAAGGCGTATCTCTTCCATCAACGAAAACGCCTCATCCGTGCTCAATTCCCCGGAACTTCTGTGGTCGATCGCCTCCGCGCGGCAATGCACACACTTGAGCGCACAGGCCCGCGTCGCCTCCCAGATCACCACATAGGGATTCTGATCAAAAGGTGTCAGCGTCATACCGAAAAAATTGCCCTCATCCGCTTGGAAAGCCTGTTCCGCCTTTGCCTGCCCCAGCGAAACTTATCCCCCAAGGCCGCCACATCCGAAAGTGTCGAAGCGGCGAGCTTGTCCAACATTTCATCTTTGGCTCTTGTCCAGATGGGATGCAGCGGGCAGGGATTTTTGTCATCGCATTTCTCAAGACCCATCACGCAATTGGAGAAAGTGGATTTTTTCAGGTCATCCAATGCCTGAACGATCCTTAAAAGTGAAAGGTTTGAAACAGGCAGCATCAACGAATAGCCCCCATGGGGGCCGCGCTGTGACCGGAGGATGCCGCTGCGCACCAGGCATTGAAAAATTTTGGCCACATAGGATGAGGGAATGCCGCTTTCCTGACTTACGTCCTTGACCGTCGCAGAATTTTTTGCCGGGTGATCTGCAAAATAGATCAGAGCCCGGATGGCATACTCGCAAGTTCTCGTGTAGATCACAAAACCCCCCTACCTCTACAAATAGTGTATTGTGGACAAGGATATCCTAAATATAGTGTTAAATCAACTATTTTAATAAACATCGCCGGGAACACCCGTTTGTCGGGTCATGTCGCTGGCGATGCGCTGCAGGCTGTCCTTTGAAACGGGGCGAAGTCCTTCCAACTGCGTTGGTCTATCAATCGTATAAATCTGCACAGACTTGGGCTGAATGCGGCCCACCGCGTGGATCCAGTCGCCGACTTGCGACGGGGCGATATTCCGTTCATCTCCCTCAAAAAAGAGACTCTGTAGAACAATATTTTTTAATTCCCGGAGACCGGAGGCCACCTCCCCCCATTCCGCAAATCCCAAAGGTCGATTGATGTTCTTGAAAACAGCCGGGCTGCCGGCGTCTAATTTCATGAAACGGCCGTCCAGCCGCGCCAGCGCTTGGCGGATCTCCAAACGATGGCAGGTGGAAGAATTCGACAAGATCCCAACCGGCACTCCCGGGAGAAACGCATCCCTCACCGAAAGCAAACGCTTCACCACTTCCGGAAATTTCGGATGGAGCGTCGGCTCTCCGTTGCCTGCGATCGTGATCCAATCTATCGCGCGGCCCTGTTTTTTTGCTTTCAGTGCAAATTGGGTCATTTCCTCTTCTATTTCCTGAACCGTCGGAAACACGGCATTCTTTGTCAGACGCGATTGGCTGTACTGACAATAAACACAGTTAAAATTACAAATCTTTTTGTTTTTAGGCAATAAATTAACACCCAGAGAGGTTCCAAAGCGCCTGGATTTTAATGGCCCATAAATAATGTCTTTTTGGAGCGGGATCGTCATTTAGCGTATATCCTTAAACCTGTTTAAAAGGTAAAACGAAAAAAAGAACGGCAAAAAAGTGACAAGCACAACCCGCGAGGACGAAAAAATGCCATATCGTATGACTAAACGGCAACCGTCTCCAGGCATAAAAAAGAACCCCGGCGCTATAGATCACGCCGCCTGCAGCCAGCCATGCGATGCCTCTGTGGGCCAGGTGCTGCGACAGCGGCAGGAGAGCAATGACAATAAGCCAACCCATCAGGAGATAGACGATGGAGGAAAAGACCCGGAATCTGACGGAAAAAACAATTTTGAATAAAATTCCGAAAAACGCCAAACCCCAGACGATCCCAAACAGACTCCATCCCCAAGAACCTCGAAGCGTCACCAGCGCAAAGGGGGTGTAGGTTCCGGCGATCAGGACGTAAATCGCGCAATGGTCCAGGATCTCAAAGACCCGTTTTGCTTTCTTAGAGGCAGTGCAATGGTACAAGGTTGAAAATAGAAAGAGTGTTACGAGGCTTGCTCCGTAAATGCCAGCGCTCACGATTCTCCAGACATCACCCTCTAGGCTTGCCGAAACAACGAGTACGACTAGTGCCGCAACGCTAAGGCAAAAGCCAATGCCGCAGGTAACGCTGTTGAAGATCTCTTCGAGTGCCGATTGTTCATGCGGATAATTCACGGCGGGTCGTTTCACGGAACCTACGCGGATGCAAGGGCTGCGGGTAAAACGAGGTCTTCCAGCTGCGATCTTAAAACGAGGAGATCTGAAACGAATCTTTCCCGGGCGGCTTGGGATTCTTCCTGAAGAGACTCCGATAGTTTTTTATAATACTCAATCCCGCTCAGAAGATTTTTTTTGAACTCGCTGAAATATTCGGCTTCTTTTTTTGTCATTTTAGCACAGGACGTTGAAACAAAGTCCTTGAGATAACCCAGATAGATTTTTAATTCATTGATCAAAAAATTCGAGCGGGAGATCGCGGGATTCAGGACGTTGATCCTCCCGTAAATATGATCTATCATCTCTTTCAACGAGCAGATCTTAGAAAAGTAAGCAAGGTTCGGCCCGGGACAGACGGCTGGCGTGAGGACCTTTTTTTCGTCGGGAATGCCATATTTAAGAAGAACCCCTTCGCCGAGGTTGCGACAGATGCAGGCCTTTTCACACACAAGATCACGTTTCTTGACGAACTCAGATTCGGGCAGCCCCTCTGCTTGTAGCTCCCTGATCTTCCTCTGTTGATATTGGGAGGAAGAAACGCACAGGGGCTCGCCATACTCCGAGTTGAAAGCAAGGTACTTGCTCAGACAAGGGCTGCCGGGCTTTCCCGCCTCGATTCTGCTCCGACGCGTTTCCTCGCTGGCGGAACTGCGCAGGTTATAAAAGGGAACACCTAGCGGGGATGCGTGACTTAAGTAAATGTCATTTTCGTCGGCGGCCGCTAATTTTTTTAACGTGTCCTCATCCACCGCCGTGGCCTCCGGCACTAGCAGAAAAGGAGACCCCCAACCCACCGAAGCCACCTCATAATACCGCAGCAAAAATTGATGCTCAGCCGCCGTGCCGACTCCCCCCTGCGCCGTCACCAAGACTGAATATGGAGCTTTCGGAGGAGTATGCGCCGTTTCCAACAAAGCTTCCCGGTAATAGGGGAACAAAGATCCAACCAGCTCCTCTTTCTTGGTCTTGAATTCCTCCAGGATAGGCCCCAGCAAATGTCCGGCTGTCGGAAACGCATGCCCGCCGCAATTCAGTCCTGACTCAATACGGTATTCGGAGACCCAGATCCCCTTTTTGGCAAACATCTTGGCCTGGATAGAGGCGGAGCGAAAATCACTCACTTTCAATGTGACTTTTTTCTTTAACTCTCCATTTTCCAAAGCGAAAAAATCGTCAAATTCTGCCACGTAACTGTACAAATACGGATTCAGCCCCGCGGAGAAAACCACGGATGAACGCAGGGTGCTCCTCGCAAAACCACGCAGCGCAGCCATGGCGTCCGAATATTCCCGAGGAAGTTTCTCGCCTTTGAATGAGTTTTCCCGATCGGCCTTAGTCATAATGTTGACATCGATGGAACCGGCGGTGACTTGCTCGCGGAGCGAGACTTGTCTGGATGCTTTTTCGTCCTTGTCTTTTGTCGCCAGCATACGAATGTATTCCTGTTTCAGGGGAGAGGCGTCGCTCAACAACTCAAAGTATACGGAGAGATCATTTTTTTCTTCGAATGGTAGCTCTTTGATGTCTTGGATCTGCCGGCGAACGAGCCGGTCCACAAGATCCAAGTAGGCCGTGATACGCATGGCCCGGTGCTCTTTCCCGGACTCCAGGATCGGCTCATAGGGCTCATGGGTAAGCCCGCAGTAGTACTTCCGTATCTTCTCGACGAGCTTGTCGTCGCCCAAGGAAATGACGCTGGAAATACCGTACCTGGCCACCTTTAAGGGGGTATCGATGGTAAAACCTGTCCCCATCACGGGGATATGAAAAGAATGCGGCCGCACCACTGGACGGCCGCTTAAGTCCTGCCTCATGAATACTCCATTCTCCTTATTCTGGATAAGTATATCCTATATGGGGTTATAGCGCAAGTTTCATGCCCTTGGCTTGAATATCCGTCCATGGGGTGAATATTTATGCCCGTGCCTGCTTCTCAAGGGGGTCTGCTCCCAGGGTCCCAAAAAGGGTCTGTAGGTACTCCTCCGACTGGATGCGACGGAGCTCGTTCTTTGCCATCTCCAGACGTTCGGCAATATGCAGCTCATTAGCCGCATCGGAGTGGCTCTGCATAGACAGAAAATTCTCCAATCTTGCCGTATGCTTTTGATAAAGAGCGACGTCTCGCATTTGTTTGGCCCGAAGTCGCGCCTGATACCAATCGCTCTTCATCATTGCTTCTCTTGTAAACATCTGGCGGAGCCGTTCGTCTTCCAGCGACATCCCCTCGAAATTGCCTGATCTCATGATATGCAGCAGCGCCTTGAGGGGTGGACATGCCGCCTCCACGCTTCCGTCCTGAAAATAATGCTCCGCAACACGTTTTTGCGTTTCCAGGATGTTGAAAATACCATCCACAAAAATCTTCATGCCCTGCTTTTCCGGGGCAAGCATCTCTTCGTTAAAAACAATGTTGGGATTGCTAAAAATTCTCCCCAAAAATGCGTTCACAAACTTCTGTGTCACGCGAAATCCGAGAATACTTGCACGAACCAACTTTCCTTCATGATGAAAATCTTTCACCTTTTCAAAGTAGCCGTTCTGGATAAGAAATGCGGGATCCTGTTCATCGGGCCGCATGCGACACCATATCTCAGGCATTAAGAAACTAACATCGTGGTCGACGCGGTAATTGGGACCGATCGTGCCGGCTGCCGAAGTAAATCCATGTGACTCGGTCGCCAAAAAAGACACCAACGCATTGTTGAGGTCCACCACCGGCCAAAGCGCATTGAAAGGCCCTTTGGTCAAAGCGCCCTCCGAGCCGAACCCCGTCGTGGAGGGGGACTTGCCGGTCAAGGAGCAAATGAAATCGAGAAAAAGTTCAGGCAGCTCCTGGTAATGGATGGGATTGTAAACCGCCAACGCGGGAATTCCATTTTTTCGGTCCGGCGGATTGTTTCTCCGCCCCGGCAGCACTGCGTTCACCGGAAAATACACCGGTTTGCCGCTTGCGATTTTGCGAAAAAGCCTCGTGCCAAGCGAGGCGACATAATTTTTCCGGGGATGAACGTAGTCCGGCCTCTTCTGCAAATAGCGCGGATTTTTTGAAACCTTGCCCTCCACGATCCGCGGCTGTGCCGAGGAAACAACAAACTTCTCTTCGCTCCCTTCTTTCATAAAATCGACCAGTAGATTTTTCATCGGTTCGGTGAAATGATCAAATTGGATCGCGTCTTCAACAACATCTTTGATCTCTTTCAACGTCAGGGGCTCAAAATTGGAAAGAAAGTTCCCCGGGGATGCCAGATCGGATTCCGTCTGTTTGTCATAACCCGGGTTGATGGCATCATCCGGCCGCTGAAATAGATGATGCTCGCAGTTGGTCAAAAACTTCACACTCGGGTTGCGGTATTCCGGATCCAGCCCCTCTAGCGCGGATCTTGGCACCACCACGGATGCGGTAATATCATCGGCCACCTGGATCTTTTCCGCCGCGGCATAATCCTGCCGAACACGAAAAATCCTCCACGAGCCGTCTTTTTCGTGACCGACACGCAGATAATTGGCGATCAACTTCTGGTTGTTGAACTTAAGTTCGTTCCCGTTTTGTCCGTTTACCACATCCACGGAAAAATTTTTTTTCCAGTCGCTGCCCCATTCCACTCGATAAAAACGTTTCACGGTGAACAGGATCTCCTTGAGATAATCCGGAATGCCCCTCAGCCAACGGTTGTAGGCCTCCGTGTATTCGGAAGAAACGGTGAAAAGCTTGATTACCGAGCCCAACGATCGCTCGGAACTTAGGATCGGACGGCTCGCCCGCGTCTTGGAAAAATCCTTTTTAAAACGTCCGCTATAATCGCGGTTTAAAAATTCAGCCACCTGCTCCATGTCCCGGTGAAAGTCCGCCGTGAACACAGGCCCCTGGATCATCGCATCCACAATAGATTTGGATATTTCGGATTTGCCTCCGCCGGAGACGGTGCAGGGTTTATGGCAGAGAACACCGTCTGCGACCGTGCCGATCAAATGCCAAGCGCCTCCGCCGGTCTGCTTTTTGAAATGGATCTTATAGCCCGAAGGCATCATGTAAATATGATCCGTCAGCAAACGGATCTTTCTTTTTTTGCCGCCCTTTTCCCAGGTCGCGGAGGAATCCTGCAGATTGAACTTGGTGCTCTCTGGCATCAGCAGGATGTCTCGGTACTGCCGGTCGATCGCATAGCCCTCCGGCTTCAGCTCAAAACACCCTTCGTTCAAACGGATCACCTGATCGAATGTGTTGGAGCTTCGGGAAAAAGCCGGGTCCAGAGAAAACTCCTCGCCGAGATCGTAACTGGCAAATGCAATGGCGCCGCCCGAATGCTCCTCCTCACAAAGACCGTAGAGATTGGCCGCATAACTGATCTGGGTTTTGACCTCTTTTTTGCAATACCCAAAATAATTATCCGCAATCACAGTCACGATCACTCCCCGTTCATCTCGGCAGGTGATCTTGAACGCACCCCCGTCATTGTAAAATTCATCAGGAGTCTTCCAGCACATCCCATCCCTCTTCTGCCGTGGAGTGGCTTCCTGATAGTGGGGCAGGCCAAGCTCTTTTTTCTTCAGGTGAGTGAGGTGCGGCGCCAGGATCACGCAGCCGGTATGTCCGGTCCATTGCTCGATATCGAGCGCCGCATCACACTCCGGGAGATACGGGTCTCCGGCATTCCCAAAAATGGATTCGACAAAATCGAGATTGCTAACAAGATTCCCTGGGGCAAAAAAACGAATCTCCATCGTCTTTTCACTCATCAGTCCCTCGACAGCCGGGCAAACCACAGGACGCAAAAGAAGCGAAGCAAAAAGTTCCGCTTTCACCGGTTGTGTCGATGTAAAAGGCAAAACCATGAGTTCTCGCGGGGGATTCAATGCTTCCAAAAGAAGTTTCGCAAAAACATGCTTCGGCACGCTGATCTTGTCGTCCGGAATCGGCATCCCCCCTTCGGTGATGTGGAAAACTCCCTGAGTGGTCCTTCGATCATTCTTCGGGTTATGCAGAACGCCTTGGCGGACACGGTAAGATTGGACAATGTCGGAGGTGAAAGAGTTCTTATCCGGCGGCAATGACATCACGCGCACCATTCCGGGACAGTCCATAATAAAAGTCTGCGAGGGCAACCGCACGAGAGAAGCGGCGGAGCCCTTTAAATAATCATTCAGAAAATCCTGGATGCGCTGATCTGCGGGGCAGAGGTGCTGCGAGAGAAGCCGATTTTTTTCCTGGTGGCTCCTCAGGATAGGGCTGACAACTTTCAAAAATTCCGAATGGCGTCCGCCGTTCCTGTCCGAGACCGCATATCCCATGAAACTCAACTTGAGATTCACATAATCGATGAGCCAATCTTCGGTGTGACGGGTATTTATTTTCATACAAACCCTTGTTTTTTTATGCTCTCCATTGTACCAATTTTATATCCGTAGAGCACTATCTCAGATCCAGCGGTCACGTCAATCAAATTGGGTAAATTGCTTTAAGGGCTTATCCTTCCAGTTGT
>CAYZGM010000007.1:0-47723 GCA_964478015.1 uncultured Planctomycetia bacterium
ATTTGACATAGATCCGGACTTCCAGTGTGCCCATTAGTTAGTGAAAGGTCAGTAAACAAAATGCGACCGAATCGGAGATCAAGGAGGCTTATCACGATCTCGTAAAAGTGTGGCATCCTGATCGCTTTTCTCATGATCCGCGCCTCATGAGCAAGGCGGAGGAGGGAATGAAATGGATCAACGAAGCCTATGAAACTCTTACCCGCACGCCCGAGGTTCCAAGAGCCAAACCGCCGCGGCGTCCTGCCGATCCCAGGCCAACCAGTCCTGACCCGGGCCACAAAACAAAGAGATTTTGGAGTAGCCCGGTTGTTTCTTTTACGATCCTTGTGCTGGCACTCGTTCTTTTTGGACTCGCCTATGCCGCGTTTAGTGGCGCATTCTATTCCGGTAAGCCGAGCTTTTCCATCCAAGAAATCACCTAAAAAAATCGAAGAATCACTTGATAATTATAAGCATGTAATGTATAATAATGCTAATCATTACATATTATTGTATAGAGGAGATTTGTGAAGAAAATACTTCTGGTGGACGACGAGCATAATATCACCGTTTTCCTAAAGACCTACCTCGAAGGCACGGGCCGTTTCGAGGTCCGGACGGCGAATTCGGGGGAAATGGGCTATCAAACCGCAAAATCATTTCGGCCGGATCTGATCTTTCTGGATATCATGATGAATGACATGAGCGGTGATGGATTGGCCGATAAGATCAAAAACGACCCCAGCATATGCAAAACGCCCATCGTTTTCCTAACCGGGATCGTGACAAAAGCCGAAGTAGAGTCCCGGGGCGGCACGATCGGCGGCTATCCCTACATTGCAAAGCCGATTCTCGCGATGACCGAGCTTCTGGATTGCATTGACGCCCATATTAAATAATTTAAAGCGATGAATTCTCCGCTCCGAATTCTGCTGCTTGAGGGTGAAAAAGCAGATGCCGAACTTATCAAAAAAGAGCTTCAGTCCCTGGGGCTATCCTTTGAATTAAGGCATGTCCGGAAAAAAGAGGATTTATTTGAATCATTCGAATCTTACGCTCCGGACCTTGTTCTATCCAATCGCGTGACCGGCACGTTGAGCCATATTTTAGATCGGACGCTGCAAGGGCTGCGGAAAAGCGAAGAGCACTTCCGGTCCCTTATCGAGAACGCTGGCGACATCATCCTTGTTTTAAACGATGCCGGCGTTATCGGCTATGCTAGCCCCTCCGTGACAAAACTTCTTGGTTATGAAACCGACGGGTTTATCGGGCAGAATCTTTTAAACTTTATTCACGCGGAGGATGCGGAAAACGCGCGTTTTATCCTGACGAGTGACCACGAAAAAAAGGACTTGTCGATGGAATTCCGTTTTCGTCGCAAGGACGGTTCCTGGCGAGGGGTGGAGGCCGTTGGAAAACGCGTGGACGAGGAAGACGGGCACTACAAAACGATCATCAATGCCCGCGACATCACGGACCGGATCTTAGAACAGGAGGCGCTCCGAGAAAGCATTCTCAGGCATCTCAAAACGCAAACCGAGCTTCAGAAGATCCAGCATAAGGTGATTCAACAAGAGCGCATGGCCGCCATCGGCCAGCTAGCCAGCGGGATTGCGCACGATTTTTCAAACTCGTTGATGCCCGTTTTGGGATTCAGCGAGATCCTCATGAACCGTCCCGAAGTGATGGCAGACGCGCAGAAAGTTCGAAAATACGTGGAGATGATCAACACCTCTGCGCGGGACGCCATGCATATTGTTTCGGGTTTGAGAGAATTCTATCGGCAAAAAGAAAAAATAGAAAACCTATTGCCGATGGATGTGAACAAGACAATCGAACAAGCGGTTCATCTAACCCAGCCAAAATGGCGCGAGGAGTGCCGCGCCAAGGGGGTGGATGTTCGCGTCTCGTTGAAGCTTGAGTCTGTGCCTGAGATCGTTGGCAATGAAGGCTCGATTCGAGAGGCCCTCATCAACTTGATTTTCAATGCGTTGGATGCCATGCCTAAAGGGGGTTTGATCCAGTTTAAGACGCGATTGGATGGAACCAATCTTGTTATTGAGGTGTCCGACAGCGGCGCCGGAATGGATGAGGCGACGCGCCAGCGTTGTTTTGAGCCTTTTTTTTCCACCAAGGGAAGAGGGGGCACCGGGTTGGGGCTTTCCATGGTGTACGGCGTTGTGCGGCGGCATGAGGGGACCATTGAGATCAATAGTCAGCCGGGTCAAGGATCCGTTTTTTTGATCCGATTGCCGATAAGGGCAGCCCAGGGTTTCGAGGGAAGAGCGCCCGAGCATGTTCTCAAGAAAATTGTCAAAAAAATAAGCGTGCTCGTTGTGGACGATGAGGCGATGGTGCGGGATGTGTTGCGTGAGTATCTGTCCGGAGACGGACACGAGGTAGACACCGCGGGTGACGGCCGTGAGGCGCTGAAAATTTTTAACCAAAAAAAATTTGATCTTGTCATCACCGATCGCGCCATGCCCGAAATGAGCGGGGATCAGCTGATTATCGAGATTAAGAAGATATCGCCGAAAACACCCCTCGTCATGCTCACGGGTTTTGGGGAGCTGATGAAAGCCAAGGGCGAGCACCCCGCCGGCGCAGACTATTTGCTTTCAAAACCCTTGACGTTCGAAGCCTACCGCGAAGTCCTCGCCAAGGTAGCCTCTTCTTCCTTACACCCATAGTCTTTTTGCCTGTTGCCCGGCACAGCCCAAATATCGCGAGATGCTCTTTCCGAAATTTAGGTACCCGCGGAAAGGCGAGGCGCTGAAAGATAGCGGCGTCCTATGGCCTTACTCGATTCAGTTGTTTGCGGTGTTTCTGCTGCAGTTTCTGTTGCGGTTTCTTGACATTCTAAAGCGCCGCGAGTATACTTTTCGCATCTTATGGTGCCGCAACTTTTTAGAAACTCCACAACGAAGGAAGGAATACTCATGAAGAATTTGAAAGTATCTGCGTTTGTATTGATGGGCTTTACGTTAGTGCTGACCGGATGTGCGAAGAAATCCACCGAGCAAGCCAGCATCAACGGTACCGGTTTCGACTCGGTCTCCTCCAACAGCGAGGAACTGGCCCAGCTGTCGCAGAATTCGACGACCAGCCAGCAGGCATCCGTGGAAGTGTTGCCAATTGAAACGTCTCCGATTACACAAGGGGTTCCTCCGATCGCCGGGCCCATGGCGAGCACCGCCTCCAAAGCGTTTAGCGTCGATGCGGCCTCGACTGAAATAGGCAGTTTAAATCAGGAGCAAAAGATTCAGACCGCGCTCACAAATGCGGGGCTTTATCAGGGGGCCATTGACGGGAAAATCGGTCCCGGGTCAAAGAGGGCCATCATGAAATTCCAGACTGCAAACAATCTGAAAGCGGATGGCAAGGTGGGCCCAAAAACGTGGGCCGCGTTGGAGCCATATCTTCTCGGCGCTCCCCAACCCACCTCTACGACAAACGTCGACCAATAAATAAAAAAAAGTGGCCTTTGTTGAGAAAAACCCCCGGGATTTCCCGGGGTTTTTTTGAGCTCATGGTGATCCCCGCTCCTTTCCCTTTTTTTCTCGCAGATGTTTCCGGAGAAAGCTTTTCCCTGACCGCCTTGGTGCTGATCGTTCTTACCGCGGCCGTAGCCATAGGGACGGCTGTTTTATTGAACAAGACGGCACAGTCCAAGAAGGAGCTTCGTTTCAAGGAACGGAACGAAGATGCGCCCACCGTGACCGTGAGCCCCTCGGTCACAAATTCTCTGCGGGAAAAGTTACAGAGCCTGCCTATTCGTACCGCCGACCAAAATTTCACCGTGCAGGCAATTTCCAAGATAGTGGAGGAGGAGACCGAGACGCGTCTTAAGGAAGTGAAAGAGGAGTATTCCGTGAAGTACCAGGTGATGGTCCAGGAAAAAAACCAGGAGGTCGAGGGCGTTCGCCGACAGTACACGAAAACGCTGGAGAAATTTGATCAAGCGCAGCGTGATTATAAGCGTGTGGACGCTGAAAAAAAGAATACGGAGGCCGTGGTTAAGAGCATTGCCGAGGGATTGGTAGTCGTCAACCAAAAGGGTGAGGTTCTTCTCATGAATCCCGCGGCAGAGAGACTTTTGGGGGTCACCGGCGAAAAAAAGATCGGACAATCCATCACGGACAACGTCGGCTCCGAATACATGGTTTCTCTCACGCGTGAGGTGGAGGGGACCGGTGAAAAAGTCGTCGAGTACACCTCTAAGGATGAGAACGTAAAAAAAACCATTCGCCAATCCAGCGCCGTGATCCAGGACGAAAATGGGCACACGGTCGGCATGGTGAATGTCCTCACGGACATCACGAAGCAGAAAGAGTTGGATGAGATCAAGAGTCGTTTTGTTTCAAACGTGACTCATGAGTTGCGCACTCCGATTGTGGCCATGCAGAAAGCCGTGGAGATCCTGCTTGATAAAAAAGGCGCCCCGCTGACGGATGTCCAACAAAACTTTGTAGGGATCATTCACAGGAACCTGCAGCACCTCACCCGTCTGGTGGAGGACCTGCTCGACATCGCCAAGATCGAGTCCGGAAAGATGAGACTCAAGTTTATGCCGGCACGGCTTGATAAGCTGATCCTCAATGCCTGTGAATCGCTGAGTACCTGGGCCAAATCGAAGGACATTGAGCTGGAAAAAGACGTTGATAAAAGTTTACCCGAAATTCCCATGGATTCTGTTAGAATAACTCAGGTGCTGAACAACCTGATCGGGAATGCGATTAAATTCACCCCGACCGGCGGAAAGATCACCGTGTCGAGCGGATGGGCCGACGAGGCTTCGGTGAAAGTCTCGGTCCAGGACACCGGGGTTGGGATTGCGAAAGAGGACTTGCCGAAACTTTTCGGGCGCTTTGAACAATTTGGAAACCAGCAGGGCGTTAGCGGCACGGGCCTGGGACTGTGCATTTCAAAGGAAATCGTGGAAAGACATGGTGGAAAAATTTATGCCGAAAGCGAAGAAGACAAGGGTTCTAAATTCACATTTATTCTGCCTACCAAGCAGCAAACGGTCATAGGAGGGTCCTGATGCTGAAAGCGATCAGTATTTTATTTGTTGACGATCAACCCGATTTTTTAGAGACCATGACCTATTGGATGCGCAACCGGGGTTATCAAGTCGTCACCGCCCTCAACGGACCGAACGGCATCGAAACGCTGAAGAAAACCCCCGACATCGATATCGTCTTTGCGGACTTCAAGATGGAGGGGATGAATGGGATCGAGATGATCACAAAGATCCGCGAATTCAACAAAACCATTCCGATTGTCATGGTCACGGCGCATGCCGACGATGCGATGATCCACAAAACCAAAGACCTTAACATTTCGGGATTTTTTTCAAAAATGGGAAGCTTTGAAGATCTAGAACAGGTGATCGAGGTCGTTCTGCGCAGCATCAAGCGCTCTAAATCGGCTTAAGAAAGATTGCCGCGTGTCCCTATGCGTCGCCCAATAAAAATCGCATTCTTGCCTTTTATCTTCATTTTGATTCTTGCCACGTCCGTTTTTGCGAAAGACGATGAGGTTATCATCGGTTTAGCCGCGCCTCTCACGGGCGATCAGGCATTCATTGGTCTGGGCGTGATGCAGGGCGCCAAGATGGCCGTAGAGGATGCCAATATCCGCGGGCCTGTATTTGGCAACACCAAGCTGAAATTTGAGCCGCTGGATGATCAGCACAATCCCACACAGGCTGTTTTGGTAGCGAATAAGCTCATTGCGGATCCCGATGTGTTGGGCGTGGTCGGACATTTTAATTCCAGTTGCTCGAAAGCTGCGTCTGCGATCTATCATGAGGGGCGTCTCGTCCAGATCTCACCAGCCTCCACCAACCCAGAAATATCGAAACAGGGATTTGACACGTTCTTTCGTGTATGCGCGACGGATCTGGTGCAAGCCTCGGCCGCGTCTTTTTTTGTCTGGAACGATCTCAAGGTTGCACGGGTCGCCATTCTTGATGACCAAACGACTTATGGGCGTGGGCTGGCTGACCAATTTGAGAAGATGTTCAAGGCGTTGGGCGGAGAGGTGATCCGCCACGATGGAATTACCCAGGGCGAAAAGGATTTCATGCCGCTCCTCACCAAGGTGAAGTTTGTGAATCCTGACCTTATTTTTTTTGGAGGCATTTATCCCGAAATGGCGCTTCTTCTGAAGCAGGCCCAAAGGATCGGTTTGAAGACCCGGTGGATGGGCGGCGACGGTATTTTTGAGGCATCCCTAGCTCCGTTGGCCGGGCCGGATATCGTGGAGGGCACCTACGCGACGATGCTGGGCGTCGATCCGCACGATGTCCCGGAAGCCAAGGATTTCGTGGCGCGCTACGAGGCGCGCTACGGTGAGATAGGCTCTTTTTCCGCGTATGGTTATGACGCAGCAAATGTTTTGATCGAGGCGGTGCGCCGGGCAGGAAAAAAAGACCGGGAGGCCGTTTTGGCCCAGATGCGCACCATTCGGGATTTTCCGGGGGTTCTTGGCCCCATCAACTTCGACAAGAATGGAGACGCTTTGGGAAAAAGTGTGGGCGTATTCAAGATGGAGAGTGGCAAGTTCAAGTTTTTGAAAGAAATAAAAGACAATTCTGACCCTCAAGCTCGTTCATGAATCTTGATCTTCAACTTTTTTTTCAGCAGCTGCTAAATGGTCTGACGATTGGCATGGTGTACGCGCTCATCGCGCTTGGTTACACCATGGTCTACGGAGTTCTCCAGCTTATCAATTTTGCGCATGGCGAGGTGTTCATGGTAGGGGGGTATCTTGCGTTGACAGCTGCGGGCTTCGTGACCTCTCTTTGGGCAGGGCTTTCTTTTTGGGTAGTCCTGCCATTCCTTCTTATATTCTCCATGCTGGGATGCGCGCTTCTGGGCGCGGTCATCGAAAGGACGGCCTACCGGCCTCTTCGGGGTTCTCCGAAACTCACGGCACTTATTAGTTCCATTGGTATGTCCTTTGTTCTGCAGAATGCGGTGATGATTTTCTATGGTTCCAAAGAAAAAAATATGCCTGATGTGTTGCCTCGCTGGCAGATCGATTTGGGCGGCATCACGGTTTCCTTGATTCAACTCCTTATTTTTGTCACGGCGCTGTCTTTGATGGCCCTTTTGACTCTATTTGTCAAACGAACCAAGATGGGCAAGGCGATGCGTGCAACATCGGAAAACCAGGAAGCCGCTTCGCTCATGGGGATCTCCGTGAACGGCGTGATCCAGACGACCTTTGTTCTGGGATCGGCGCTTGCGGCGGTGGGCGGGTCGCTTTTTGCCATGAATTACGGAAGCCTTAATTTTCATGACGGATATCTTGCCGGTATCAAGGCATTTACAGCGGCGGTGTTTGGGGGTATTGGCTCCATCCCGGGCGCCATGATCGGCGGTATCCTCTTGGGGATCTTCGAGGGTTTTGGCGCGGGATACGTTTCTTCCGAATGGAAAGATGTGTTCGCGTTTGGCTTGCTGATCATCCTGCTTCTTTTCAGACCATCAGGCATTCTGGGCGAGAATGTGCCGGAAAAAGTCTAACGGATGACCCTCGACCGCTTATCCGAAAAAATAAAGAACCTGCCTTATAAATTTCAGATCATTCTTTTCTTAGGACCATTTTTTTTAGTCCCGGTTTTCGACAAAAATACATACCATTTGGATCTATTGACCGGTGTCGGTATTTTTGCGCTTCTGGCCATGGGATTGAACGTGGTTGTGGGTTTGACGGGTCTCCTGAATCTCGGCTACGCCGCATTTTTTGCGATCGGCGCCTACACCTACGCGCTTTTAAATTTGCATTGGCACTGGTCCTTTTGGTGCGGATTGCCGGCGGCGGGGGTTGTTTCAATGTTGTTTGGATTTTTGATAGGCATCCCCTCTATTCGTGTGCGCGGGGATTATTTAGCTATCACGACGCTCGGTTTTGGAGAAATCACGCGCATTGCGTTCAACAATTTGGACCAGTGGACAGGCGGACCCAACGGTCTTTTGGGGATTGCCCGTCCAAAATTGTTTGGATTTTCATTTTCCGTGAATCCAACGCCCTATTTCTATTTGGTGTTGATCATGATCGTGGTAACGGCGTTTCTGCTTTTTCGCATGTGCCGTTCCAAGATCGGCCGGGCATTGGTTGCGGTCCGCGAAGATGAAATAGCCGCCTCTTGCATGGGCGTGCCTGCGCTGCATGTGAAACTCGTGGCTTTTGGGGTGAGCTCGTTCATTGCAGGTTTGGCTGGGGCGGTTTTTGCCGCGAAACAAACGGTTATCACGCCCGACAGTTTTGATTTTGTTCTCTCGGTGCTGATTTTGGCCATGGTGGTGTTGGGTGGAATGGGGAATATTTGGGGTGCGGTGCTAGGAGCATTGGTTCTGGGTATTTTGCCTGAGCTCTTAAGGGGGTTTGCGGTCTACCGGATGCTCATTTTTGGATTGGTGATGATTCTCATGATGATCTTTCGTCCTCAGGGAATCTTGGGCAGCCAGATCATACGGCGCGAACTCGGATCTAGAAAGGGTTCCAATGGCGCTTCTTAGGGTGAAAGGTCTGTCGAAACGCTTCGGGGGTGTTCATGCGCTTAAGCGAATGGACCTGGACGTCGAGCCCGGACAGATCGTGGGATTGATCGGGCCTAACGGTGCAGGCAAAACCTCATTTTTTAACGGGATCACAGGCCTTCTGGCGACAGAGGAGGGGGAAATTTTGTTTGGCCAGGGCTGTGAGCGGTTGCAGGGCATGGCCGCGCACCGTATCTTAAAAAAAGGCATCGCGCGAACATTCCAAAATTTACGTATTTTTAAGCACATGACAGCGCTTGAAAATGTGTCCGTCGGGTTTCACGCCAGGACACGGTCGGGGCTTTGGGATGCGTTCGCGCGAACGAAAAGGTTCTATGCCGAAGAAAACTGGATCTTTGAAAAGAGCATGGAGCTATTGAAGTTCGTGGGTCTGGACCGAAATAGCGACGAGATCGCTCAGAACTTGTCCTACGGAAGCCAAAAGCGGCTGGAGATGGCGCGAGCGTTGGCATCGCAGCCCACGTTGTTGCTGCTCGATGAGCCCGCGGCAGGGATGAATCCTACGGAGAAAGAAGAATTGGCGGGGCTCATTCGTTGTATCCGAGAAAAGGGGACCGCGGTCCTCCTCATTGAGCATGACATGAAAGTGGTGATGCCGCTGTCCGATAAAATCGTGGTGATGGATGAGGGCGCAAAGATTGCCGAGGGTTCTCCGGAGAGAGTCCAAAATGACCCGCGGGTGATTAGGGCGTATTTGGGAGAGACAAATTCGGAGTCAGGCGTTCGCCTGCCTGCCGGACAGGCAGGGAGTTCGGAGACATGAGCGCTTTATTAGAACTGAAACATGTCTACACTCGTTATGGTCCCGCCGAATGCTTGAAAGGAGTTTCTCTTGCCGTCAGGCAGGGAGAGATCGTGGCGCTTTTGGGCGCCAATGGCGCCGGCAAGACCACCGTGTTAAAGACGATTTCAGGTTTGTTAAGGCCCACCGCGGGAGAGGTGCAGTACCAAGGGAAGTCTATCTCAAGTTTGTCCGTCGAGGCGATCGTGAGGGCGGGTATTTCCCATGTGCCTGAAGGGCGGAAGATATTCCAGAAATTGGACGTTCTCGAGAATTTGGAGTTGGGGGCTTACACGCGCACGGATAAGACGGAGGTAAAAAAAGACCTGGAGAGTGTTTTTAGTAATTTTCCGATTCTAAAACGGCGCCGGAAGCAAAGTGCGGGAACACTTTCCGGCGGGGAGCAGCAAATGCTGGCAATTGGTCGCGCCTTGATGTCCCGCCCCTCGGTTCTTCTTTTGGACGAGCCCTCCCTGGGGTTGGCGCCTATTTTTGTTTCCACGATATTTAAAATAATCGAATCCATTCACCGCCAAGGAAAGACCATTCTTTTGGTGGAACAGAATGCCCACATGGCGCTCAAGGTGGCAAGCCGGGTTTACGTTTTGGAAATAGGCAACCTCGTGGCCGAGGGCACCGTGGAGGAGATTCGCCAAAGTCCTGTGGTTCGCGAGGCGTATTTGGGCGGGACATCCGTGTAGGGGCAGGGTCCGCCATGCCCCTACGTCAAACAGTTTTCTTTTTTAAAACATAACAGAGATTTTTTTTCGCATCCAGCGTGATATCCAGCACCCGATCCTGCAGCGCCTTTTTATGCGGTTTGCAAAGCAGAACCGGAAACATCTCTCCCGGTTCCGGCATGACGTTCGTCACCGTTTCGATCTCTACGTCCACCGTTGTTCCGCAAACTGAACAAATTTTCTCTAAGCGTGTCATACTGCCGATATTGTAACATAAAGCTTTGTTGGAGGCTACGCGTAGGGGGTTGCCGGGGCGATGCGTAAGGGGCACCATCCGCCATGCCCCTACATTTAGTTTAACAACAGTTAGTTGTTATGATAAAATCCCGGGATGGCGACGCGTCGATCCCTGAATAAACTGGAATTCAAAGCGCATATGAGCATTCATAACCTCGTGGACGTGAAAGAGGATGAAACGCATGGGTCTAATTTTACGAGGGACCGTTTCGGAAAAAATCATCGTTTGCAGAACGAAGATGGAACGTTCCGCATCCAGCGTTCTAGGAGAAAACTCTCCGGCCTAACCGTCTTGACGTGGACGGCGGTCTTGCTTGGGGGTGTTTGCAGCGATGCCCGGTCAGGGGAAGCCGTGTCTCCCAGGAATACGGACATCAAGGTGGAGAGCAGCGACCTTAACGGCCTCCTATTAGATCGCCAACTCAATCCTCCCCAAGAAAAACTTGGTTTTCCGGTGAACGAATCCTCCGAAATCAGCATCAATGAGAATGGGGATCCGAACCTGAACATGAAATTCTGATCGGGGTATGACGATTCGGCGAAAGACCCGCGCAATAGGCGGGATGCTGGCGGTGTTTTGGCTGTGTCTACCTCCGCTGGAAGTTCAGGCGCTGTCCAGGTCCAGCAAAAACACCAACCCTCTTCTGACCGCTGAGTCTTATGTGATCGTGGATGCCAGAGATGGTTCCATCCTGCACGGGAAAATGCCCCGAAAAAAACTTCCGCCGGCGTCCACCACAAAGATGATGACTGTCTTGGTCGCGATGCAATACCTGCCGCTGGATTATCCTGTTCCGGTCAGCCAAAACGCCGCGAACCAATCTCCCAGCAAGGCCGGTTTAACGCTGGGTGCTACTTATGTTGTGCGCGACCTATTGAAGGCTTGCCTCGTCTCTTCTTCGAATGACGCAGCCGTGGCTCTCGCGGAGGCGGTTGCCGGAAATGAGTCGGACTTCGCCAAGCTCATGAATGAAAAAGCGCTCTCGCTTGGAATGACAGACACGCATTTCATCAATTCCACGGGTCTCACGGAAAAACGCAGGAAACAATTAACCACGGCGTATGATCTGACCAAAATGATGAGGCGGGCCATGAAAGACGGGCGTATCGATGAGATGATGGGTTTGACCGAGGCGAAGATTCGTGGCAGCGACGGCCGATGGATTGAATTTAGAGCGCACAATAAAATGCTTTGGAAAATTCCAAAGTTCGTAAAGGGAAAGACCGGCTGGACCAGGGCCGCACGTCACACGTTTGTGGGCACGAATTATTCCTCTCATAAATCCATCGCATTCGCGATGCTTTCTTCCCAAAAACCATGGACCGACATTGAGCGGCTGGCTTCTTTCGGTCTTTTGTTGATCCAAAAACGGTAGTCATCGCTCAGACCATTATTTAGTGAAAGGTCAGTAGGCATGGATACCTTGGATCTTGTCGTGGTGGGCGCGGGGGCTGCGGGACTGATGACCTCCATTCAAGCGGCTCGATATCGCCAGACGGTTTCTCTCGGGGCCGCTAAAGGCAGATCCATTCACCTTTTTGATTCCAGAAAAAAAGTCGGGGCAAAAATTCTTATTTCCGGCGGGACGCGCTGCAATGTAACCAATGTCGAAGTGAAGCCATCGGATTATTTTGGCGGCGCCCGGCACTTTATCCGCCACGTGTTTGAGGCGTTCACACCGGACGAAACAATCAGGTTTTTTAAGGAAATCGGCGTGGAGCTTTCGCTGGAGTCATCCGGAAAATATTTTCCAGTGACGGGGTCTGGCCGCACTGTCTTGGAGGCCTTGCTGAGAGAGAGCGCGCGAACGGGCGTGGTCATGGAAACGCCGTTTAGGATTGGCCGTATTCGCCGGCGGGAAGACTATTTTGAGTGCACCGCCGTTCACGGCGAGGGCGAGGGAAAGAACACGTCTTTTTGTGCCCGCAAAGTGGTTCTTTGTACAGGGGGTCTTTCCCTGCCGGAAACCGGAAGCGATGGCACCGGGTTTCAGATTGCCCGCAGTCTTGGCCACACCATCATCCCGACGGCGCCCGCCTTGACGCCGCTGACAACGCAGGATACTCTGTGGCCGAGCTTAAGCGGAGTGTCGCTTGAGGCACGTCTTGATTTTTATTTAAAAGGCAAGAAAACGGCCCAAGCGCGGGGTGCTTTGCTGTTCACCCACAACGGTTTTAGCGGGCCTGCCGCCTTGGATATCAGCAGGCATTACGCTGTTGCGGACGCAAATGCAGAGCCCAGGATCAAGGCGTGTTTTCTCCCGGCCTCCAACGAAGAAACCTTGCGCAATTCTCTCAAAGTGATTTCCGACACGCCCGGGGGTCTATTTCGATTCATGACTGAGCGTCAGGCGCTGCCCAAACGTTTTGCGCAGAGCCTGATCGAAAAATGCGGATGGACCGGCCGGAATCACCTGCCGGTTGGTTGGAGGGCAAAATTTGTCCAGAGCCTGATGAATTATTCCCTGGAGGTTTCCGGGGTGGTTGGCTACAAAAAAGCGGAAGTGACTGCCGGCGGCGTGTCCTTGAAAGAAGTGAACGTCGCGACGATGGAGTCGAAAATGGTCAAAGGCCTTTATTTTGCAGGAGAAATCCTGGATGTGGACGGACGCATCGGCGGTTTTAATTTTCAATGGTCCTGGTCGAGCGGCGCCATCGCCGGACGATCCGCCATGAAAAGTTTTTAAGGCAGCCGGCATGATCTACTTGGCCTCCTCTTCTCCCAGGCGTCGGGCGCTTTTAAAAGAGGCAAAGATTCGTTTTGCCATCCTCAGGCCGACCTACCGCGAAACAGATGGCCGGGATCGTTTACCCATGCAGCTGACCAAGCGGCACGCGGAGGCAAAAGCGCGCTCTTCGGCTTTGAAAGTCCGAAACGGAATTGTGTTGTCCGCGGATACCGTGGTCTATTTTAAAAAAAAGATCCTGGGGAAACCCAAAAATAGAGCGCACGCTTTTCAGATGCTCGGCGCATTGTCGGGACATTGGCATGAGGTGATTACCGCCGTGGCTCTGTTGAAGATTCGAGACGGGCGGATCATAAAAAAAATTATTTTTTCTGAAAAGTCCCACGTGCTTCTGAAAAAAATGGACAAGTCGGCCATCAAGAGGTATTTCAAAAAGATTCACCCGCTCGACAAGGCTGGCGCTTATGCGCTTCAGTCCAAAGACGTTTCCATCGTGGAGCGGGTGCGGGGTTCGCGTTCGAACGTTGTGGGCTTACCGATGGAGAAATTGAAAATGAGGCTGGATGTGCTAGGATAACGTCATGAGCGACAAGATTCCAATGACTCGCGAGGGATATGAGAGGTTTGTGAAAGAGCTGGAGTATCTCAAGACCACCAAACGCCGTGAGATCGCAAATGACATTGCGAAAGCCCGGGCTTTTGGGGACCTGAAAGAAAACGCGGAATACGATGCCGCCAAGAACAATCAGGCGTTCAATGAAAAAAGAATCCACGACCACGAAGAAACGCTTTCCCGTGTCCAGATCATCGATGAGTCGAAGATTGCTAGGGACCAGGTGCTGATCGGAGCGACGGTTCTCCTGAAAGACTTGAAAACCCAGGAGGAGTTCAGCTACAGCATCGTGACCCAGGATGAGGCCAATTTTGACGAGGGAAAACTATCGGTGACTTCCCCCATCGCCAAAGGTCTTCTCGGTTTAAAAGTGGGGGACAGCGCAGAGATCAAGATCCCGGCCGGAGTTTTGAAGTACAAAGTTCTTAAGATCAGCCGATAAGCCCAAACTCTTCGATCAATCGCCGCATGTCCTGAGCGGATGTACAAAGGTTCACTTTTGTCCTGAAGTTCGCCGCTCCCGGCATGTTCTTAAAATACCAGCAAGCGATGCGCCGCATGTGAAGGACAGCGGTGCTTTCTTCGCGTGTGGCCAGCTCTAGTTCAAAATGTTTGAGGAGCGTTCTTTTCTTCGTTTCGAACCCGGGCTCCGCTTCTTCCGGTTCACCGTTCAAAGCCCTCTCAATATTTTTAAAAAGCCAGGGATTTCCCAAGGCGCCCCGACCGATCATGACGCCGTCCACGCCGGCAATTTTTTTCATCCGGAGAGCATCGGCGCCTGACGAAATGTCGCCGTTGCCGATCACGGGGATCTTCACCGCGTCTTTCACGCGGCGGATCGCCTCATAATCGGCGCTTCCGGAATAACCCTGAATCCGGGTACGGCCATGAACGGTCACGGCGTCAAGCCCGCATTCCTCGGCGATCTTCGCAATCTGCGCAGCCTCATTTCCTGAACTGTCTTGCACGCCCAGACGCATTTTAACGGTGACGGGGATATTTTTGATCGCTCTGACGACGGCATTGAATATTTGCCTGGCTTCATTCGGGCGGTTTAGAAGAGCAGAACCGGCACCCACTCCATAGATCTTGGGCACGGGGCAGCCAAAATTAATATCCAGCAACCCATAGCCCATGTCCTCCACCATGCGAGCGGCTTCTCCCATGGCTTCCGGGCGGCAGCCCACGATCTGCGCCCCTAAAGGACGGTCCTCTGCGACCGTTTTCATCAGCGTCTCCGTGCCCTTGTTGCCGCGCACCATGGCCTCGGCAGACACCATCTCCAGGAAACAAAACTCCATCCCATATTCGCGCGAGAGCAAGCGGTACGCCAAGTCCGTGCAACCGGCCATGGGGGATTGGATAACGCCAGACTTGATTTCAAGATTCTTAAGTCGGATCATGACAGCCTGATTCTATCATAGGGCCAAAGATCTCTCTAGAGAGCCCTGTGTTATGATATTTTCATGATGCGACGATTTCAAGCCACTCTCATTCTCGTTTTTTTCTTTTTGTCAGCGCCCTGTCTCGGCCAGGACGAAAGGCGTCCTTTTGTTGTCGGCTCTTTCTACCCCGCGGCTTCGGCAGAGCTTTCCTCAATGGTGGATGGTTTTTTTACGGCCATTCCCGGGTCAGCCGGTTCCCCGGAAAGCCCGTCCGCCTTGATCGTTCCGCACGCGGGTTATGTCTATTCAGGACAAACGGCGGCGTATGGTTATGCCAGAATTCAAAACGAGGATGTGGAAACGGTGGTATTGGTCGGGCCCTATCACAACGCGTTTTTCCCTGGAGCGTCTGTTTGGACAGAGGGTGATTGGCGAACGCCTCTGGGAATTGTGAAGATCGACGCGGCACTTGCGCAGACTATTTTAAGCGAAGATCCCTCGTTTGGCTTCAATCCCGCCGCCCATTCGACCGAACATTCCCTGGAAACCCAAATCCCGTTTCTTCAAAGGACGTTGAGAGATTTTCGGATCGTGCCTATCTTGATAAGCGATCCCTCCCCCAAAAATACAGCTGCCTTGGCCCGGGCCATTTGGAAGCATATCCGGGGAAAGAAAGTCCTCGTGGTAGCCTCTTCGGATATGAGCCATTATCACTCTGAAGACGCGGCTCAGAGGATGGATTCAAGCACCTTGGAGCTTCTTGGAAAAATGGATGCGCGGGGGCTGAGGCGAGGACTGGATGCAGGACAGAATGAACTATGCGGCCGGGCGGCCGTTGAGGTCTTGCTTGAACTTGCCGCGCTCTCCGGCCCGACCCGCATCGAAAGACTGCATTATGCAACCAGCGCGGCATCTTCGGGGGATCGCAGCCGAGTCGTGGGCTACGGAGCACTTGCTTTCTATCCGGGGGTCTCGAAAAAAGACGAGCTTATTCTGGGTTTGGAGGACAAAAAGACATTGCTTCGCTTGGCGCGCAGCAGTGTGGAAGCGCATGTTTCGGGACAGTCCTTGCCGGAGGTTCCTCCGGGCTCCTCGGTCTTCAAAGAACCCCGAGCGGTGTTTGTTACGATTCGCGAACAAGGGATGCTCCGCGGGTGTATTGGACGCGTCTTCCCCGAGGAGCCGATGGCGGATGCCGTGCGGCATATGGCCGTGGAGGCCGCCTCGCAGGACACAAGAAAAGGCAAGAGCTTCAAGCGCTAACTTATGAGGTTTCAGTTCTCAGTCCGCCCATCCGCGTGAAAAACTCGGACGAGATCGAAATGGGCAAACATGGCGTGATCCTGACCCGGGGCGGTCATTCTGGGGTTTTTCTGCCCAAGGTGGCCCGGGAGCCGGCTTGGGATAAGGAGGCATTCCTGTCCGAGCTCTGCTCTCAGAAAACGGACTTGCCGAGGGATTGCTGGAAAGATCCGGACACTGAGCTGTTTGTGTTCACCGCGTGTGTTCACCGCGTGTTCACCGCGGAGGAATTTACGGAGTAATTCAGGACTCTTATGCTATACTACCCCGCTCTATGAGCGACAAAACTTACAAAAATCAGATCCGAAACGTCGCGATTATCGCGCATGTGGACCATGGAAAAACGACCCTGGTCGATGCGCTGTTGAAGCACACCCATGTTCATCGGAATATTCAGGACATGGGTGAATGCATCATGGATTCCATGGATTTGGAAAAAGAACGCGGCATTACGATCCGCGCGAAGAATGCCAGTGTTTCTTACCGCGGAGCCAAGATCAACATCATTGATACCCCGGGCCACGCGGATTTCGGCGGAGAGGTCGAAAGGACGCTTCGCATGGCGGACGGGGCGCTCCTGGTGATTGATGCGAAAGATGGTCCGATGCCCCAGACGCGCTTTGTATTGCGCAAGGCGCTTGAGTTCGGTCTTCGTCTCATTGTTGTCGTGAACAAGATAGACCGCCATGATTCCCAGATAGACGATGTCATGAACCGTACCTTTGACCTTTTTTGTGAATTGAACGCCAACAACGACCAATTGGATTTCCCGACGGTGTATGCGTCGGCGCTCAATGGCACAGCCACGTTGGACCTCAAGCACCCGTCGGACAATATTTCGCCGCTTTTGGATCTGATTCTCGAAAAAGTTCCGCCTCCTGACGGGAAGAAAGAAGATCCGCTTCAAATATTTATCCTGGCGCTTCTTCAGGATTCCTATAAGGGAAAAATGGGCATTGGCAAAATCACGGGCGGGGTTATCCAGAGATCACAGACAGTGGCTTTGATTCGCCGCGATGGAAGCCAAATTAACACCAAGGTGACAGGTCTTTTGACCTACGAGGGTCTGGAGCGTACGGAGGTGGACAGCGCGGTCACCGGAGATATTGTGGCCGTGGCGGGGTTCCAGGACATCGGGATCGGGGAAACCATCACGGATCCCGTGAATCCGGTGCCCCTGCCGCCGCTTAAGATTGATGAGCCTACGGTTCAGATGACCTTTGGGGTGAACACGAGTCCTTTTGCCGGGCGGGAAGGAAAGTTCGTTACCTCTCGCGCGATCCGGGATCGCCTTTTCAAGGAACTTGAGACCAACGTCTCGCTTCGCGTGGAGGAAACGCAAAGCCCGGATACCTACCTGGTTTCAGGCCGGGGCGAGCTCCATTTATCTATTCTAATTGAAACGATGCGCCGGGAAGGTTTTGAGTTGCAAGTCTCGCAACCGGTGGTTATTTTTCATGAAAAAAACGGTGTGAAGCTTGAGCCCTATGAGTTCTTGACCATCGATGTTCCCCAACAGTACCAGGGGGCGGTCATGGAGGAGATCGGTCCGCGCCGCGGGCTTATCAAGAACATGATGCAGACGCCCACGGGCGAACTGCACCTGGAGTATCAGATCTCCACGCGGGGTGTCATCGGGTTGAAGGGGGCCTTGATGACCAAGACCCGCGGCACGGCCGTGCTGCATCACATCTTTGAGGAATACAAGCCGGCCATTGAACAGGGTTGGTCGAGCGCCTCCCACGGGTCGCTTGTTACCTGCGAGAATGGGGTCACAACGTCCTATGCGCTTTCGAATTGCCAGGAGCGGGGTGATCTTTTTGTCAGCCCCGGTGTGGATGTGTACGAGGGGATGATTATCGGAGAAAGCGCCCGCGACGAAGATTTGGACATCAGTCCCTGCAAGACAAAAAAACTCACCAACATGCGATCCGTCAGCGCGGATGATGCGATTGTGCTTTCGCCTCCCCGTGAAATGAATTTAGAGCTGGCGATCGAATTCATCGGCCCCGACGAGCTTGTCGAGGTGACACCAAAAAATATCCGACTCCGGAAAAGAAGCCTCGACGCACTAGCCCGTAAAAGAACCAAACGCCAAAACGCCTAAGGAACGCCATGAAAGAGGAATCCAAAACAAGCCAACGCCTCCAGGTCGTGCTCGCGCGCTTTGGCCTTGCCAGTCGTCGCGGGGTCGTCAACATGATCAAGGAGGGCAGGGTCGAAGTCAACGGCCAGGTCGTCCTTGAAAAGGGATTTCGGGTGGATGCGCAAAAAGATGAAATCCGCGTCAACGGAGAACCTCTCAATGCCGGGGTCCCACAAAAAAAAGCGTATTACGTTTTTTACAAGCCCAAGGGTGTTATGACCACGCTTCAGGATCCCCACGCTGAAAAGACCGTGGCAGATTATTTCCGCATGATCCCTGAGCGTCTTTTTCCCGTAGGGCGTCTTGACCGAGACACCACAGGGTTGCTCCTCATGACCAATGATGGGGAGCTCGCTTTCCGTCTGACGCATCCTAAATTTGGCGTGAAGAAACGGTATGTCGCCAGGGTGCGCGGGTCTGTCACCGACGAAGCGGTCAAGCGATTGGAGGCCGGGGTAGAGTTGGAAGATGGAATGACCGCGCCCTGCCAGATCCGGGTAGAAAAAAGGGATAAGAAGCAAACGCTGTTGACCGTGACTCTGCACGAGGGAAAGAAGCGGCAGATCCGTCGGATTTTCCAAAAAATTGGCCATGGCGTCATGGAGCTTGAGAGGATGAGCTTCGGGCCTCTGTCGCTTTCCGATATGAAAATGGGAGAGAAGAGAAAGCTTACGCCGGAAGAGACCGCAGCCCTCTTTGAAGCCGCGGGCCTCCAGAAGGGAAAGTAACCTTTGGCGAAGAACGTCGTCATCTACACTACGAATTATTGCCCCTATTGTCACGCCGCCAAAGATTTTCTTCGTTCCAAGAATGTCCCTTTCAAAGACATTGACGTCACCCATGATGATGCGATGCGCGAGAAGATTGCGTCTTTAAGCGGTCGCCGGACCGTGCCCCAGATCTTCGCCGACGATATCCCGATCGGCGGTTACGAAGATCTTATCCGTTTCTATAAAGATGGAAAAACGCTACTATAGTTCCCGTGGACTTTTCAGGTCCCGAGAGACGCCAGAGCAAACGTTACACTAAAGAGCTGTGGGTGCAATGGCAACGTCAGGAGTCTGAGCCCTCGGATGAATGGCGCCACGCCTTTATCCGCGATATCTCCAAGGGTGGCCTCTGTTTTGAGACGGGCGAGGTCCTCTCCCAGGGCGATCTTCTTGATCTAAAGGTTAAAATTCACTTCTCCCTTTGGCCGTTCCATGCGACGGGTCAGGTGCTGCGCGTGCGGCCGCTTAGCAAGCCGAACTATTTCGAGGTTGGCGTCGTATTCTTAAACATTGATCCCAAGGACGCCGATCTTATCGATCTCTTCGCCTGGGAGGAGCGGCAGAACAAAGAGCAGAAAGAAAGGGGGTAATTTTGCCAAAACGTTTTCTTGGCAAAAATGCGCTGATCACGGGCGCTTCCAAAGGGATCGGCTACGAGCTGGCCAAGGTATTCGCGCGCGAGGGCTGGAACTTAATTTTGGTGGCGCGAAGTTCAGAGAAACTTAAAGAGTTTGCGGCAAAATTATCCTCCGAACATGGAGTCGCGGTCCACTTGATTGTGAAAGATCTGGGCGAACCGCAGGGGGCCGAGGAGCTTTTTCGGGAGTGCGACGCCAAATCTTTGCGGGTGGACGCGCTTGTCAACAACGCCGGGGTCGGCTCCTTCGGAAATTTTTCGGAGACGGACCTCTTGTGGGAGTCGAAGCTTCTCGACCTCAACATCTCAAGCCTGACAAAATTGACCAAATTTTTTTTAAAGCCGATGATCGCACGGGGCGGAGGATTTATTTTGAACGTCGCCTCCACCGCCGCGTTCCAACCTGGGCCGCTGATGGCCGTGTACTATGCCTCCAAGGCCTATGTTCTTTCATTCTCGGAGGCAATCGCGGATGAATTGGCAGGCTCCAAGGTCTCCGTGACCGCGCTTTGTCCTGGCGCGACGAAAACCGGATTTCAGGATGCCGCGAGAATGCAGCCTTCGAAACTTTTTAAGAAGCACGCGATGGCGGCAGCGGATGTGGCGGAACAGGGTTATGAGGCGATGATTCAAGGCAAGAGAATTGTGATTCCCGGGGTCAAGAATTGGGTGATGGCCACCTTGGTAAAATTCGTTCCCAGAAGAATCGTCATGAAACTCGTGCGAAAAATACAGGAAGCCGATAAGGCGTCCGTTTAGACCAGGGACCTCGCCATCAGCCAGGGCGTGATTGAGACGCTGAGCAGGTCTTTCAAGCCGCCAAACTTGTCGAACATAAGTCCGCCGTTGACACGCACATCCTTGGATTCGCAATCGAGCACCCCGACCAGGGTTTGTGTCTGGCTTTGCACGACACGCAGGCGCAGTTCGTCCACCTTAATTGGTTTTTTAAATAAAAACCCCCAGGTCTTAAAATTGGGCAATGGGCGGTAATAATCTTTCATAAACTCGATCCCCTCCAGGCGTATTTCCGTCTCAAGGATCATTTTTTTCCACAGGGCAATATTTTTAAGGCTCAAGCGGCCACGCGAACTCCGAATGAGGGGCTGACCTTGCGGGGAGTCCACACGAATGGATTCCATTTGAATGTCTGACCAGCCGTTGAAACGTACGTTTTGGACTTGTACGTGAGCGGCGTATTTTTCACTTAAAACTTCGGAAACGGAACGGTCAAGCCATTCGCCCCGCAGATTAGAAATAGCCTGGTTGCCCCAAACCGGGAACCCCAAAACGATCCAAAGCGCCGCCAAAAAACATAGAAAACGCTCGCTCGCAGTATAAAACCCCAAAAGCACCCTTAAACTTGTAACCGACTGAGCAGACGTTGTCATATAAAATAGTATACATTAGTAACTATATACATTCAAGATTAAGCAATATTATCATAATGTGGTTTCTAGCCCATAAAACTCATGTCCCAACCCGCGCCGGCTCCCGAGCCATTGCCTTTTCCGAGATTCAAACCACTCCCGCAGCTATCTCATCGTGGGACTCGGGGCGCATGGTAAACTAAACGGTTATGAAAAACATTTTGTCTTTAGGGATGCAGGCCTTGCTGTGGATGGGTTTTGTCACCCAGGGGATTGCGGCAGAGGGAATGAAAACTCACACAAATCGGTATTTTCTTTACTCGGTGGATTACCCGGAAACGTGGCGGGCCAAGGATGTCGGCAAGGTAAGCGCATTTTATTCACCTCGCGAGTCTGAGTCAGACAAGTTCTCCGAGAACGTTCAGATTGTGGTGGAAGATCTCAGCAAGGTGCCGGGCGATGTTTCGCTTGTGGACTATCACAGAAAGGGAGTGGCATCGGCCCAAAAATTCTTGACGGATTTCAAGGCCTTGGAAGAGGTGACGATCCAATGGCTTGGCCGTGACACCATTGTGATGAAATACTCCGCCACGATGCACGGGCAGTCTTTCATGTTCAAAGATTACAAATTCTTAATCGACCGAACAGCCCATGTCCTGACTTATTCTGCGACCGCCGCCGATTTCGACACTTATTTACCCACCGCCGACCGCCTCATCCGCTCCCTCCGCGTTAGCCCTTAGTTTTTCCCCGATATCCCTTTTCGCCGAGCCTTAGATTCGGCGCTAGTCCATCCCCAGCCGGCCGAGGCGGCCGGATTTTCGGGCGGAGCGGTACATGGCGGAGAAGAAAAGGCCTCCGAGAAGAAAATAGACGCCGTTGAGCCCCAGCGCGATCCAGAAATATTCCGCCTGCAGGTGTTTTGTTTCGGTGACCTGCCGCATGCCCTCAAAAACATAGGTGCTGGGAAGGAGTCTTGAGAGGCACTGCATCCACGCGGGCAGGACCGAGAGGGGATAGTAGATCGCGGAAAGAGGTTGAAGAAGGTAGGGGACTCCCCAGACGAGCGCCTCGGCCGAATGTCCCCAGCGGATGATCAGCGCCGACGTGAAAACACCCATCGCCCAACCAAAGAGGAGCAGGTTTAAAACAAGCGGGAGAAGATAAAACCCCAAATTGTCGACGAGGTTGAATTGATATAGCGCGCAGGCGATGAGGGAAAGGATGGTCGTGATCAAGGTGATCTTGAGGAGTCCGTAGAGAAACGTTGCGAAAAGCCATTCCCAGATCTTGAGAGGTGAGACCAGGATGTTGACGATGTTCTGCGTCCAAATGTCTTCGACGATGGCGATACTGACTGCTTGTTGGCTTCGGTACAGAATGTCCCAAAAGATCATGGCATTGATGAGGACCAAGATGATGTGCGTGAGCGTTGTCGGAGAAAGGCTGCGGATATAGACCGACACGAACCCCCACACCAAGAGCTCCATCACCGGCCAAAATAAGATTTCCAGGGTCCGCGGTAAACTGCGCCGATGCAAATAGAGGTAGCGGAGCATCATGGCCTGGATACGTTCAAGAGAGGCGTTCATCGGGCAACCTTACTCTTCCGGCTCACCAGATCCCCCGAACGGACGATTTTGATAAACACCTGGTCCAGAGTCCGGCTTTCGAACGACTTCAAGACCTCTTGGGGCGTGCCCTCCGCGATGAGACGGCCCTCGTGGATAAAATAGATTCGGTTGCAGATTTCTTCCACCTCCGGCATGTTGTGCGAGGTGTAGAGGATTCCGACGCGTGTTTCTTTCTGAATTTTTTTTAAGATTCCCCGGACGGTGTCAGCCATCTCAGGATCCAGACTCGCGGTTGGCTCATCCAGAAGCAGGAGTCGCGGGTTGTTGAGCAGGCATTTTGCAAGGTTGAGCCGCGTCTTTTCGCCGGAGGAAAGGGCGCCGGTCACCCGGTCGCGCAAGTGCCCGATTTCAAAAAGCTCAAGCAGGGAGAGGATCCTTTTTTTTGCGTCGCTTACGTGATAAAGCTTCGCAAAGATCGCCATGTTTTCCAAGACTTTTAGATTTGAGGGAAGCTGAGTGTAGGCGGAAGAAAAATTGATTTCTTTTGCCAATTGAGCTCTGTGGATCAGGGGGTCCTTGCCAAAGACACGCGCTTGGCCGCTCGTGGGCGACAAGAGTCCCAAAAAAATATGGAGGGCGGTCGTTTTTCCTGCACCGTTGGGTCCCAAAAGACCGACGATCTCGCCTGCCGACACGGAGACAGATAAGTTCTCAAGCGCCAAAGCCCCGTCATAATCTTTTCGGAGTTTGTCCGCTTGGATCAGGGGTTCCATGAGCGTGATTATAACAGATTGCTTCGCTACGGATGGCTTTTGACGGAAGACGTAAATTCTGTTGCACTAAAAACACGGCAAGGTATAATCGTTTTGTTCTGAGAATTATTTTTTTCAAGCCCAATCGAAGAAGGCGGAGGCAACATGAATCGCAACAAGTTCCAATCGTGGTTATTTGTATTGACCGTTCTAAGTCTGATCCCGGGATGCGCGACAACCAGGCCCGTTCGTCAGGACCCGGCGCAAAATTCCCAACAACAGATCGCTGAATTGCAGGCACAATTACAAGCCAAAGACCAGCAGATTCAGGGTCTTCAAGACGTGGCGCAAAGCCGGAGCCGCTCGTTAGCCACGTCGAATTTCAGTTCGTCGCGCCAGTCGGACCCTAAAAATATATTGAGGGTCGCAGGCGTTTCCGAAACGGATCTCCAGAAGGCGCTGAATCGGGCCGGTTTTGATCCCGGTCCCATAGACGGCCGGTTGGGAAAAAAAACACGCGCGGCGATCAAGGCTTTTCAAAGACGGCATAACCTCAAGGCTGATGGCGTGGTGGGTGAAAAAACGTGGGCGGCGCTTCAATCGGGCTAAAGCATGTTCATCCATCTCGTTCTTTTTCGTATTCAGAAAAAGGACGTCCCGACTTACAAGCGCGATTGTAAGATATGGGAGAAGGAAGCCCGGCGAGCCGCAGGTTTCCTGGGTTATCACACCTTGCTTCGCGTGAATGAGGCCTATCAATTCGCATCGTTCTACACGTGGAAAACCGAAAATAATCACCGCCGGTTCATGAAGAAACACCATGACCGCCTTGTCGGTTTATCGAGGTGTCCGGTCGAAGTCCTGGGGTATTACAACTTCAAAACTACTTAGAATTTTCTTCCGATGAACCAGCCTCAATCGATCGCCCTGTTTTTTCCTGAAATCCGGGAACTTTTAGCCGAAAAGAACTATTCTTTGCTCAAGCAGGTGCTGAAAGCCTGCAGCCCTCTTGATTTTGCGGACGTTTGGCGGAAGTTCGAGGAGGAGGAGCGCCTGCAGATCTTCATGTTGCTTCCGTCGAGCGCGGCTTTGAAGCTTTTCGAGATCCTGGAGGTGGAGGATCAAAGGCTGCTTTTGGCCAGGCTCAACGAAGAAAATGTTACCCCACTCCTCGACAATATGGAATCACCGGACCTGGCCAAGATCTTCCATAAAATGTCTCCCCGCGCGGTGAAGAAAATGACAAGTTTAATTAAACGCCAGGATGCGCTCGCGCACATTGACACGCTCATGAAATATCCGGAGTGCACGGCGGGTAGTCTCATGCATCCCGAGTTCGTCAAGCTACCGCCCAAGATGACGGCGAAGCAAGCGCTCCTGAGACTTCAGGCGGTCACTCGCCCGGGACAAAAGGAGCATCTGTATTCCCTGTTTGTCACGGATGACGATGGGAAAGTGATGGGGACGATGTCGCTGCAGGATCTGGTCGGAGCGCCCCCGGATGAGCAGTTGTATGAACTGATGAACTCGGTTGAAATGATCAAGGTGACGCCTGAGACCGATCAAGAGGACGTGTCGAAGCTTTTTTCCAAGTACCAGCTGACATCGGCGCCCGTGGTGGACACCGAAAGTCGCCTGATCGGCGTCTTGACGGTAAGTGACATTCTTTCCGTCATTCGCCAGGAAGCGACCGAGGATATCGCCAAGATGGTGGGTACCCGCGCGAAAGATCTGCGTGAAGAATCCGCTTTCAAGATTGTTTTTTTTCGTATGCCGTGGCTTGTCGTAACCCTTTGCGGAGGTTTTCTCATTTCTCTGATCATTCAGCATTTCGAGCCGATCCTCGCCAAGGCACTCGCGCTGGCGTCATTTTCGCCTTTGATCGCAGGGATGGGGGGCAACGTGGGCTCCCAGTCGGCAACGATCATTGTTCGTAGTTTGGCTCTCGGCCATTTGGAGGGGAAAAAAGATTGGGCTAAAGCGATCTGGCGCGAATTCAGCGTGGGCGTGATGTTGGGCGGTATTTACGGACTTGCGCTGGCCGTATTTGCTTATCTCATTTATGGCCACCAGTACGGCGTTGAATTCGGGATCGTCGTTGCCATCGGGATGGGGACGTCCATGACCGTGGCTGCCACAATGGGCGCGGTGGAGCCGATCCTATTTCATCGCATCGGCATTGACCCGGCGACGGCCACCGGACCGCTGATCACGACGATCACCGATATTGTCAGTAATTTCACCTACTTCGCACTCGCGACGGCCCTTTTGCTTCACAAATAAGCCATGCCGCACATTCACAAGCTCTACGATTTTGTCGTTTCTGTTTTTATCGTTCACCAAGACCGGGTGCTCCTGGTGTATCACAAGAAATACAAAGAGTGGCTCCCGATCGGCGGACATGTCGATCTGGATGAAGATCCGGAAATCGCCCTTTACAAGGAAATCCGCGAGGAATGCGGGCTAAAAGTGCGGATCCTGGCGTTTAAACAATCGTCGATCGCTCACCGGGACGTCAAACCCATTTTGACCCCATCCTACATGGACGTGCACCGCATCAAGGGCGTTCACAAGCATATCGCATTCGTCTATTTTGGTGTTTCCAAGAGTGACCGCGTGAAACTGCATGAGCGGGAACATCGGGAATTCCGCTGGTTGAGCCGCCGCGAACTGCATGACCCAGCCCTGCATTTGACGCGATCCATCCTGTTTTACTGCGAGAGAGCGCTGGATAGGGCTCGGGAGGCGACATAGATGCGCCGCACACTTTGTTTATTCGTGGCAGTGCTTTCCGCGGCCGCTTTTTTTCTTTTCTTTCGTCTCGGGGATAGGGCGTTCCGAAACCCGGATGAGGGCCGCTATGCCGAAGTAGCCAGAGAAATCCTCCGGAGCGGGGATTGGGTCAAGCCAACATTATACGGGGTCGGGTACTTGCGCAAACCGATCCTGTTTTATTGGCTGATCGCCGGATCATTCGCGATGTTCGGGGAGAACGAATGGGCGGCTAGACTTGTTCCGGCATTTGCGAGCCTCTGCGTCTTAGGGGCGGTATTCTGGTTCTGCCTCCGGTTCTTTGGACGAAAGACCTCTCTGTTTGCCTGCGCCATCCTTGCCACGAATTTGTTCTATTTGCAGGTTGGGCGATACCTTATCATTGACGCTGTTTTTACGCTATTCGTCCTTGGCTGTCTTTTCTCCTACTACTCAGGGCTCCATTCCGAAAAGAACAAAGACGCCTGGTTCGGCTGCTTCTATGTTTCGCTGGCCTTGGCTTTTTTGGCCAAAGGGCTTATCGCACTTGCAATCCCGGCTTTATCCATTGGAGCTTATCTTGCGCTGACCGGTCGCATTCAGAACACGCTGCGCCGGATGCAGATGCATCTTGGAATTCCAATTTTTTTGTTTGTCGCGGGACCCTGGTATTTCTTGATGGAAAAAAGAGAGCCTGGATTTATAAAGTTTTTTTTCGGACATGAACATTGGCGTCGTTTCATTTCGTCGGACTTTGAGCATCAGGAGCCTTGGTACTATTACCTAATCTTATTACCGCTCGTTTTTTTGCCTTGGGTCCTTTTTTGGAGGCCGGTGCGGCAGGCATTCGCTCGGACCAAGGCTGACCCATCCGGGGATCCCGTCTTGTTTTTACAAAGTGCCGTCGTCGCGAATCTCCTCTTTTTTTCTTTGTCTCGGTCGAAAATGGCCACCTATATCCTCCCATGTTTGCCGCTGGGGGCGATCCTGCTTGCCCACGGGTGGGTGCGCTGGCTGGAGTCCCGGCCTGTTTTTACAAGAGCGGAAAAGGGTGTGCTTGCGCTCTTGGTTATTTTTGCGATCGGCATCATGGTTTTACCAGCCCGCATTCTTGCAAATAATTCCTATGGATTTCCGGAAGCACTTCTGACGAGTTTGAGAGTGCTTGGCGGCGGCCTTTTAACGGGGGCCGTAGTCTGTTGGCGTTCCATTCGCCGCGGGCGGCCGGAGAGGTTTTTTTACTCATTGGCCGCGACGATGGGCGTCGTATCTCTTCTTTTCACATTTCCCATGGAAGCGATAAATCGGCAATATTCCACCAAAGCATTCGCTCTTTATCTCAAAGACGAGGTTTCCGCCGGGGAACAAATATACATTTATGACCACCCGGGCCCATTCTATGATTTCGCGTTCTATTTGAACCGAAACGTGAAACTCGTGGGACTGGAGGGGGAGCTTGAATATTCAAGGCAGGACGCCCGTGCGGGCGAGGTATCCGTTTCTCGGGAGGCATTCCTGGATCTTTTGAAACGTCAGGAGAGACTCTATTGTCTGATAAGAAGATCGGATTTCGAGGATTTGGAGAGGAACGTGGGATTGAAACTGGAAGTTCTTATGGAAGACCCCCGAAAGGTTCTTTTTCTTTCGGGCCGCCTGTGAGGAACGCCGCGCGGTGATCCCATCCCCTGCTTGCAACGATTGCAGCGCGATCGGCCACAAAGTGGCCAAGCGGGGGATGGGATGATCGGGACCATCACGCTCAACCCCTCTGTCGATCAACACTGGATTGTGGACGGTCTGGCAAAAGATGATGCTAACCGTGCAAAGGCCGTACGACAAACGCCGGGCGGAAAGGGGATCAATGTTTCCAAGGTTATCCGCGAACTAGGAGGGGACACCCGGGCTTATGCGCTTCTGGGAGGTTTTCCTGGCCGGTTTTTAAAAGAACTCGTCAAGCCGCTGGATTTTCGGCTGAGCTCTGTTGCCATCAAGGGGAATACCCGGATTAACACCATTGTGACGGATCTGAAAGACGGAACACAGACTCGAATCAGCGCGCCGGGTCCCATCTTGGATGCCACGGATCTTAATAAGTTTGTGAAAAAGCTTTTACTTGCTAAACCCAAGCCGGTTTTTTGGATCTTTGGTGGAAGCTTGCCGCGAGGTTTCGAAAGATCAGTGTACCGCGACCTCATCCGTGTTTTCCAGAAGAATGGAACCCCCTGCATTTTGGATGCGGACGATGAAGCGTTGAGGATCGGTGTCCAGGCCAAGCCTTTCATGATCAAGCCGAATGAATTTGAAATGCAGAGGCTTTGCGGAAAGAAGCTCCATACGATCCGCGATTACGTCCTGGCCGCGCAGGTTTTTGTGAACAAAGGGATCCATTTGGTCGTGGTGTCCCTGGCTTCCAGAGGCGCTTTGTTTGTAACGAAAGATGAGATTTTCGGTGTTAGCGCACCATCGGTGGTCGTTAAAAGCCATTTGGGGGCAGGGGACTCGTTGATCGGAGGAGTGGCCTGGGGCCTGAGCCGAAGGATGCCTCTGCGCGACGCAGCCAAATACGGCGTTGCCGCCGGCACCTCCGCCGTCATGCGTGAAGCTCCGCGCCTATGCCGCCGAACGGATATCCCTGCCCTCCTAAAGCAACTACGCGTGGAAGAACTTGACGGTCCCTGCCTAGGGGTATAAAATCCAGTGTTCGGTCAGTTTTTTTAAGCATTCGACAACAGGAGGAAGTGATCATGTCAGCGGTAGAGACGATATGTGGATTGCAGGTAGGGCAAAAGGTTCCGGATGTGGCTGCCCAAGCATTCATGGCAGATGGCGCATTCAAAGAGGTGAAGCTCTCGGATTTTAAGGGCAAGTGGGTCGTGCTCTTTTTTTACCCGCTTGATTTCACGTTTGTTTGCCCCACGGAAATCCAAGGGTTCAATAAACTTTATCAGGAGTTCAAGAAGCTGAACGCGGAAGTGTTAGGCGCTTCCACGGACAGCGTTCATTCTCACAAGGCTTGGTCGGCATCCAGTCTTGGTAAGATTGAATTTCCAATGCTTGGCGACACAGGGCACCAGGTATCGAAAGCTTTCAATGTGTTGATCCCCGACAAGGGCTACACATTGCGCGGGACGTTCATCATTGATCCGAATGGCATTCTGAAATCGGCGGTCGTGAATGATACGACGGTGGGCCGCAGCGTCGATGAGACGCTTCGGACGTTGCAAGCCCTTCAAACCGGCAAGTTAACCGGATGCGGCTGGAAGCCCGGCGAAAAAACGCTGAGTTAAATAACCAGATCCATTGGAAACCAAAAGCCGGCTCCGGGAATTTCCCGGGGCCGGTTTTTTTACCACCTATGAATAGACGCGACGAAGCACTCGAAATACTAAAACAACTGCGCCAGCACGGTTTTCAGGCCTATTTCGTCGGCGGATCGGTGCGGGACCTGCTTTTGAAAAAAAAGCCAAAAGATTTTGACATCGCAACGAATGCGACGCCCAAACAGGTCCAAAAAATTTTCCAAAAAACAGTGCCTGTCGGTGCGCAATTTGGCGTGATGTTGGTGCTTCGCGAGGGGCAGCCCTATGAAGTGGCTACGTTCCGCACGGATCAGGGCTATGTGGATGGGCGCCACCCAACCGGAGTAAAATTCACGGACGCTCGCGAGGATGCGCTGCGGCGCGATTTCACGGTGAACGGACTTTTTTACGATCCCGTGGATCGCAAGGTGCTGGATTGGGTAGGCGGCCAAAAGGACTTGAAAAAAAAGAGGATCCGGGCGATCGGGGATCCCAAGAAGCGTTTCGCGGAGGACAAACTGCGAATGATCCGAGCCCTGCGCTTTGCAAGCGTCCTTGGATTTAAGATTGAGCCAAAGACATTCGCGGCTCTCAAACGTGGGGCCGGCCAGATCCGCATGGTGAGCCACGAGCGCGTGCGGGACGAACTCATTAAAATGTTCACGGGTCCGAACCCGGAGCTGGCCCTGACGCTTTTGGATCGGTCCGGCCTATTGAAAGTGATCCTCCCGGAAGTCGAAAAGATGAAAGGGGTGCAGCAGCCGCGGGCTTTTCATCCGGAGGGGGATGTTTTTCGCCACACCAAACTGCTTCTCAAGAGGCTGAAAAATCCCTCGACCGTTCTTGCCTTTGGAGCGTTGCTGCACGATGTGGGCAAACCTCCGACATTTCGCCGTGCGGACCGTATTCGCTTCAACGGGCATGAGGCGGTGGGCGCTCGGATCACGGATGCGATTTTGACGCGCCTTCGATTTTCAAATGAGCTCAAGGAAAAGATCGTCGCTTGCGTCGAGGGGCATATGCGTTTTAAAGACGTGAAGCAGATGAGGCAAAGCACGCTAAAAAAGATGATGCAGCGCGAAACTTTTGAAATAGAGTTGGAGCAGCATCGCGCGGACTGCCTTGCCAGCCACGGGGATTTGTCGAATTGGCGTTTTCTTAGGAAAAAAATTCAAGAATTCAGCCGAGAGGACATACGCCCACAGCCGTATTTAACGGGCTCCAAACTTTTGACCATGGGATTTAAGGAGGGGCCGATCATCGGGCGTATTCTGCGTTCTTTGGAGGAAGCTCAGTTGGACGGACAGGTAAAAAGTGCCGAAGAAGCAGAGGCCTGGGTGCGTTGTAATTTTTGTTAAAAATTGGTTTAAATATTATAAAGGATGTGGTAGAATGTCACCGTTACTAGGAGCTGACTTTTCTAGGGTAAAAATTGTGGAGAAAAAAAAGAGGTAAAAAAATGCCGGATGAAAAAGACAAAAGACCGCAACGCACGCAGATCATGACGCTGAAAGAAGTGGCGAAATATCTCGGAGTTCATTCAATGACTGTTTATCGGTTGTTGAAAGAGAAAAAACTACCCGGGTTCAAGGTCGGCGGGCAATGGCGGACAAAAAAAGAAGTTTTAGATAATTACCTGCTCCGAGAGATCGATAAGCCGCAAGAACTGAAGAAAAAGTAAGTCCTTTTTTTATGGGGACTCCCGAGAGGTCGATTCTGACTTCAGCGGAGAGGGCGCGTCAGATCGCATTCGTTCTTTGGGTTACGCTAGCGCTGAATTGGGTTACCGCCCTTATAAAGATCCTCTTTGGAATGGCGACCCAATGCATGGTGATCACGGCGGATGGGTTCCACTCCCTGTCCGATGGGGCGTGCAACATCATTGGCTTGGTTGCCGTCGCGGTATCCGGGCATCCCGCAGACAAAGACCACCCATACGGCCATCACAAGTTTGAGACATTAGCGTCAGTCTTGATTGGCGCTCTTTTATTGGTTGTTTCTTTCGGAATTTTCCAGCAGGCTGTGAATCGTTTTTTCCATCCGGGCGAGCCCGAGGTAAGTCGCGCTAGTTTTTTTGTAATGGTGTTGACCTTGGGGGTAAATTTTTTTGTGGTTGTTTATGAACGCGCGGCTGCAAAAAAATTCCGAAGTGAGTTTCTTCTAAGCGATTCCTGGCACACCCTGACGGATGTATTTGTCACATGCGGAGTGATGGTGGGGCTTGTCGGGATTCAAATGAAGATGCGGAGTCTGGATTCTCTTTTTTCCGCGGGGATTGCGACGCTGATTGCATTCGTCGCTATACAAATTTTGAAGCAAAGCACGGATATTTTGACAGACAAGGCGGTGGTTGATCCCGGGCTGATCGAGCGCGTGGCCCTCAATGTCGCAGGGGTCGAGGACTGCCACGAGATACGGACCCGCGGAAAGGCCCACTCAATCTATGTGGACCTGCATGTGCTTGTTGATCCCAAGATGTCCGTGGAGGCGTCCCACGGGTTGGCAAATCAGATCGAGTATGATATTAAGAAACAGATCGAGGGAGTCCAGGACGTGGTGGTGCATATCGAGCCGACCACACACGATCACTCCAAGCTCGAAAATTGAAACGGCGGGGATGCGATGAACGATAAAAAAATACTGGTGATTGATGACGAACCTGCTTTTGTGGGGCTTGTCGTGGAGTATTTCAATAATTTGGGTTACGACGCGCGGTCGGCGCTGAATCTGGAAGATGCAATCAAGGTGTTCCGGAGCCAAAAGCCAAACGTGGTGCTTTTGGATTTCAACATGCCCATGGTGACAGGCGATAAATTCCTTCCCATTCTCCAGAGCATGAATCCGCACGTTCGAGTGATTGTGGTGACCGGGTGCTTGCAGGACGAGGTGGAAGCAAAGTTTAAAGGGTTGGGTTATTTTTGGTTTTTTGAAAAAGGGGATCTCTCGCTAGAAAAAATGCATGCCAAGGTTGAGGAGGCGCTCAAGACCTAGACGGATGTCGGGTTAAAACAGGAGGAGCAAGAGGGTTTATGAAAAAGGTGATCAAACTAGTCGTTCTCGGTGTTGCCGTTGTTGTTGGGTTGGGGTTCATTAAGAACAGTGTGACTCAAACGATCTTAAGCTCCGCCATTTCAGCAGCCGCACACGTTCCAGTCAAAATAGGGAGCGTTAACCTAAGTTTTTTATCCGCGTCAATACGGCTGAAGAACGTGAATTTAAGTAACCCGCCCGGGTTTCCTGACAAAACCATGGCCCAGATACCCCAGCTATTTATAGATTTTGAACCGCGCGAACTTTTTCAGGGCCGGGCGCACTTTAAACAAGTGACTTTGGATCTCAAAGAAATAGCGGTGGTGCGCAACAAAGATGGGAAATTAAACGTGGATAGCTTGAAGCCCAGTCAGGAAGACAAGCGTCGGGCTGTTCCGCAAGCCAGGCCATCCGCGAGTAAAAAACCGCCTAAACTTATGATCGATAAGCTTTCCTTGAGCATTGGGCGAGTGGTTTATAAGGACTACGGCAGCCCGGGGGCGCCATCTATTCAGACATTTGAAATCAACATTAAGGATAGGGAATATGAGCATATTGACAATCCCGCTTCCATTGTAAGCATTCTTATGTCCGAAGCTCTTACAAGAACCACCTTATCCGGCCTCGTAAACCTCGATGTGAATGCATTTAAGAATGGTGGAATACAGGCTCTTTCCAAGGGTTTGGGGGTGGTCGGAGATAGCACGGAAGTTGTACAAAGCACGACAAAAAAACTCTTAAGTTTTCTCAACTAAATTTAATTTTTCCTCATAAGCCCGTATAACCCTTCATGAATAATAGAGTTACAATGATTTGCTGTGTGTTATTAATAATTGATAATTATTAGTTACTAATGTTGACAAACAGTAATTATTATACTATAATTGTTGCATATAGTAGGAGAATATACATGAATAAAAACGGAGCTGAATTACCGTCTAGAGACACCGCCCAGAGGCCAGAGCGGACCCAGATCATGACCACCAAGGAGATAGCTAAATACCTAGGGGTGCATGAAATGACCGTTTATCGCTGGCTGAAGAAAGGTGTTCTTCCGGGGTTCAAAATAGGCGGACGCTGGCGGTCTAAAAAGGACCTGCTGGATGCTTACCTAGTGCAGAAGATGGAAAGATAAGGCTCGACGCGAATACAGCAAAATGCCTGAAGAGTGGTTGATAGACGGCTGCAATCTATTCTTCGCACTGCATGTTGCGAGTCCGCCCGAAAGGAGCAGATCGGATCGGCATGCGCTGATTTTGGGTGTGGCCGATTTCGCCTCCCGCTTAGAACGGCCCGTCCTAATGGTCCTGGACGGCTCCGGCAGCCAAGCCGAACTGGATATTTATCATACCGCTTTCTTTCGTGTGGTATACTCACAAAAAATATCAGCTGACTCGTTCATCGAAAGAATTCTTTTTGAGCGCCGCGCTGAGGCGCAATTCATGGTCGTTACTAATGACCGCGCTATTTCGAACATGGCTCGCGGTGGCGGTGCTGGCGTCATGAGCACGTCGCAATTTCTTGAAAGAATGCGTGGATCCCAAAAGGATAGTGCGGATGAACAGGAAAAAGGCAGGATCAAATCCCACGGCTTTCACAGACCCTTTAAGGACAAATTAAAAGATTTATGACGACGGAAGTAGTTTTAAAAAGGCCCCCGCAAGGTTCCCTTCGGTTTGGCCATCCCTGGATTTACCGTAATCAAATTAAAGACGTTTCTCTGGGCGCTCAAGCCGGACAAGTTCTTTCCGTCGTGACAGAGAGCGGCAAGCTCATGGGAAAAGGGTATTGGAATCCTAACTCTGAGATTACGCTACGGCTATTGACGCGTCGCGATGAAAGCATTGACGCGGATTTTTTTCGTACCAGGATTCGAAAAGCCCTGGAACTTAGAAAAAAGGGCGCAATGGAGTCCGACGCATGCAGAGTGGTGTCGAGTGAGGCGGACGATTTGGCGGGACTTATTGTGGATCGGTATGCCGAGGTTCTCGTGGTTCAGTTTTTAACGCTTGGGATGGAAAAGATGCGGGAGTTGATCCTGCCTGTTTTGAGGGAGATTCTGCCCAACCGAGGCATTTATGAACGCAGCGATTCCCCCAGCAGGAAGCTTGAGGGCTTGTCCGAAAGAGTCGGGTGGATCGAAAAAAACTGCAATGAGGAGGTCGTCATCCACGAAAAGGACGTTGAGATCGTGATCCGGTTCGGAGAGGGACATAAAACGGGCTGGTATCTGGATCAACGGGAAAATCGAGCGCTCCTTCGAGAGGTGGCCGAGCCCGGCGGAGAGGCGCTGGACGTATTTTGCTATGAGGGCGCTTTCGGCTTGCAGCTGGCGAGGGCAGGGATGCGTGTCCTGGGGATTGATTCACAGAAAGATGTCCTGCGCCGGGCGGAGGAGCATCGACAGAGGAACGGGATTCCCGAGACACAGCTTCATTTTGAGGCTGCCAATGCGTTCGAGCGTCTGAAAGAACTTGAAAAAAACGGAAGGATGTTCGACCTGATTGTGTTGGATCCCCCATCCTTTGTTAAACAAAAAACCGCTTTGGGAGGCGCCTTGTCGGGATACAAGGAGCTTCTTCTTAGAGCGTTCCGGATGTTGAATGAAAACGGAAAACTCGCGGTATTCTCCTGCGCGTACCATCTCGATGACCATTTGCTCATGCAAGCCTGCCTGTCCGCCGCTCAGGATGCAAAGCGTCCTTTGAAAATACTTCGATTCATGAAGCAGGCCTCTGATCACCCCATCAATCCTTTCATTCCGGAAACGTATTACCTTAAGGGTTTTTTGTTCCAGGTTTTCAACCTTTAATTTTTTGATACAATCAGATGCCATGAGAAACAAAACCCTTCTTTTAATATTTTTAATTTCAACCGTTCCTGCCGCGGCGCGCGCTTTTAGCAGCTCAGGTTTCAATACCCCCGAAAGCATGCAGGTTGATCCTGAGGATGGGGCCTACTATATTTCCAATCTGCATGGGGACCCGGTCGAAAAGGACGGGAACGGGTATATCTCCAAGATATCCGCCAACGGCAACACGGTGATTCAGAAATACATTGGGGGCAATCCAAAAGAGCCTTTGCTGCATGCCCCAAAAGGCCTTTTGATCACAAGAAATAGGATTTTCGTGACTGACGTAGATGCCGTGAAAGTGTTCGAGAAAAAGTCAGGCAAACAGCTCTTCGTTGTGGATCTGGCGCCCTTGGGATCCAAATTTGCCAATGACATTGCCGAGAATTCCAACGGAGTGCTGTACGTAAGCGACATGCTCGCAAACAAGATATTTAGAATTGATCCTGAGAAAAACTATGAAGTTACGGTGTTCAAGGAGGGTGAGATTCTAGGCCAGCCGAACGGTTTGATGATCAATCCTCGGACAGGTAACCTCATGGTGGTGACTTGGAAGAGCGGCGAGATCCTGGAAATCGACGGTTCGGGGAGGGTGCATAGGTTAAAACGCGGGCTCAAGAACTTGGATGGGATCGATTTTGACCTGGATGGCAGCATCTATGTTTCGAGTTTTGAGAAAGGCGAGATATACCGCATTCCGTTTTACGGTAGGGGAACGTTGACCCCATTCCTTTCCGGACTCCTGACGCCGGCAGACATTTCCTGCGATCGAAAAAAACGTGAGATTCTGATCCCGTCATTCAAGGGCAATTCTGTATCTACGAAAGAACTTCCCCAAAAAAAGAACGAGGACCTAAAAAGCGCTGCCGCTCCTGTAAAAAACCCACCAGATCAGAGCAAAAACAGGGAGAAGATAAAAAAGACTGTATTTACAAACATATCCAAAAAAACTCGGCATCGGGATCTTTGATCGATCTGCGATGGATTTAACGAGAAAGTTGGGACCATTTCCGATATAGGTCATCGCCCCAAAAAAGACAGCTCCCAAGCTTATGGCACGCACATATTGCGGGTGTTCGGACAGAAGAAAGGCAACTTGAGAATTCGGCGACAGTTGGTTCGGCGCGAGGAGACCGCAGGCTGCGGTTAAAAAATTGAGATAGGTGGGCGCGTTGTCGAGCACGCTAGAGACAGCGCCCACTGTCCAGTAAAATTGCCCCGGAGTGCGGATGCCCAGATCCGCGGCATGATGCTCAAGCCATTCCAGAGCCGGGATCATGGTTAAGAAGATCCCAAGGAACAGGATGGCCACTTCCGTGATAGGCGAAAAGTTGAAGTCATTCTTTTCATGGACGCGCTTGGGCGTCAGGCGCCAGGAGAAGAAAGCCGCAGAAGCCATCAGGACCTCCCGCAAGAAATGCGGGCGATTGATAAATACCGAGCCCAGAATAATCAAAAGAAAAAACATATTTCGCTTGCCCTCGATTTTCCAGGATTCATGGGCAGTCTCCCTTTCGCGGATGATCTTTGGCGCCCGCAAATAGTTCCGGCGGTCGAGGACATAAAAGATCCCCAGGAGGATCGCCAAGCACAACAGCCAGGCGCGCCAGGCGCTTTGCAAGATCCAAAAAAATGGAACCCCTCTCAAATAACCAAGAAAAAGGGGCGGATCGCCGATGGGGGTGAGGCAGCCGCCCACATTGCTGACGATAAAAATAAAGAAAATGATATGGAATGAGGTGACGCGGTACTTGTTCATGCGTATCCATGGCCGCACCAGGATCATGGAAGCGCCGGTGGTGCCAAAAAAATTCGCCAGCACAGCGCCAATAAAAAGAAAAACACAATTGACCAGAGGTTTCGCCTCCCCTTTGACGCCTATATGGATCCCGCCCGCGACCACATACAAGGAGGCGATAAGAGAGATAAAACTTATGTATTCATGGGCCGTGCGAACGAGCGCCTCAGGATGGGGATTGATGAACAGGTAGTAGCACGACGTGAGGAGCCCCAGGCCTGTCGCCAGGAATGGGTAGTTTTTTTCCCACCAAAATTTGTTCAGAAGCGGAAAAATCGCGATCGAAGCAAGCAGAATTACAAAAGGGAATGTCCATAACAGCTCGGCACTCATTTAGATTTGGACCAGGGCCACGGCATTTTGTGCGAGGGTGATGAAGTGAGAGGGAAAAACACCGAGCGCGATGATGGCAACAAGGAGTGCCAGGCCTAATAATTTCATGCCGCCGTTAAGAGCGATGGGGTCTTTCGTGGTCGGTTTTTCAAGATACACATGCTTCACGAGGGTGAGATAGTAAAAAAGAGAGACGACGCTGTTCAAAACCGCCCAAAGAACGAGGAACCAATGGCCCCGGTCCATGGCGGCCGAAAATAAGATCCATTTTCCGGTGAATCCGGCCAGCGGCGGAATACCCGCCAGGGAAAGCAGACTCAGCAGGAGCAGCAGCGCCAGCCTGGGTGAGCGTTCCGCCAGGCCGTCAAAATGAGCCAATTGCGGATTGTCATGCTTGAGCTGTTTGGCCACAAGGATGACCGCCAAAAAAACACCCGTATTCATAAGAAGGTATGCCAGGGCATAAAAAAGGGCGGATGCATAACCCTCGGGCGTTCCCGCCAGCAGACCCACAAGGAGATAGCCGGCCTGAGCGATGCTGGAATAAGCCAAAAGGCGCTTCACGTCTTTTTGGAGAAGGGCCGCCGTATTTCCAAGTGTCATAGAAATAAAAGCAAAAACACCCAGGATCCCGGCCAGAGGGGATGAGACGCCGCCCGACATTAGGATGCGCACGAGGATTGCCACCGCCGCGACCTTGGATGCGGTGGCGATGAAGTTCGTAACGGGTGTTGGGGCGCTCTCATAAACGTCCGGAGCCCAGAAGTGCATCGGCGCGGCGGACAGTTTGAAGAGGAATGCAAACAGAATGAAGATCAGACCCAAAAGAAAGGCGGGCTGAGCGGATACGGAGCTTTGGATCAACCCTGCGAATGAGGCGGTTCCGGAAAGGCCGATGACCAGACTGGCTCCCCAGAGGAATATTCCGCTTCCGGTCGCTCCGAGGAGCAAATACTTTACGCCGGATTCCGCGTTGCGGCGGTCGACCCTTAAAGCGGTGAGCAGATAAAGGGAATAAGAGGAAAGCTCCATGGATACAAAAAGCGTCAGGAGGTCTACGGAACTTGCGATCATCATCATTCCGAGCGTGCCGCAGAAAAGAAACACAAAGTATTCCAACGTGCGTGAACCGGGCACCGAAAGAGGGGAGCCGGATAAAAAAACGGTGAGGAGAAGCCCCAGAGCAATCAACGCCTTGAAGCATTGCGAAAGAAGATCCGTGCGGTAAGTGCCGTGGAAGAGCTCGCCTGAAAAATTCATGGAATAAACGGTGGCCGCCAAGACGACGAGTGCGCCGAGCGCGGCCAGTCGGACGAGCGTCCTTGCGTCGGGTGTTTTTTTAATGAGCGCCAGGCACATATAAAGAAAGATCAGGCCCGAAAGGATCATTTCCGGTAAGAAGAGGCGTAGTTGCATTTATGCTCCCAAAAGTCCGCTGGTGGTGGCCGAGATCCAATGGATAAACACCTGCGGGAAAACACCGAAATAGACCAGGCATCCCACCAGGATCATTCTGGGGATAAATTGGATAAAACCAATGTCGTGCAAGTGCGACGATTTTTCACCCACCGGACCATAGAAGGCTTTTTGAATGGCCGTCAGAATATAGTAGGCGGTCACCAGAAGCGCGGTGATCGAAATGACCCCGATCACCGGGTAAGTATGAAGCGCCGCGATGGTGACGAGGAGCTCGGCCACAAAACTTCCCATGCCGGGAAGCCCAAGCCCGCAAAGTCCCGCGATGATGAAGAAAGCTGAGATCATCGGCGCTTGTTTGGAAAGCCCCCCAAGCTCATGGAGCTGACGCGTGTGGCAGCCGTCATAAATATGACCCACGCAGGCGAAGAAAAGGGCCGTCATCAGGCCGTGAGAGAACATCTGGAAGACCGCCCCATTGACTCCTGTCGGGGTCAGCGTCGCGATGCCCAGAAGCACGATTCCCATGTGGCTGACGCTGGAATAGCCGATGATAAATTTAAGATCTTTTTGCTGTGTCGCGACGAGCGCTCCGTAAACAATATTGCAGAGAGAAAGCCATGCCACCAAGTCCGCCCAGTGGCGCGCCCCCTCCGGCAAAAGATAAACCGCCACGCGCAGGATCCCGTAAGCGCCCAGCTTCATCAGGACGCCTGCATGGAGCATGCTGGCAGCCGTGGGCGCTGCGACATGACCGTCCGGAGACCATACGTGGAACGGAAAACAAGCGGCAAGGACCCCGAACCCCAAAAAGAGACCTAAAAAAAGAATATTTTGAACCTGCTCCGAGAATTGGACATTTTGCTTGATCTGGATAAGGTCAAACGTATGTGAGCCCGGGAGGCTATACATGTAAAGAAAACCCGCGAACATCAGGGCGCTTCCCAGAAGCAAATAGAGCGTCAATTTCATGGCAGCGTATTGTTTGTTCGTGGAGCCCCAGATCACGATCAAGAGGTACATAGGAATCACGGCGATCTCGTAAAAGAGGAAAAAGAAAAAAAGATTCGTTGTCATGAACACGCCAAAAACGCCTGACACCAGGAACAGCATGTTGGCAAAAAAATCTTTCACCCGGTAGGTGACAGTCCAAGAGACAAGGATCCCGCAAAAAATAACAATGGCGGTTAAAAGAATCATCCACACATTAAGACCGTCCACCGCGTTGGAATAATGGATGCCATAACTTTTCACCCATTCCACGCGCTCGGTAAATTGGAAGCCGGTGTTTGCAGGGTCAAACTTGAGGCAAAGCTGAATCGAAAGAATAAGCGTCACGGCCGCAGCGGCCAGCGCAATCCACTTAATCAGAGTTTCAAAGCGGCCCGGCGTTAAAAGGATGAGGACCAGGGCCGCGACCGGCGCCAAAAGGATGGAGGAGAGAATGGGAAATGACATCAGACTTTCCCCCCCATTAAATGGAGCGTCCAAAAAAGCACCGCGAGTCCTGCCGTCAGGGTCCAGGTCATATAATCCTGCAAGACGCCGCTTTGGACCTTGGAAAGCCAGCGGCCGATATCCAGAATAAAATAGGAGGTGCGGTTCACAAGCACGCCGTTCACGAATGCACGGTCAAACCAGTCGAGCAGACCCGCGAGTCGCAAACCCACTTTTTTGACGAGAAATTCATAAATGTCATCGATAAAGAGCTTGCGGTCCAGGATCCGGAGGACAAAACCGCGAGCTTCGCGCAATTTCATCTCCGCGCGGGCAGGATCCCGAAATTTAAAAAAAGCGGCGACAATTCCCCCTACGATCAGAGCAGTCGTTGTCCCGAGAATTTCAATATTCCAATGCGTTTCATGGCCTCCGAACCAGCGAAGCATCTTGAAGTCGAAGACGGAACTGCCGTTGAGGCCAACGACCACCGAGATCAAGGCGAGGAACACCAGCGGCAGAGACCCCGAGATTTTTGATAAGACTGTTTCGTGGTGCGGTTCGTGATGCGAATGTTGGGTCCGGGAGAAAAGAATCACAAAAAGTAATCTCGAGGAGTAATAGACGGTTAAGAAGCTGACGAGAATCGCGGTGACGTAGAAAACCAACGCTCGTTCGCGCAGAACTTCCAAGATCAGATCTTTGCTGAAGAAGCCTGCGAAGGGGAAGATGCCTGACAGGGAAGCCAAACCCAAAATCAACGCGGCCAGCGGCAGAAGCTCCTTTTTTCCTCCAGCGGAGCCAATTTCAAAAATATCGTTCGTGTGGAACCGATGGATAAAAGCGCCCGCTGTAAGGAATAAGAGGGATTTAAAGTAAGCGTGCGTGCTTAGGTGAAACATGCCGGCGGCGGCGGATCCGGCACCGATCGCCATCACCATGAGACCCAGTTGGCTTACGGTGGAGTAGGCGAGGATCCGTTTGATGTCGCGCTGAACCGTGGCTAAGAAAGCGCCCGTGACGGCTGTGAGGGAGCCAATGATCAGGATCGCCAGGAGCGTGGTTTCAGACGAGGCGAAAAGACCAAACGTTCTTGCCAGCAAAAAAACACCCGCAGCCACCATGGTCGCGGAGTGGATCAGAGCACTGACCGGGGTCGGGCCCTCCATCGCGTCCGGAAGCCACACATGGAAAGGAAACTGCGCCGATTTACCCATGACGCCCGTAAAAATGAGAAGCCCTAAAACCGTTACGGTCCCGGCGGGAAGCGCCTGCATCAACGCGCCTTGCTCCAATTTTAAAAAATCCACTGTTCCGAAGAGCATGAAAAGAAGGAGGATGCCAAGGTAAAAGCCCAGATCCGCCAAACGGTTGATGACAAAGGCTTTTCGCGCGGCAGTGGCGGCGGCCGGTTTTTGGTACCAAAAGCCAATGAGCAGATACGAAGCCAGGCCTACGAGTTCCCAAAAAAGGAATGTTTGAAGCAGGTTCGTCGAAAGGACGAGTCCTGTCATGGCGAAAGAAAAGAAACTCAAAAAACCGAAATACCGGCTGCGTGACTCGTCCTTGGCCATGTAGTAGAAAGAGAATAGCTGGACAAAAAAAGTGATCGTCGTCACAACGGTGATCATGAGGAGGTTCAGCCGGTCCACCAGAAAACCAACCGAAAGAGAATAATCCCGGATCTCGACCAACGGCCACAGGCTTTGCCGCGAAACCTCGAGCCAGGGGGAGATGTATTCCCGGGGCATGCCGGTACCGTCTGCGTGCAGAGACAAAAGTTTGAGGCTGGCTGAAGCCGCGACAGCCGCAAAACCGATTCCGACAAGAGGCGCGATTTTTTTGATCGACTTGGGCAAAAGATGAATCAACAAAAACGCCACAAACGGCGAAAGTTGAATGACCCAGAGCAATTTTAGATCCATGACAAATTAACCTTTAAGTTCATTGGCTTCTTCTACATTGATGGTTTCTTTTTTCCGATAGAGCCAAAGAATAAGGCTCAGCGCAATGCAAACCTCCGCCGCTGCGAGAGCCACGATAAAAATCGTGAAGACCTGCCCAAGGGATTTGTCCGCCAGGCAAAATCGATTCAAGGCCACAAAATTGAGGCTCGCGGAATTGAGAACAAGCTCCAGCGAGATCAACATGGCAACAAGATTGCGTCGCATCAGAAGCCCAAAGATGCCCAGTGAGAAAAGTGCCGCGGAGATAAAAAAATAACTTAAGAGTGATCCGCCAATGGTCATGATGAGGGGCCCTCTTTAGAAGAAGAGACCACCAGTGCCCCGATGATGGCTATGAGAAGGACTAGCGAAATAGTTTCGAACGGCAGTGCGTATGTGGTCAACAAGGATTTCCCGATACCCCGCATGGAAAAATCTCCGACAACCGGATCCGTGGCCGGCCACGGAGTGATGCTAAGCAGCCGGAACAATCCCCCGAAAAGTAGAAAAGAAGCCAGCGCGGACCGAAATAGTTTCGTCCCGCTTCGGGGAGGGGCATGATGAGACGATGGTCTCGAAAGCATGATCGCAAAAATAATCGCGATGGAGATGGCGCCAATGTAAATAATGATCTCAATGATAGCCAGGAACTCGGCGTTTAAAAAAATAAAAAGGATGGCCACGCCAAACAGGCAGAGGATCAATGAGAGAGCATTGTGGAAAACATTTTTCATCCATACGGCGAGAAAAGCCCCGAGGAGAGTCATGGTGGCTGCGCTCAAGAAAATGATATCCGTTAAATTTGGCCAAGACATCATTTGCCGGCCTCCGGGCTGGGCTGGGGAACTGCCTTGGGCGCATCCTCGACAACCGCGATTTGAGTCAGAGGTGTTTTTGCTTCCCGGAACGGCTGGAGAAGATCCATGATGAGCTCCCGTTGGTTTAGGGACACCATGTCATAGCGGGGGTCATCATGTTTCAGCGCGTCCGTGGGGCAGACGTCGATGCAGAGACTGCAGAGGGAACAAAGCATGTAATTCACCTTGAAATCCGTGAGGACGCGCTTGCCGTCGGCGGCAGATTTTTTTGCCACCAGCGACATGCAGCGCGATGGGCATGTTTTGATGCAGGCATTGCAGGCAATGCACAGATGGTCCTTGGATTCTTCCGCGGTCACGAATGCGATGGGCCCTTTAAAGCGCTTCATTGAAATGCGCTCTTTAGGATAGATCACCGTGACGGGTTTCATGAAGAAGTAGCGAAGTGTGATTCCCATTCCCGAAAAAAGTCCGAGAGCGCCCTCCATGATTTTTTTTAAGTAATCGATCATTTTATCCCCAAGGACCTCATTTAAAGAATTCCTGCATGGTTAGAAAACTTGCCGTGAATAAAAGATTGAGTATGCCAAAAGGAATCAGTACCTTCCAGGCGAAATTCATCAATTGGTCGCTGCGCAGGCGCGGAAACGTCCATCTTACCCACATGACAACAAAAACAATGGCATAGGTCTTGAGCATGAGCCAAAAAACGCCTGGCAGCAGAGTACCCAAACCCGCGGGCGCCTGCCAACCCCCAAGAAAAAGAGTGGCCGCCACGGCCGAAGAGACGAAGATCGCCGTGTATTCACCCAGAAAAAAAAGCGCAAAACGCATGCCGGAGTACTCCGTATGGAAGCCGGCGACGAGTTCCGATTCTGCCTCGGGAATGTCGAAAGGCGCGCGGTTGGCCTCCGCCAGGCTGGAACAGAAGAAAATAAGGAACGCCAGGGGCTGGATGAATATGAACCAAGTGTGCTGCTGAGCCACGACAATTTCCGTGGTTCGCAGAGTCTGCGCGGTCATGACGACACCCATGGTGGAAAGTAAGAGAGGAATCTCATAAGAAATATTCTGCGCCACGGCACGCATGGATCCCAAAAGCGCATACTTGTTGTTGGACGACCAGCCGGCCACAAAGATTCCAATGAACGTGATATTCGTCAGCGCGAAGACGAGAAGAAATCCGACGTCGAGATCGCGGATTATGGCGTGTTCGCCCAAGGGGATGACGATAAATGCCGACAGAACCGGAGCAAACGTAAGGATAGGCGCCAGAAGATAGAGAAATTTATTCGCCTCCTGCGGCAGGACAAGCTCCTTACCCAAAAGCTTGATCGCATCGGCGATGGTTTGGAGCAGTCCCTGTGGCCCGACATGCAGCGGCCCTGTGCGCCTCTGGATCCGCGCGGCAACCTTTCTTTCCATCCAAACGAGAAACAGCGTGTTGACGGAGACGAAGAGAATGACGCCGGTGCAGTAGAGAATAATTTTAATTATTTCGAGAAAGATGGGATTCATGGCTTCGTTGCCATCTCTTGCTCGGAGCTCGAAGCTCGAAGCTCGGAGCAAGAAAAGCCGGGGTATGGTTTTCTCCGACCTGAGCGGATCTCGAGATATTTTATCATCGATCAATCTCCGGCAGCACGATGTCGATCGAACCGAGCACCGCCACCACATCCGACACAAAACAGCCGGGCAGCATCTCCACGATGGAGTTGAGGTTCGAGAAAGAGGGCGTCCTCAATTTCATGCGATAGGGGTTCAGGGAACCGTCGCTGACGAGATAGATCCCAAAAGTGCCCCGCGGCGATTCCACCGCTGAATAGTATTCGCCCTTGGGCAGATTCTTCGGGAGTTTTCCCGCGGTGATGGGTCCCGCCGGAATTTTGTCAAGAAGCTGAACGATGATCTTGAGACTTTCCTGAATTTCCTCCAAGCGGACCTCGTAACGCGCGAAAACATCGCCGTCCGAACGCGTCGGCACCTTGAAATCCAGCTGAGGGTAAAGCGAATACGGATCTCGCCGGCGCTCATCCAAGGCAACTCCGCTTCCCCGCAGAGAAGGGCCCGTGACTCCGTACTGAAGAGCCGCTTCTTTTGAAAGAACGCCCATGCCATGAACGCGCCTGCGGAAGATGACGTTCCTGGTGATCAATTTGTCGTAGTCGCGAAGACGCTTTTTAAAATCGGGAATAAATTTCTTGATGGCGGGGACGGTTTCCTCCGGAAAATCATGGTCGACCCCGCCAAAGCGAAAATAATCGTAGGTGAGGCGCTCGCCCGTGACCATCTCAAGGATATCGAGGATCTTTTCGCGGTCATCGAAACAATAAAAGAAAGGGGTCATGGCACCCAGGTCCATTAGGAAAGTGCCGAGCCACAAGAGGTGACTCGTGATGCGATTCAGTTCCGTGGTGATGACACGGATAGTCTCCACGCGGGGCGGAGGAACGACGCCCATGGCTTTTTCGACCAGCAGCGCATAGCCGAAATTGTAGCTCATGGCACCCACGTAATCCAGGCGTCCGAAGTTCGGCCAGCAGGCGAGATAATTCTGGATCTCCATCATTTTTTCATGATGGCGGTGCGAATATCCGATGATCGGCTCCCCGTCGATGACGCGTTCGCCGTTCAAATGAAGAAGCACTCTCAGGACGCCATGCGTGCTCGGATGCTGCGGGCCGAGGTTGAGATAATAATCCTTTTCGTGCTGGGTGATGGATTTGGGGTAGCTGACGTCAAAATCCTTGGCGTCTTCGGCGATCAACTTGAGGCTCTGCTCGACATCGGAACCCTTGGGCTCGCCTTTGAAACTCTTTAGGAGCGGATGAATCGTGGAGCTCTCAGGAAGGAGCAAATTTTTAAGGTTTGGGTGACCCTCAAAGGCAATGCCGAACATCTCATGTATTTCGCGTTCATACCAGTTGGCTGCCTTGCAAACGGAGGAAATGCTGGGGGCGTGGTTGCCGTCCTTGGCGACCAAGAGCTTGACGGCGACACGCGCGTGGGAATCGCGGCGGTTGAAATGATAAACCACTTCGAAACATTCGATGAAATCAACGGCCGTAAGGGATTCTAAAAAATATTCCTGTGCAAGGAATTCCCTGGTGACTTCGATGATCTTGGATTGCGCAACCACCGCTTCAAAATGAATGCCCGAGATCTTCGGGTCCTTTTCGGTAAGCTCGTCGACTTTCACCGTGCTCAAAAGCCAATCCTTGATGCGGGTCTCGATCACGGCGGGCATCGGATCAGGCTTTAGTTTCTGTCGCTGCGGGCGGAGGAGGGGCTTGGGGTGCTCCTTTGCGGAATTCTGCTCGCGAGATGGCGTTCTTGTACTCGGCGGGCCGCGCATCCTGGGAATCCTGAGTCACGGCCGGAGACATCACGCCTTTTGTTTCGCCTTTTTTGACGAGTTTTTGGAGCTCGAGAATGCCGGCGATCAAGGCTTCGGGCCGGGGGGGACAGCCCGGCACATAAACATGCACCGGAATGATCTTGTCGATCCCCTCGAGAATGCCGTATTGTCCCGGGAACTTGAAAGGTCCGCCCGCGGTGGCGCAGCCTCCGAAAGCGATCACGTACTTGGGAGCGGGCATCTGGTCGTAGAGCGTCTTGATGCAGGGGAGCATCTTCCGTGAGATGGTTCCCGCGACGATCATGAGATCGGCCTGGCGCGGCGAAGGTCGTGCCACGCCGGAACCGAACCTATCAAAATCAAAACGGGAGGCGCCGGCAGCCATGAATTCGATCCCGCAGCAGGCCAAGCCGAATGTCAGGGGCCACAGGGAGTTGGCGCGTGCCAGATTGAGCACATCCTTGATCATGAAAAAATTGGCCAGCCCCGCCGGCGCTGTCTCGGTGTTGAGATAATGGGGATCTTGACTTACTTCCAAGCGAAAAGGTCCTTTCTCCAAGCGTAGAGGATCGCGAAAGACAGGATCCCGAGGAAGAGAACCATTTCCAGAAGAACGCTCAGACTTGCCATTTCCCGAAAAACAACGAGAGTCGGGAAAAGAAAGGCAACTTCCACATCAAATGCGATGAAGATCAGCGCAAAAAGGTAATAGCTGATGTCGAATTGGATCCAGGCGCTGCCGACGGGGACTTCGCCGCTTTCATAGGTGGAGCGGCGGCGGTCGCCGAGGCTTTTGGGGGCCAGAATCAAGGGGATCAGATAATTGACACAGACGAAAGAGACGCCAATCAAGAGAAAACCGAGAACCACCGCGTAATCAGGAAGCAAAGACATACACACTCCGAACGTTTATGCGCGCCAGTATATCGAAAACGAAATTTGAAGTCAATGAACCATGGCTCGCAGCTCTTAACCAGATCAATTTTTTGCTGTGCTTTGCCCCGGCTCCCGAGGCGTTGTCCTCTTGGCAACTCGATATGATCCCAGTTATGTCACACTCCCGCACCGAATCCTCTTCTTGTCCGCACCTGCCTGCCGGCAGGCAGGCGGGGCGTGTGTTTTTCGCAAACCTGGGGA
>CAYZGM010000008.1:0-40377 GCA_964478015.1 uncultured Planctomycetia bacterium
AGCCCTTTTGATTGCTGAACCACTTTACTGTGCCTTTCATGCGGTATTTCTCCTTATTTCATTGGTGAACCATTCCTTGCTTTACAACCTTAAGCTGCCTTCTTTTTGCAAATTACAAAAAAAGAAAAAAACCGCCGGCTTTAAGGTCGGCGGTTCAGACTTCTTTTCATCAAGTTCATCCAGCGAGCCCAGTCATCTCGGATCAATTGTAACTTAGGTCACTCCGATTCGTCAAGTTCCCCCTTTTGGCGGCAGGCAAAGCAGGCTCGATAACCGGCTGCCTTAGCATCCACGCGGGAAGCAAAAGGGACCCATTGGGCCTCCGGGATTCTCTCCAGCTCCGGAGAATCCGGCAAGTAATATATTTTTGTATTTTTCTCACCGATATACCGCTTGCCGGCGTTGGGGTCCGGCGGTTCTTTCTCCCACAGCCCCTTTTTTGCCCGGCGCGCTCTGGACTCCCATTCTCTAAACTCATCCGCGTAGCGGGTGTTGGGAATCAAGATGCGGGTCTTGGCCTGCCCCTCTTTTAAGAGTTCGGCGTTAACAAATGTCCCCTCTTCGGTGAACACGTACCCCAAGAGACGATTCTGCTTATCCCTGAGTTTTGGGCCCCATTCGATCGATATTTTTTTACCACCCACGAGCGCATGGTTAAATTCTTGAGCCCGCACACCATACGTACGAGAAAGAGGAATTTTGCTCTCCGGGGAGAAGCATTCGACCCCCGCATATTTCAAGGTCTTGCCACCTTTTAGGCGCACGGTGTCACCCGTGAGAACGCTATCCACCACCGCGGACTGACGTTCCATGGCTTCGGCAGAATGTACCCAAAAGCAAGTAAAGGCGAGGAAAAAAAAGCTAGAGCTCTTCCAGGATCTCAAGCGTTTGTTCTGCGTCCTTGGTCTTGACCACAATGCATCCAAAATCTTGGTTCTTGCTGGCAGTGCAATAAGCATATTCGATGTTGATATCCGCACGAAAAAGTATTCTCGCAATGGTAGAAATAATTCCGGGCTTGTTTTCAATGTCCAGGAGAACCACGTCCTGCGCAATCGTGTAAACGCCCTCATCTTCCAATATCACCAAAGCCTTGGTCGGCTGATCCACGATAAGACGCACGATGGCATGATCAACCGTATCATGGACCGACATCGCGCGGATATTGATGTCATTTTCGGCCAGGGCGTTGCAGATCCGGGAAAGCCGGCCTGGCTTATTTTCCATAAAAACGGACAATTGTTTTTCAATCGGCATGGCTACTCTAACCTATGAGCTTATCGCCCTGCGCCCAGTTTTCTTTATTCACTTCCTCGATGACAAGGTAGGTCAAATTTTTGGGTTTGCCTGCGACCCTTTCCAGAGTCTCAGAAAAGTCTTTGGCGATCGCTTCTTTTTGATCGCGGGTCAATTTTCCGACGAGTTTCAGACTGATGTAAGGCATGCGCTAAATTCTACCCCGATTTAAAATGCTTCGCAAGGGCTATCGCGAGGCTGCGCGCGCCACCGGTAGGCATTTGGCCGTGGCCGTGGCATAGATATTCCCCTTCGGGTTTTTGGCTGTGGCCCTCAGGGAGAGAACCCTCCCCCCCGCCTCTAAAAACCCCTCTAAAAGCACCTTTTGGCCTATCGGAACCGCCCTTTTCAGTCGGACTGACAGATCGACCGTCATGGCCGGAATCCCCTCCAACCAGGCTAAATTGACCATCATTTCATCCAAAACCATGGCAACCATGCCGCCATGAACGATGTCCTTGAAACCCTGGTGTTCCCTTTTAAAAACCACTTCCGCTGCCAGCTGCCCAGGCCTTGGATGAGAGAAATCAAGTTGGAATCCGGCCTTATTTTTCTTTCCGCACACATAACACATCCCATCATCCGCAACCTTTACCGTCATTGGCGGACCGATCTTATCTCGGTAAAAATGTTTCTCGTGATGCGGACAAGTGCCGGGTGAATCCTTTTGTTCGATGCAAGCACATCTCCGCTCTCAAGAAAATGATTTTTCCCCCAAAGATCGGTGATGCGCCCTCCCGCCTCTCGTATCAAAAGGGCGCCCGCGGCAATATCCCATGGCGAAAGATTGATTTCCCAAAAACCGTCAAACCGTCCGCAAGCAACGTAGGCCAAATCCAGCGCGGCCGACCCGCCTCGGCGCATGCCCGCACTGGCTAGCGAAATTTTTTTCAGCGACCTAAAATACTCGTCGAAGCGATTTCTCGCTCGAAATGGAATTCCCGTGCCCATCAGCGCATCTGAAAGACGGTTCGGCTCAGAAACTCGGACCGGGCGGCCGTTCAAAAAAGAGCCGCGACCTTTCTCAGCCGTAAACATTTCCTGATGGATCGGATCATACACAACCCCCGCGACCAATCGACCCCGGTGCTCCACCCCGATAGAAACGGCAAACATCGGAAATTGATGGATGTAATTCGAAGTGCCGTCAAGGGGGTCGATAATCCATCGTGTTTGTCCGCCCAGGGTGATGCCGCTTTCCTCTGCCTGAATGGAATGGCCCTCAAAATCTTTTTGAATGATCGCAACGATGAGTTTTTCCGAGGCTTTGTCCAGCTCCGTCACAAAATCGTTCCGGGATTTTTGGCGAATCTGCGAGGCGCGCAACTTGCCATAATGGCGCCGAAGAAGCTCGCCCGCGCGTAAAGCCGCGATCTTGGCGGTCCGAAGAAAACGCGCGCTCATAGAACCCCTTTCCGTTTCAAGGCTGATTCCAGGGCGCCGAAGTCATTCTTATACGTATGCACATGGAATCCCAACTCCCTGGCCGCCTGCGTCAGGTCTTTTCTGTCGTCGATGTAAAAAATCTCCCGCGGCGAGGCCCGGCAAGCCTTGGAGGCCAGTCGGTAAATCCTGGGGTCGGGTTTGCGCACCTTTGCCTTGTAGGAGAGGACGTGGTCATCAAATTTTCTTAGAACGGCATAGCGATCCTTGGCATGCTCGAAGTGCATGGCGTTCGTGTTGGAAATGAGTACGAGGCGTTTTTTACCGTGAAGTCTCCCGACCAGGCGCACCATGGGGGTGATGGGTGTAAAAATATTATTCCAGACAAGCCGGAATTGACTAAATGAGAGGTTTTTTAGGTTCAGGCCGCGTTTGACGGCTGTATAAAAATCGCGGGAGCTGATCTTCCCTCCGTCATAGAGCACCTCAAGGCCCGAGCGAATAAAAAATAGACGCACCTCTTGGGGATCCCCCGCCCCATGCTTGGCCAGACGTCGAAAAGCCGGCTCAAAATTAAAACTTAACAGCACCTTTCCCAGATCAAAAAGAACGGCCTTGATTTTTACTGAGGACTTGTTATTTTTAAGCATAGGGTATTGTATCAGCCGATTCGGGCTCCTCAAAATCTTTTGACGGCAACGGAGGGTTTCACTATGATGCTCTGATGTCCGCTCACGCCGTTCAGATAAAGGGTCTCACAAAATTGTACGGTTCTTTCCGGGCTTTGGATAACGTCAGCTTCGAGGTCGAACCCGGCGACTTTCTGGCGTTTCTCGGACCGAACGGTGCCGGCAAGACCACCACGATCCACTCCATCACCGGATTGTGTAATTTTCAAGAGGGCGATGTGCGTGTTTTTGGGCACGATGTCATGAGGGATTACCGAAAAACCCGCCCTCTCTTGGGCCTCTGTCCCCAAGAGGTTAATTTGGACCCCTTCCTGACCATTGAACAGGTCTTGGTCTACCAAGCGGGCTATTTCGGCATTCCCAAGCAGGACGGCATCAAGCGCGCGGAGGAACTTCTCAAACAGTTCCGCCTCTTCGACAAAAGAAAACAGGATTTCAGAAAGCTATCGGGAGGAATGAAGCGGCGTTTACTTTTGTGCCGAGCGTTGGTGCATGACCCCAAGATCCTCATCCTGGATGAGCCGACCGCCGGCGCAGACATTGAATTGCGCCACCACATCTGGAATTATTTGACAGACCTCAATCGAGCCGGAAAAACCATCTTTCTGACCACGCATTACATGGAGGAGGCTGAGCGGTTGGCCAGATCCGTCGTGATCGTGGATAGGGGACGTATCATTCACCGCGGATCCAAGGATTCTCTGACCCAAAATGAAAGCCTGGAGAGCGTTTTCCTGCGACTCACGAAAGACGACGCCAATGATTAAAAACTGGGTGGGCTTCCGGACGCTCGTAAAGCGCGAGATCCTAAGATACTTTGTCGTTTACACGCAAACGTTGATCCCGCCGCTCATCTCTTCATCCCTTTTTCTCCTGGTCTTTGGTTATTCCATCGGGAGTCATTTGAAGTTCTCCATTCAGGGATCTGGCTACATTCAATTCATCGTGCCGGGACTCGTGATGATGCATCTGATCGAAAGTCCGTACACCAACACGTCCTCCTCCCTCTTCATGTCACGATGGCACAATCTCATCCAGGAACTTCTCCTGTCCCCCCTGTCCTATGTGGAGATGGTTTTGGGTCTTCTGATCGGGGGCATGACTCGCGGGCTTCTCGTGGGAAGCGGCGTTTATGGCGTGTCGCTCTTTTTTTGCCGTTTCTCATTCCATAACCCGTGGGTGGTGCTTTACTTCTTTGTGATGGTGACGCTGATTTTTGCTTTGTTGGGACTCTTGACCGGGCTATGGTCGGAGGGATTTGAACGCCTCTCCTTTTGGAGCACCTTTGTTTTGACGCCGCTGATCTATTTTGGCGGGGTCTTCCACAGCGTCCAAATGGTGCCCGCGCCGTTGAAGTGGATCACGCACATCAACCCGATTTTTTATTTTGTCAGCGGACTACGCTACGGCATGCTTGGGATCTCGGACGCGGATGTAGGTTTTTGCATGGCCCTGGCGGCCATTCTTGCGGTATCTCTATTCATCCTGGTGGAGCGACTCTTTAGGGCAGGCTATAAGCTTCGGAACTAATCAGATCCCGGCGCAGTGCAAGACTTGCTCGATCCGCGCCTTGCTCGTCGATGCCTGCCCGTAGCATTCCAGAAGCCTCTGAGCCGGGCAACGCCCTTCGGCCATAAGCTCTTTCAGAGGAGCCAAAAAAGAGACCTCGTTGCCGTCGCTCAGCCCTTTTTCGGAAATTTGAAGCAGGCTTTTGGCGGTTTCCAACAGAGGTTGCGATCGATGCTTGGTTTGCAGCGCCTGAACAGGGGTTTGCTTCTGAAGGTATTTGCGTTCCTCAAGCGACCAATCTTTCAAACGGTCCCATGTTTCCTTTCGCGCGCTTTGACTATAAAAGATTCCCTTGAGAAAAGCAACGGCGGATAGCCCTAAGGCCGTCGTTTGGCAATCCACACTTCGAATCTCAATGTATTTTCTAAGTCTTGCCTCCGTAAAAAGCGAGGTCAAATGCAGATCCCAGTCCTGGGGTTCGGCGGAAAAACCGTTCCAACCTTTCTTTATAAAATCCTCAAAAGGCGCTCTGGGGACCGGCAACCACGTTCCATCCCTCTGGATAAAAAGTGCCGGGACCCGCAAAGCATAACCGATGTAACTGTCAAAATCAAAAGCGGGGTCAAAAACATCCCAGACGATCCCGGTGCGCTCGGGGTCCGTTTGGGTCCAAATATGAGCGCGCCTGCTTAGATAGGCCGATCGCTCTCCTTTCTCGAGAGGTGAATTGGCAAACATGGCGGTCAAGAGCGGCGCCAGGGCCATGGCCAAACGAAATTTTTCAATCGCATCCGCTTCGCTCGTGTAGTCCAACGACACCTGGACGGACGCTGTCTCTTTCATCATGGCATAGGTTAAAGCGCCGTACTTTTCCAAACTTTTTCTCATAATCCCGTACCGCTCCTTTGGGACCCATTCGATCTCCTCGTAAGTGCTGAAGGGCTGCGCGCCGATCCCCAGCCAATGGATGCCCAGCGGTTCGGATACTTCGCGGATCTGGGCTAAATGGGTGTGCAATTCTTGAGCATTTTCGTGAAGATGAAAAGCCTTTTCACCGCTTAGCTCAATCTGCCCTCCCGGCTCCAGGGTGATGCTAGACAGGCCTTTTTTAAGCGCAATGGGCTCGTGGCTTGAAGATAGGACGGGAGTCCACCCAAAGCGCTTGCAGAGGAGCTCGAGCACGGCCTTGACCCCCCTGGGACCCCCATAGGGAATCGCCTTTCCCGTGTCTCGGAAAATACCGACCTTTTCCCACTCCACCCCAATCTGGAGATCAGACTCCGCCTTACATCCTGAGAGAAAGAACTCCCTCAGAGATCGCCTGGACAAATCCGGTGGTGCTTTGAACGTCATAGGATTTAAGATATGTTATAATGCATCGCCATGAAAATTGCGTTCCTATTGTACCCTACCCGCTCCATCAAAGTCGACGAAGACAGCTCTTTTTGGATCATGCATGAACTTGCGCATCGAGGGCATGAGGTGTTCCATTTCGAAAGCGGCGATCTTTTTTGGGCGGACGGGCATCCCCGGGCCACCCTTTCGGCCTCGTGCATGGATGCGCGACGGGGTTTTATCCTCACAAAAAAAAATTCTACGTCGACTGCCCTGGATGACTTGGATGCAATTTTTATCCGGAAAGAACCCCCTTTCAACAATGAATACCTTTACGCGCTTCAATTGTTGTCCTCGTTGGATAAGCGCGTGTTTGTCCTGAACGATCCGACCGGCGTCGCGATGTGCAATGAGAAGCTTTTCATTTTGGAACTCAAAGAGCACATCCCCGAGAGCGTTGTTTCGTCCCGCCCCGAGGAGCTCCGAAAATTTATTCGCTCCTCAAAAACCAAAACCGTCGTGAAGCCGCTGAACGATAAGGGCGGTTCCGGAATCTTTGTAACCGGGTCGCGAGACCGTAATTTACCTTCACTCCTCGAGCAGGTCACAAGAGCCGGCTCTCAAAAAGTGATGGCCCAGCGCTATGTGCCCCACGACCGAGGCGGGGACAAACGAATCCTAATTCTGGAGGGGGAACCCTTGGGATGTTTTGTGAGGGTTCCCTCCAGCGCCGATTTCAGGGCCAATTTAAGCGTCGGCGGGTCGATGAGGAAAGCCGGCCTTTCGGACCGTGACCGTAAAATAATTTGCGCCCTAAAGCCAAAATTATTGAAAAACGGACTTTATTTTGTGGGGATCGACGTGATTGGCGGATACTTGTCGGAGGTCAACGTAACAAGCCCGTCCGGCATTCCGGAGTTGAGGCAGCTATATGGCCGGCGGGTCGAAAAAAACGTTGCGGATTTTATTGAGAGGTCTCGCTAGCGTTCCCCTGCCCGCACACGCTTCTTAGAGTCACCTGCGGTGCCGTCAGGATGGCCTGGTCGTGCGGCAACATTTCAATGGTATCCCAGGGGCAGTTCTTGGCGCACAGCGAGCAGCCAATGCACCTGTCTAGATCCACTTCCACGACCTGCTGCAACTGGGTGTGTTCCACCCCCGGCACGATCTCGATGCAATCCACGGGGCAAAATACAATGCAAACTTCACAGCCCGTGCAACCGTTCTGATTGATAACGGCAAGCTTGGGCGGGGCTTTTTTTCGCAATGGCTTATGCGAAACTTCTTTAGAGGTCTCGGCTGCTTTGGAAACGGAGTAAGGGTTGTTGTAAGAAAGTTCGGACATTGTTATAAAAACCTCGGACGTATTATATCTTTGCTGTCAAGCACGTCAAGAAATAACCGGCGTAAAACACGGCGATGCTCCCTAAAAAAATTGCGATGGACCCCATCTCATTGTGCCCGACAAAGCCGACCGATACCGAGAAAGGCAAAATGACGAGCCCTGCCGCTTGCAACGTGCGTCCAAAATAATAAACTAATCGTCGAATCTCAGCCACTTTTCGACCTCAACGGGCTGCGTGGCGGCAGGATCCAGGAGTTCAACATCCACCACATCCTTGGCGTCAAATGCAAAATCCTCGTGGCCGTAGAGCCCCACAATCTCCTCGTTGGCCAACACAAAAGCATTCTCAATCCGTGAGCCATTGCGGAACTTAAGAGCAACCAACTGTCCCTGCCGCAGCGTCCTCGGGAGCTTGTTTAATTTCTGCTGAATCCCTTTTGGCAATAATCGCCTGGAAACGGGCACGGCGGATGCCCGAAGACCCAGCTGGGAGGCAATCTTCATTTGAGCCTCGGATTCGCGTTTATTCCTTGCCTCCTCATAGGTCCGGTCCACCTTGTTGTACATCACGATGATCAATGGAACGAGAAGCGCCATCCACGAACCAAAAACCGTGGCCACCCAAAAGATTGGGACGCCCGGTTTCTCCATCGAGCCGACATGCTTGGCGATGAAGCCCGTCCAAAAATAGCAGGATACAAAAAAAGAAAGGATTGTCAAAACAATCCATCCCACCCACCACAACACAGGATTCTCTTTAACGTTTTCCTTATTCATGGTCCTTTGCCAGGCGCCTCACTTCTCTTAAAAGCTGCTTTAGAGAATCCGGATTTTCGGAATCATAATAGCCTCTAACTCGGCTCTTGTCATCCACAAGCGCGAAACGCAGGCTGTGAAGCGATGGGTCCTCGCTCTGTCCAAGCTTAAAATCTGCGCGCACCCTCTGCAGAGTCTCCCTGTCCCCCGTTAGAAAAAACCATCGCTTTGGATCCGCTCCAAATTTCGCGGCGTAACTTCTGAGGACATCTGGTGTGTCGTAGTTGGGGTCCACGCTGAAAGAAACGAGCTTGATCTTGTCCGGCAAAACGTTCTGCAGGGTCGCGAAACGCGCTGTCATCGCGGGACATTGGTTTGGGCATCGCGTGAAGATAAAATTAGCGATCCACGTACTGCCCAGCAATTGCCCCGAGGAGAATTTATCCGAACGATGGCTTGTCAGGGAAAAGGGTTCAATGGTTGCCAAAACCGGCAGTTCCTGCGCCTTTCCTGGCAGCCCGATGCGCATAGAACCCTTGTCGAGCTGCAGCAGAACAAATAACAGCCCGTTTGCAATAAGAACGATCCATAAAAAGGATTTGCGTATCTTAAATATATTGCTCATATTTTATCGGCGACAAGAAAAGAAAGGATAACAAGAAGATAAAGAAGCGCCGCGTAGATAAAAGAACGCGCTTCAGAAAGATTTCGTCTAAAAAGATCCGCAGCCAACATAACAAGCGTGATGCCGGCAACGGAGGCCGCAATCAAGTAAACCTTTCCCGAAAGCCCCAGCCAAAACGGCAGAAGACTTGCCGCCACAAGAAGAATCGAAAAAAATAGGATCTGGAAAGCAGTGTCGCGCCCACTGGCGTCACGCTCGGGCAGCATTTTGAGACCCCCGTTCCTATAGTCCTCGCGGTGAACCCAGGCGATTGCATAAAAATGAGGCAGCTGCCAAAGAAAAAGGATCAAAAACAAAGAAAGGGCCTCGGGCCCAAGCGACCCGCCTCCGGAAACCCAACCCAACATGAGCGGCAATGCCCCGGGAACAGCGCCTGCATAAGTGTTGAGCACCGTAATCCGCTTGAGGGGAGTGTACACAAAAACATAGCCAAAAAAAATTATAAAACCTACGACAGCTGACAGACTAGAAACAAAAAAAAGCATCTCTGCGATCCCTGCCGCAACCAGCAGGCTCCCAAAAACCAAAACATTTTTTGGCGTCATTTTTTTGCTGGGCAGTGGGCGTGTCTTTGTTCTTCGCATTTTCAAGTCGATGTCGCGCTCAAAAAATTGATTGAGCGCATTCCCCCCCCCTCCGATCATAAAAGCGCCCAAAAGCGTATGAAGAAGCTTCGCGAGGTCCATGTGGCCTGGAGAACCCAGATAAAAACCAGCGAAAGTCGCAAGCAGAGCCATCAGGGTGAGCCGAACCTTGACGAGCTCCAAGTACTCAGAGTGCGCGGGATTGACAGGGTCTGGCACCAGAAAACGCGAAGCTCGAAAGCTAAGAACGAATAGATTTGCCAGGATCAGGGCTCCGCAGGTTTGGTGCACCGTTGTGAAAAGGATCTCGGGAACCCCCGGCACGGCGCCCTTTTCCAGCGCGTATTTAAAAAAGTAGGCCCCCAGTCCCATGAAGAGCTGAACCACGAGAAGCCCGTCAAGCCAGATAATTTGCGAAAGAAACACCCTTTGGACGGCGGGAGCCTTGAACATTTTTTGATTGAGAAAGATCGCGTGAAGCACAATAAAGAAAGCCAGAAAAAAATGGATGATCAGACCTCGTCCGCCGGTATGCCGCACAACCGCGCCGGCGACCAGCTGGAAATAAGAAAAGGCGGCGGTAGTCCACGCAAGTCGTATAAATGGCGTCGCCACTCCTGAAACAATCTTGGGCGGCAAACGCCATTCTCCAGATAAAAAAAGACTGATAAGGCAGAGCAACACAAAAAAAGACTGGCCAAGACAGGCATGACTTACGGAGATAGGTTTAGGCAATAGATACTTCACGGTCAGCCCACCCAGAATCGCCTGAAGTAGGATGACCATGGAAGCGCTGAGCGCGAGAACTTTCATAAAGCGGCGTGTTTCCGTTCTCCAAAGCAAAACGCTAAGGACAAACGTAAGGCAGCCAACACTGGCCGCGATCAAACGATGGGAATGCTCATAACGGATCCCCCCAATCATTGGGGGGAAAAACTGGCCGTAGGAAAGCGGCCAATCGGGCACGGAGAGCCCGGAACCTGTGCTCGTGACTAAGCCTCCGGCTGCAATCAAGACGAGCGTGGCGGCAGCCGTAACATAACTGTACGCGTAAAGTTTTGAGTTAAACACCAAGAAAGCTCCTAAATAAAAACCCCGTCAAATAGCGGCGCCGTTTGACGGGGGGTCAAAAAATTAAAGATCCTAAGGCTCAGGCCTTAAACTGAAAAACGATCTCCTGATCAGCGTCGGTCACCGTCACTTTTTGTGTTTGTGTTCCGTATTTTTCGTGCCAAGCCTCAAGCGTGTATTCTCCGGTAGGTAGATCATTAATCTTGGCAATGCCCTCTTCGCCTGTCACACCGTAGAAAGGGTTGTCCAAAACACCCGCATAGGCGGACATCCACGGGTGTACTTCACATTTGATCTTGACCATAACCTCAGGCTTTGTGAAAGTTTTTTTAAGTTTCATTCCCTTGATGGGCATTCCGAGGTTAAATCCCTGGCCTGCTGTGGGAAGCGCATGGACATTATGAAGCGTGTCGTCGCTGTTTAAGATTTCAAGCGGCTGATTCACCATGATCCCAAATACTTTCGGGTGGTACTGGCAGCCCTCCTGATTGAGTGTCGCAGCCGTCTTAGGGGCTTCAAATGTCTTGCCCGATAGACCCTCTTTGACATAAACAAATACGTTTTTCAGGGTCCCGTTGGGATTCACGATCACCTGGTCGCCGGGCAATCCTGTGGGATGCATCAGTTTGCATTTGGGGTCCGCATCTGTTTTAATGTTTTCTGCCGCAGGCGCTTGTCCCTCAAAAGGCGCCTTGATCGTCAAAACCGCCGCCTGAGCCTGCACTGTAAAACAAAGGGTTAGCAAAAAAGTCCAAGCCATAAAATTCATTTTCTGTTTCATCTTAGTTCCTCGTTTGAATGCGTTTTTAGACAATATCTGTAAAAAATTTTAAGCCGTTATTCTACGTTCAAGGGGCTTATTTTGCAATAGCTTTCTTGTTTTCGTCTGGCGATTCGGAGGCATCTTCTGTGTGATAGAGATAATCCCGGATAGCCGTGATTTGCCGCTCAGCGTCCCCTCCTAGGATATCGGGCATGGGGCTTTGGCCATCGGCAAAAAAAGTCGGCATCATGGTGCCCTCCTGGAGCAGCTGCGGATCTCGTAACCAACCCTGTACCCATTCGGGCTTGAGACGGGTCTTTGTCAGCTTCAGGTCCGGCGCTAGGAACGAGCTTCCCATGGCGGCGCTCTCCTGGTTTACCTGATGGCATTTCAAGCACTGGAAAGTCTGAAACAGAGTTTTACCGTCCTGTAGAGCCTCTGCGTCCGCCGCAGGGAACTCGGGCTCTCCAAAAGCAATCTTCTGGTCCGCCAGATGATGGAAGTAGAAAACGAGCGCCTGCAGGTCTTCCTCCGGCAAACCGAACGTCGGCATACGGTACATTAACCAGGGCCGAATAGGCTCGGGAGCTTTCAAGAACCCATGGAGCCATTTTTCGCGAACCTTGGCCCCCTCTCCATCCAACGGTGGTGGCGCAGCACCCGGGTCCTGGGTCACTTCACGGATAGTGCCTGCTTTTCCGTCGAGCGTGTGACAGCCCTGGCAGTTCAGCTTTGTGATAAGCCGTCGGCCTTTTTCAATGTGCTCTCCTTTTTGATCCAGCCTTTTTTGCATGGAAAGCGGAATCTGCTCCTCGCTTAAACTCAAAACAAACGTCGTAAGCGCTTCGATCTCATCCTCCGTAAAGTGAAATTGGGGCATGCGGAGCTTTTCGTAGTACGTCTTAATCTTTCCCTGGTCAAAACTCTTCGGGTCTTTCAGCTTTTGATGAATCCAGCCCTGCTTGGTTTTTTCAATATCCACAAAACCAAAATCAAATTTCTGAAGATCCTTGCGGCCCTCGTCGGACAGTTCCGCGCCGATAGGCTTCATGTCCTCTCCAAAACCAGGAATCGCGTGACAGGAAAAGCAGCCATGGTGAACCATGGACTTTTTTCCCAAAAACTGCATTTTTTCATCTGGGTTCATTTTTTTGAGCTGGTCCTGGGCCTCGCTCAGGCGTAGCGTGCCCTGGAGTTGTTCAAGGATCATTTTATCGACAACTTCGATTTTGGCATGAGGCAATGGCTTCTGATCAAATGATTCATTTTTCATAGAAAGCAAATAGGCTGTGATATCCGCAGCTTCCGTATCGGACAGGCGTAAATTCGGCATTCGCGTCGAGGGAGACAGGTGTTTCGGGTCTTTGAGCCAAGCGTAGAGCCACTCCGGCGATAGCTTGCTGCCCAGCCCAGACAGTTCCGGCGCAAAATCTCCAGCCTTGACGCCGGGCGTAGAATGACAGCCCAGGCAGCCAAGCTCTTTCACTAATTTTTCACCTTTGGCCCCATCCCCAGATACGGTTGGCTTGAAGAGCTCTGGAGTCCCGGAGTTTTTCATAAGATACGCCGCAATGCTTTCGATGGCTGCCTCGTCCTTTAATTTATCTTCAGGGGCGGATGAATTTGAAACATGGAAAATACGCGGCATCTTGGTGGACGAACGAAAGTCCCGAGGGTTGTCTATCCACTTGGACATCCATTCCTGATTTAACTTTCCTTTTACGTTCGTAAGGTCGGGACCGACCCTCCAAGGCTGCTCATGACCCTTGATCTTGTGGCAATTGAAGCATCCGTAGGCGCCCGCCAAATTTCGGCCTTTATTCAAACGATCCGCGCGCGGCACCTCTGAGGTAGCGCGATGACATTTAGCGCAGGCGGCTTCGACATGCTGCATCGGCAGCATCTTATTTTCCCAGTGTTCGAATTCCTGCCAGCGGTATTTTTTGCGCCATTCTTCTTTCTGTTCATTATTTCTTGGTGTGTGCGCCGTTTCGACAAAACTAACGGCCTGCCCGCTCCCGCCATGACAGGAGGTGCAGCCGTGCTTCTCTAGTGGGTGTGCGGAGCCAGAGGCCAGGTAAAGATCCGGCTTCGGGTGCGACCGAAAAGGCTGGGGGGCGTCCTCGAACCCTTTCTGATCAATGCCCAGGTGGCAGGTCGTGCAACGATCCACTTTCTGGACCTTGGTAAAATGATAATCGTCTTGAAGATCTTCCAGAACAATCTGCTGAACCTGAAGCGAGGGTGCAATAAAATCCAACATGGGCGCGTTAAGCACATCCTTGACGAATGTCGGTTTTATCTTCTCAATCAGTTTTTCAGTGCGTGTTTTTTCTTGAAGCAGGTCATCGAGTTCTTTTTGTGATGCCTTTTGAGTCGCCTGAAGTTGGCTTATTTTCTGATCTTGGGTATCCTTTTCTTTTTCGAGCTCCTCCAACTGGCCTTTCAAATCCACTACCTGAGGAGAAATATCCGCCAATTTCTTTTCGTATTCTTTCGAAGCCGGATCTTTGTGGAGGCGGGTCTCCTCCAGATAATACTTGTAAGAATCCTGGTACTGTTTCAGAGTTTGATATTGCGCCTTGACGCGAAGAATCTGTGAATTAATTTTTTCAGCGCTTCGGACAGCCGCTTCAAATTCGGCTCGCTGTGCTTGGAATTTCTGCTTGGCCTCCTCGAGGGCTTTTTGCATTGCTTCCAGTTTTTTGGAGTCGACGCCCTGGGAAATCTTTTTGAGGCTATCCTGCGCCCTGCTCACTTTCAACGCAATAAACTTTTTTTGCCATTCTTTCCATTCGCGGTGATGGTCCATCAGGATCATGGCCACAAGAGAGCCGGTAAGGACCAGGCTCACCACGGCAAACCAAATAAAGGTTTTTGCAACGCTGTAGAGGCCTGGGGACTGTTTAGCCATTCTGCGGGTTCCTAGACATTAAAGAAAAATTCGGGGATCGCAACGAGGTACTTCAGATTGAACGCCCATCGCAAATACATTTTTATCGGCAGGGAGGCCATCATAAGAAGAAGCATCACCAAAATGCTGTAACGGATGGGGTCCAACTTCTTGTAGCTGTTCCTCAGGAACGTTGTTGCCAAAAGGGCCGGTGTAGCCAGAAAATAGACTGCGATGAGGAGAATCCCGGGGGATTCTCGCAAAAGCCAGTTCTTGGGCAGTCCCCAGCCGAGCCATTTAATAAAAATAAGCTCCGAGAGATTGACATTGAGAAGCGGTACCACCTTGTGCACATCCCATGTCTCAAAGGGCCCGAAGAAATTCCAGTTCGGCCCGCGCAAGAAAGTGCCTATGATGATCAGGAGGATCCAAAGGATCCAAAAACCAAAAAGGTAGGCCGCGATCGGCCCCCGACGAGCCTTGAATGAATAATAGCCGGACGTCGAAGGATCCTTGTCGAGGTATGGGATGGCGCATAGACCCAGAATGATCAGGGTGGGCAAAAGAACTCCCGCGATCCAAGGATCGAAATAAACAAGCATTTCCTGCAGCCCCAAAAAATACCAGGGCGCCTTGCTGGGGTTGGGAGAAACCGTGGGGTTCGCGGGCTGCTCAAGCGGCGCTTTAAGAAAAATAGCCCACAACACCAGACCCACCGAATAAACCAGAGCGATTACAAACTCAATAAAAATTAAGTACGGAAAGACAAGGACTTTTTCGTCTGTTTCCAATTTTTCGATCGTGGGCTCCCCTTTTTCCATACGCATATCGTTCACCACGGCTTTTCGCATGGCATACCATGTGAAATAGGAAAATACGAAGATCATTCCTACGATAGGGACATTGTCCGGCATGCTGACAATCGCTCGAAAATGTTCGTCCGTGAGCCCTAAAAGAAAAAAAGCCAGCGCCGCGATTGCTGCGGGCAAAGCTACCCGGGGCGCCGTCATCACTCGCGGGAAAGCGATAAAAAGCGCAAAAAAAGCAGTCGCGGCCGTGAAGATTGTTACGGGAGAACAAATTGCATTGATAAACTCTTTGGTGTGCGCGAAAAACATGGGTTATAGGGGCCCGCTGATCCCGCCGTCTTTTCGGATTCTCCAAAAATGAACGGACATCAAAAGGACCAGGACCGTTGGAATCGCCACGCAGTGCAGGATATAAAATCGAAGCAGCGCCCCCGCGCCGACAAAACGACCGCCCAAGAGAGCGAAGCGGACGTCACTTCCGGAGGTCACAAGCTGAATGTCCCCGATGGCAAGCAACGCTGCTCCCGGGCCCTCGTGGCCAAGAAATGGAGTGGCGCGCGCCATGTTGCTTCCCACGGTAATGGCCCACATTGCCAGCTGGTCCCATGGCAGCAGATAACCGGTGAAACTTAAAAGCATTGTGAGAACCAAGAGAATGACGCCGATCACCCAATTAAACTCGCGGGGCGGCTTGTAAGAACCTGTCATAAAAACACGAAACATGTGGAGCCACACCGTAATGATCATGGCATGCGCGCCCCAGCGATGAAGCTCGCGCATGATCCCAAAGGGCACGTGATCGCGCAAAGCCATCATGTCATCATAGGCATGCTCGACCGTAGGCCGATAATAGAACATCAAGAGGATTCCGCTCACCACCAAAGTTAAAAAAACGAAAAATGAGAGCCCTCCCGCGCACCAGGTAAATCCAAAGCGGGCACCGGACTTTCTCACCTTGACGGGATGCAAATGAAAAAAAACATTCGTCATGACCGACAATGCCCGATCGCGCTCGGACGTAGAATAGCCATGCCGGAACATCGATTTGTACAACTGCGATTCCGTGATCGCCTTGCCCAGATCAAATTTAGGTTTCTTCTCTGGCTCTGCCATAAATTACCCGGCTCCGTTGAAAAGTTATACCGTTAAAAAACTATCGGGAATATTCCATTCCCCTTTTTCCTGCTGAAATTTTTTGCTCTTGTCGACCAGGATCTGCCCATCTTCCGCAAGACCTATCTTGTATCGCTCCAGAGGACGAGGCGCCGGCCCTTCAAAATTAATTCCCGTCTTATAAAAACCGCTGCCATGGCAGGGGCACTTGAATTTGCTCTCGGCATCCAGCCAATTGGGGGTGCAGCCTAAATGGGTGCAGATGGTGGACAGTGCGTAAATCCCCTCCGGAACGCGCACCATCCAGACGCCGAATTTTTCTTTCCAACGCTCGTCTACTTTTCCGATCTCATAATCACCCGGAAGGCCTGCCTTGAAGCTGGTGGGTGGCTCGAAGACCACATTCGGAAAAAGAAACCTTAGCATAATGGCAAGCGCTCCGCCCGTAGCGGCGGCAAAACTCACCCAGGCCAATCCGAACCAGGATAAAAATCTGCGTCGGTCCATCTGACCGCCGGGGCCCGGCTTTGGAACCGGCGCATTGACTGCGCCGGTTGTTGCCACCGGGGGCTGTCCTGGATTTGCCGTTTCATTGCTCACGTTGAAATTTTCTCCAAATTTTGTAACGCATTCATCGCGGCTTGCCGGACCTTGAGGTTTTTATCGCGCCGCGACAGAGACTGGAGGATTTTAATAGACTCCGGCTTTTGAATCAAGGCCAATCCTTTGGTCGCATTAACCATGACGGCCTCTATCTGGGCCTCACCCAATCCCGCCTGGCTTGACAGCGTTTCTCTTTCAAGCATCGAAACGAGGACTGGATACCCCTGGGCATTTCCGAGCCTGGCCAGCGCCAACGCCGCGTTCCACCTTACATCGGCCGAGGGATCGTTGAGGCTCGATTCAAGTTTCGGCACGGAGCTCTTGGAATCGATGACTCCTAGAACGTAGACGGCGATCTTTCGAACATCCGCCGAATCGCTGTTCAACAGGGCTTCTACATCCGGCGCTGCCTCTTTGCGGCGCAGAAGACCGATTGCCCACAGCGAGTAGCCTTTCAGTTCATCGCCGGGCTCTTTCAGAATTTCTCGAAGAGCCTCCAATGTCTCATCCGAATCCCGGTGGGACAAAGCCAGCGCCATGTATCCTCGTGTCTTTTCGTCAAAATGTTCCGCGTCCATCAGAATTTGGACCATTTCTCGGCGGAGGGATTCGTTTTCCATGGTTTGGGGATGGCGATTAATCTCATTGGAAAGTTCAAATGCTTTCTGCCAACGTTTTCCGGGCGAACTTTTTTTTAGAGAAACCAGCAGCGTTTCCGGAGTCTCTTCTTCGTGAGTCAGAAGGACCACCGTGCATAGAAATACAGCCATTCCCACTGCAATCAGTAGCGGAAATATAAATAAACCAAAAAAAAGTTTTTTACCTGAGGTGGCCTCGGAATTTGTCACGGGTTTTTGCTCATTTTTTTTGAAACTGCGATTAAAATCGTAACCGAAACAAGAACACTGGTGGCAAAAAACGGGGCCTGCGGGAACACCCCAAAGAGCAATCCTCCCCAGGCCGGGCCGATCACGCGCCCAAGCGCCGAAACTCCTTGTGAACTTCCCATCGCTAGACCCACATGCGCATGCTCCGCCTCTTTAGAAATGAGACTCGTTAGCGTTGGGCCATTGAGACTCGCCCCCACCGCCAGGACGGAGAGATAAAGAGAAAGCGTTGCCTCCGAATTTGCCAGAGGTATCAGAAAAAGGCCCAAGGTCATTAGGACGTTTCCGGTTATTAAAAGTTTCCGCTCTCCAAAAATTTTCACAAGAGGCCGTATCAATCCTCCCTGGATAAAGATGGCGATGAATCCCATGAGAAGAAACTGGAGCCCAACCCTCTCCGGGCCCAGACTCAGCATCTTTTTGCAAAATAACGGAAATGAACTGTAGAGACTTGAATTACCGATCGTCACAAGAAATAGGCATGCATAGAGAGGCCCCAAAACGCTGGAACCCTTTGAGGAGAGTGCCCGCCAAAATTGTCCCGAAAAAACGCTGATCTTTTTTACACGCGAAGCATCGTCCGCTTTCGCTGAAGATGCGCTCTCGGGGAGCCTGCCGAGGACCAAAAGAAAGCTGGATAAGGACAGCAGAGACGCCGCAAAACCGGGAACGGAATACGGGTTTTCCGTCAGGAACCCCCGAGCAAATTCCGGCGCAGCATGAATTAAAACTTGTTGTACGCCCGGCATCAAAAGAAAGCTGGTCAAGGCCGGCCCAATAGCAAAACCAATTCCAAACGCGGCGCCAATAACACCCATCCCCCTTGCCCGGTCCTCCGGCGTCGTCACATCCGCGACATAGGCCTGCGCCGCCGCAATGTTCCCCCCCATCACGCCGGCAAGGATGCGTGAGAAAAAAAGAATCGGCAGGGAATGCGAAAAAGAAAAGACGACGTAGGAGGCCGCGGAACCAAGCGTGCTAAGCAGCATGATCGGGCGCCGTCCCAAGCGGTCCGACCAAGCGCCCCAGATCGGTGAAAAAATAAGCTGCGAAAATGAATAAACGCTGTAGAGCAGTCCTATCTGCAGGGGCGAGGCGTAAAAACGTGCCCCATAATATGGCAACAGAGGCAGAACAATCCCGAAACCCATCAAGTCAATAAGAACGACGAGAAAAACCGCCGGTAAACCTGCTTTTTTATTCACCAGGCTCCTGCTCCACATAAATCGTTTCCCGGTCCAGGCTCTCTTCCACCTCCACCTCTTCATAGAGCGAACGCTCCATCTCCATCGTAAAAAGAGAAGGGCGATTCACGAGCATCCCAACCTGAGCATCATACCGCATCATAGGATAGGTAAGAAAAAGCTGATCTTTCGCCCGCGTGCAAGCCACATAAAAAAGCCGTCTTTCCTCCTCCAGCTGCTCTTCGGATGTCATGGATTTGGCATGCGGGAATTGCCCCTCAGACAGCCCTAGCACAAAAACAGCATTCCACTCCAGGCCCTTGGCCTGATGAATCGTCGAAAGAACTAAAGGTTTCTTAAGTTTACCCGACCCATCCCCCCCGCCAAATGTCTCCCCGCGAAAACCCTCGCGGAGGGTCGCGTCCGCCAAAAATTCTTTCACGCTTTTGTACGTGTGAGAAAAATTAACAAGCTGCCTCAGATCCTCAAGACGTTCGCGGGCATCCTCAAAATTTAAGAGAAGATACTTGGAATACCCGCTTTCCATGACCTCTTCAAGCAGCATCTCCGGATGATCCCTGCGTTCCGGCCTTATCAATTTTTTTAGTGTATTTTTGAATGGTGCCAAGCCCTGCCGGATACGTGACGGAAAATCCGAGCCAAAAGCCTCGGATGAGACCAGGGTCAGATCGCCGGAGGGTTCCTCCATTTTTTTAAAAATTCGTTCCGCATAACCCAGCCCTATTCCCGGTTGCAAGGTCAGAGCGCGAATCCAAGCGATTTCATCCGCGGGATTGGCCACGATGCGTAAGAACGCCAGAACATCCTTGATGTGGGCTTGCTCAAAAAAATGAATTCCGCCCCGCACGATATAACCCACGCCGCGTTTGGCCAGTTCCAATTCCAGCTCGGCCGCCTGGTAATGAGCGCGAAAAAGGACCGCGATCTCCGAAAAGTCGAGTCCCTCCCTCCGGAGATCCAAAATCCTCTGCGCGATAAAACCGGCCTCCTGACGGCCGTTTTGAGCTCTCACCAGCTGCGGTTTTTGGCCTGCCTCACGAACGCTTTTAAGCTCTTTGCGAAACTGTTCCCGATTCTGACGAATGCTTTGGTTTGCAACGGCCAAAATAGCCCCCACCGAGCGGTAATTGGTCTCGAGCCGAAACGTCCGGCAGCCGGGATAGTCCTTTGGAAAATCCAAAATATTCCGAATGGTTGCCGCGCGAAAGGAATAAATGGATTGGGCGTCATCCCCGACAACCAAAAGGTTCTTGTGATGTGCGGATATCACGCGCATGATCTCATGTTGAATCTTATTCGTGTCCTGATATTCATCCACTAGACAAAAACGAAAACGTTCCGTGAGGGTACTGCGAACGGCTTCTGAAGAGCGCATGAGCCCGTACCATCGAATTAACAGGTCATCAAAATCTAAATTGCGGGTCTTCCTTTTTTTTTCCTCATATAGCCTCAAGGTTTTTTCAAACAAATCTGAAAAATTTATTAAATACGGGTAGTGTTGGCTAAGCGTTTGTGAAACGGGCTTTTGAGCATTCACGGAAAAACTTAGAATGGATTGGATCACTCCTGGCTTCGGAAGACGCTGTTCCGCTCCCGAGGATGCCAGCGATTTAAGGCAGGTCTTGATGAGATCGCGGCTATCCTCCTGATCTAAAATCCCGAAATCCGGATCCAGATCCAGGGCTCTTCCCCATTGACGCAGCACGCGGTTTGCCACATGATGGAATGTGCCGCACCACAGCCCCTTGGCCCTGGTTTTCAGCAAGAACTCGATACGTTCCCGCATTTCCTGGGCGGCTTTGTTCGTAAAGGTCACAAGGAGGATCTCCTCGGGGCGAACGCCCTGTTCAAGGAGATGCGCGACCCGGTAGACCAAGGTCCTCGTTTTTCCTGAACCAGCGCCAGCCAGAACCAGTGACGGACCGTCCGCCTTGGTGACAATTTCTAGTTGAGCGGGATTCAGTTCTCTGTCATAGGAGATCAAGTTCGCTCCTATTTCGCCACGACGTCCGTAAGCTGCGCCTTGCGAATCTGAGAAATCTGGGTTTTTTTGATTCGCACAACGCCTTTCCCCTCTTTCGTGGCAACCTCAATCGTGATCTTGTCCTGGTCTTCCTCAACGATAAGACCCCGAATAACGCGTCCGGACTGAAGCAGGATCTCGCTGATTGACGGCTCCACCTTAGCGTCATAAGAAACCGCCGGCGTTTCCGCTTTAGGCGTTTCCACGGGAATTGTTTTTACGCTTTCTGAGTCCCCCGATCCCGCCGGCAATCTCGGGAGCTGGACTTTCGCAACCCAAGGTGTCAGATTACCCGCCCGAACAGACAAAGTGTCTCGATAGAAAAATAATAAGGCCCCGATGCAGACAAGGATGGCCAAAACAACGCCGATCTGAAGAAACTCATTTTTTGCGAGATCGCTGTATTTTGTGATGCGGCCTCGTCCATGGTTCTTCGAGTAATACAAAGCCTTGTCCGCTTTTTCCAGGATATCTTCGATCGTCGCAGCATCCTCCGGACAGTTTGCAATGCCCCCGCTGAACGTGACGTTGATCTGTCGACCCTTGATCAGGCATGATCGGGTGCGGATATTCTTTCGAAGACGCATTGCGAGTCTGAATGCTTCGCTGGTTGTCTTGTTGGGAAAGACCATGATGAACTCGTCGCCGCCAAAACGAAACGGCACATTCTCTTCATCTTCCAGGTCCAAACGAAGAGAACTGGAAAAATATTTGAGAACCTCATCCCCGTAGAGATGCCCAAATTTGTCATTAAAAAGCTTGAAATGGTCAACGTCCATGATAAGAACAGAAAAGGGTTTATTGTTTGCCTGAAATTCCTCCTCCATTTTTTTGAGAAATGGGGAGATCCCTTCTCGAGCATAGCAGTTGGTGAGAAAATCTTTGGGCGCGTTGACAGATTTCATGCAAGCGCCTTACCTGCGCGGTAGTCCCGCTGGGGCGTTCACGCTGATCATGTCCCCTACCCGAATCTCTTCTCGAGTCCATTCAGGCAATGTCACCGCGGACGAAACGCTCTCACGCACTTTCTTAATCACAGCCTTTGCAATGAGACGATTATTGCGCGTGATATTCACCACGGAATCCTTGCGTAAACCATCCTTCGTTCCTGCGCTCATGACAATGAACCCGTAGAGTGTATTCACATGCTCCACGCGCGCCGCTTCGTTCGTGGCCGAGTGGACAATGATGCGCCCCAGATCCACAACCTCCTCATTGGCTAATTTTGCGCCTGAAACAGTTGGGCTGGCCGGCGGGATGGCCTCCTCCGGTTGCGGTAAAAACGGCTCGTTCATGGGGTCGATAAAGCGCGGCGCGGCTTCTTGGCTTGCTTCCTGGCTACTAGCCTTAACCATTTCGCTGCGCTCCTTTTGCAGAGTCTCAATCTTTTTGTTGAGCTTGGCAATGATCGCATTGTTGTTTTCCATGTACTTCGTCAGGCTTTCCTTTTCTCTCGTCAAAGAATCTACTTTCGATTTGTAATTGGCCTCTGATTTCTCTAGATTGGCGATTTCGCTCTGGTATTTTGCTTCAAGTTCGGCCGTGTCTTTCTTGGCCTGAGCCAGCTCTTCTTTTATCGTGTCCATCTCCGCCAATCGTCCATTCAGCTCCTGGATTTTGACCAGAAAGGCGGCTTTCTCAGCCTCTTTGGACCGGCTGATCGAGTACAATAAAAAACCGGAAACAAGAACGACGATTCCGGTGATCAAGATCCAGATTTTTCTGTTGCTCATTAATTCTCAACCTTTTGACTGAAAAAGACTTGAAACAGTTTCAAGCCTGCAAAATCGTCACGAAAAGATTATGCACAAAAAAACTCAACTTGGCAACAAAATAGAGGTCGTTTCCCTATACATCCGACGCTCTTGAGATGATCGTTCGCCGTTTGGTCGCAGGATTAGCAGGCCCAATATCAACCGACGTTTCATTCGTGCCATTGAGATCCACATCCAGTTTGTACGCACTCGGATTGTATGCGTCTGTCATGAAGCTTCCCGGCGGCGTCAAGCCCGCCCTATAATTTGTGTGAATACGCATAGTCGCATCCGCCACGCCTGCTTTAGCCATATAAAAGAGCTTCATACGATGACCCCCGGTCGCGTCTACCAACTTGCGCTGATTATAGCTAAGGATCGTCACAAAACCTGAGAGGAGGGTTAGCATAACGATAACGATCATGACCGCTGTCAACGCAAACCCTTTAAAATGGTGCGGTCGGGTGCAAAGCGTCAATTTTTCATCCCCGCGGGTCTTCTTTTGGCTGCCGACCACGAAACCTCCGTGTTCAGTTCCTCTGCCGGGTCGGTTGAGTTAAGATGGATATAGATCACGGACCCGTCCCCGTATTCGCCGGCTGGGTTTAAGACATAGGTTGGGTTATACATCAGCACTCCCGATCCGCCGCTACCCGTGCATGGAGGGCAGGCGGGGATGCCGTAAGAATCGTTATCATCCCTGACGAGATTGCCAAGAAGAACAACGGTGCCGGGCGGATTGCCGTCGCCTATCAATGTCGGAGCGGGCGCACTAACATAATCCACCCCGCTATCGCACAGACCTAGAAGCTGTTTATTGAAAAAGCTGTAGTGCTGCCAACTGTCTGTGGCGGTACTCATGGGACCGCCGGGATCTGGCGTGGAGGGGTTGCAGTTTAAAGAATCCATGCGTAGGCTAAAATTCTTTGTGCCGTTGTTCGGGATTTTGACGTAATTGGCCGCATTTATTTTTCGGGCCATATCCTCGACCACCACCTCGGGTAACCGTTTAATATCGGTGACCATCGCTTTCCCAAAAAGGTTTAGCCCGGAGGTATAAACTGAAAATGCGGCCACTAGCACGAAGCTGATAAGGACTCCGGATATCAAGATCTCGATTATCGTGAAGCCGGAATCTTTTCTAATCACGGTTACCAACTCACGGTCATCTTTACGGTTCGGTAATCTTCTTTCCCGTCGGCATTTCTATCAATTGGGACGCCGGAACCGCCGTTTACCTGATACGTTGCGGTGTATGTTTGGCCCCCCAGCGTGGAGGCAATATTTTGCGGGCCCGGCCCTGAAAGACTTAACGGTAAACCTGCCAGACTCCAGGTGTCCTGGCGAACATGTTCCGGCAATCTTTCCATGAGACCGCGGGCAAAATTGTAGGCAATATTTGGGTCGTTACGGACCATCCTGGAGGCACTTGAAAAAGAACTCAGCGCTGCGGCCCCAAACCCCGCCAAGAGAAGAAGCGCAACAATTATCTCCGTATAAGTAAAGCCTCCCGCAAACCGGCTCCTCATCGGCTAAAAAGAGCCCCCCTCCGATTGATCTGGTTTGGCATTGCCGTAGGTGTAGTCGTATCGATACCACTTGGTTCCGCCGCCGCCCGAAGTCGTGTTGCGTGTGCAAGTGGCCGAGTACGATGTTCCTCCGTTGGCCGCTATATTAAAGTTGGTGTAGTAGGCTGCGGAAATGTCGATGCTAAGCGCTGCATTGATGGAGCCAGCCGTTGCCGCCCCGCCGTTCCAATAAACTCCATTGTTGATCCGATAAATCTTTTGTCCCATGTGAATGATGTTCAGATTAATGATCGCCTCATTCGCGCGGCTTTTTTCCATGGTACTAAAATACACGGGTGTTGCGATGCCGGCGAGAACTGCCACGATCGCAAGGCTGATCATGATCTCCGATAAAGTGAACCCAGCTTTCTGACACCGCATCCTATCCCGCATAGGTAGACTCTGCAAAAGGAAGTTATTCTCTAAAACTTTATCGGAAAAAACCATCAAGCAAAAAAGCCTAGGCGTACGAACCCGTACGGAGGACAGTTCCTGCTTGATCAACACTGATGATCCCGCTTACTCCAGGGGGAGGATTAACACGGTTCGCGGTGATGGTGAATGTGGTAACGCCTGTGTTTGAAAGCGTGTAACTGAATAGAAGCGTTTGACCGCCGGTAGCCGCGGCGCCGCTCGGATTAGGGCAATAATCGATGTTGCAGCCAGCCTGCGATATATCGGCGGTGGCATAAGTTCCGTTGTTCGCATAATACCTGATCATCGCTTGTCTTGTGGACGAGAGCGCTTCAAGCGCTTCTTGCCCTCTTGATTTTTCGACCTGGGCCGTGTACACGGGAATGGCCAAACCGGCCAATGTCGCCACGATGACAAGCACGATAAGAATTTCAAGCAGCGTGAAACCCCTTTTATCCCTACGTATTTTCATGGTATCCAAAACCCTCCTACTCACCAGTCGTTCGCCCTGCCAAATACTTACAACCTAAGTAAAACATAACATAAACTACAAAAAACATCAAGTTTTATTAAAAAATGACCGATAAAAATCGGCATCCTAATCAGTGGACAACCGACGTTAGCCTAATGATCGGCAAAAATATGGAGAGCCCTATCACGCCGATAACACCTCCCACGAAGATCATAACCAGCGGCTCGATGAGAATACCGATTCGCGCGGCAAACGTATCGACGCGTTGAGAAAAATAATCGCTGGATTTCTCGATCATTTCCGGGAGCTTTCCGCCTTCCTCCCCAACCCTGACAAGGTTAACAAACATAGGAGAAAAAATGGCCTGCTCCGACAGAGCCGCGGAAAACGTCTTCCCCTGCTGCACGTCCAACCGCACTTGGCTAATGGCCGTTTCAAAAATATAATTTCCAGTGACATTGGAGGTGATCTCCAGGCTTTTTAAAAAATTGAGGCCGCTTCGTAAAAGCATGGACAGCGTGATCCCGATCCTGACATGGATAACATCTCTTATCACACCCCCAAAAAGCGGGATGTTTAGAAGAAGAACATGAAATCCCTGCAGGCCTTTAGGAGATCGAATGTATTTTCGAATGCCATAAACGATGCCTACAATGCAGGCTAAGATCAAAAGTGCGTTCGTATTTAAAAATTCACTGCCCCTGATAACTATCTTTGTCATCAAGGGTAATTCGCCGTGAAACGTATTAAAAAGTTTTGAAAATATCGGCACAATGAACATCATAAAAAAAATGATTACACCCAGCGCCGCCAACGTCAGGATCGTTGGATAGACCATCGCTGTGATTAATTTTTTTTTCAAATTTTCTGCGTCTTCTATATTTTTTGCAAGCTGGGTCAAAACTTTTGGCAAAGATCCCACAGCCTCTCCCGCCTCTACCAAAAAAGCCCAATACGCTGGAAAAATCTTTGGGTGTCTGGAAATCGCGTCCTTAAATGTGGCCCCCGACCTGATGTTGGCACTTAACTCTTGAATGACGTCGTACATTTTTTGGCTATCTGTGAGTTCCGAGATGATACCGAGCACGCGGACAAACGGAATTCCCACCGTCAAAAGAGTGGCTGTCTGCGAAATAAAAAAAAGAAGATCCTCGGTCTTTAGCCCTTTCTTCAATCGCCGGCGTTTTGAACCAGCTTTTACCACCGTCATGGCATCCATGAGATGCGTGACGTAAAGGCCCTTGCCCTGCAAAATAGAAGCGGCTGCCGACTCCGAGGGGGCGTCCTGATTACCGCTGACAAACTTTCCCGAACTATCTCTGGCTGTGAAAATATATCCCGGCATTACTGACCTTTCACTAAATACCGCTTGCCATCGTGAGTCGGGTCACCTCCTCCACAGAGGTGACCCCGGCATTCACTTTTCTAATCCCGCTCTGTTCGAGGGTTCGCATGCCGTTTTTGATCGCTTCGGCACGGATCTCAGAAACAGTCGCGCAACGAACGACCATTTCTTGAAGAGCATCCGTCATGTAAAGATTTTCAAAGATGGGTTGCCGTCCCGCATACCCGGTATTGCCGCACCGCTCGCACCCTCTTGGCCGGAAAAACTTGTCGGCCGTGATTTGAAAATTTGATGGAAGCTGCGCGGCTATGGGCTTATAGGGTTCTTTGCACTTCTCGCACAAAATCCTCACAAGCCTCTGCGCCACGATCATCAGGAGCGAAGATCCCACAAAAAAAGGTTCGATTCCGATATCGATAAGTCGGTTGATGGTGGAGGGTGCGTCATTCGTGTGGATCGTGGTAAAGACCATGTGCCCGGTAAGTGCCGCGCGGACACAAATTTGTGCCGTCTCCAGGTCGCGAGTCTCACCGACCAGCATGACATCGGGGTCTTGACGGAGAAATGCGCGCAGGCCCGCGGCAAACGTAAGCCCTATGGAAGCTTTCACATTCACCTGATTGATGCCGGAAATAACGTATTCCACGGGGTCTTCAATTGTCACAATGTTCTTTTTTGCATTGTTCAATTCGCCGATGATGGAATAGAGTGTCGTCGTTTTTCCGCTTCCAGTTGGACCTGTCACGAGGATCAGTCCGTAAGGCTTGTTGATAAATTCTCGGAACTTGATGAGTTCCTCGCTCTCCAAACCAAGCGAGTCTAAGGTCATCCAAGTTGCCCGCTTGTCCAGAATACGGAGCACCATTTTCTCTCCATGCACCGTAGGGATCGTCGAAACACGGAAATCAATGCCTCTATCCTCAATGGTTGCGCTGAAACTCCCATCCTGCGGCAGCCGCTTTTCCGAAATATCCATTTTCGAAATAATTTTCAACCGTGAGATTAAAGGCAGCATCATGGTTTTGTCGGGCGGCGGAATTTCATATAAAACGCCATCGATGCGAAAGCGAATGGTGATGTGATCCGCGAACGGTTCGATATGTATGTCGCTGGCACGGTCCTTGACCGCTTGCAAGATAAGCAGGTCCGTGAGATTAATCACCGGAGCTTTCTCGGCGCTGGCCACAATGTTGTCGAGGGTCAGCGCGGGCTCGGTTTCCTTTTTTACGATCGTCTCACTTTTTTCCTTGTACGAGGCATCCACGACGGATTTAAGCTGACTGACCCCCTTGCCATAAACAAGATCAATGCTATACTCGATATCCGCGTGGGAGGCGACCACTTTTTGAATGTGGCAGCCGGTCATGAGGCGAAGGTTGTCGAGAAGAACTATGTTCGTGGGATCCGCAACGGCTATTTTTAGGGCATTTGCGTGGCGATACAGCGGTAGCACATGATTTTTACGGCAAAACTCCTCGGTTAAGAGCTGGCTGAGATTTTGATCAGCCGCAGGCGTTAAAAGCTCCGAGCCCCGCGTGGCGCAAGGCAAATCCAGAGCTTTGCTGAGGGCCAACACCATGTCCTGGTCCGACACAGCGCCTGATTTGATTAGGATTGAATCAATGGATTGGTCAGGGCTTCGTTTTTGAGTTTCAAGCGCCTTGTTTAGATGCTCCTGGGTCAAGAGCTTTTCCTGCAGCAAAATCTCAGTCAGCTTAAGAGAAGTGGACGCACCTTGACGAGCGACAGACATGGAGGGAGGCTACTTTTTTAGACTCATGGAGTCCATGGCAGCAGACATCTTTCGGTCAACGATCTGTGGACTTAAAGCATCCATGGCCTGATTGATCTGCCTTTCTACGACAGGGTTTGAATACCGTCTTTCGCTGGCACGCACCAAATCGTTCTCCCGCGAGAAAAAGTTACGTTTGGTTTTTTCAAAACCATCGAATACGCCCTGGGCAGAGTCGATCTCCTTGTCCATAAACTTGTCCAGCATGCTGCGCATGGCCAAATCCTCGCCGCGCGCAGTGGCGCTCCGGTCGCCGAGGCTGGTCGCGCCACGCACAATGTGCGGCGTGACAAAAATCAAAAGCTCGCGGTCAACATCATCCACAATATCGTAACTGAATAGTTTGCCGATGCCTGGCAAGTCTCCGATCAAAGGCATTTTTCGTTTACTCACCGTCCCCTGCCCATCGATCAAGCCGCCAATTACCAGGGTCTGGTCATTCTTCACACGAGCCATCGTTCTCACCGAACGCGTGGTGGGGTCTGCGATAGGTGCCGTGGATGTAGAAAACACGGACGTCGTTACTGTCGAAATAGCCGGCTCTAGAAAAAGGAGGACCGTATCATCCTCGTTAATCTGCGGCGTCATGCGCATGGACACACCTATTTCTGCTCTTTCGATGGATGAGCTTGTCGTGCCGCTTCCCCCGCTAGTCGTAACCGTTGTGGTTCCGATGCCGGCGTTTGTCACAAGCTTAATTGCCGCCGCCTCATTGTTCTGCGTTAAAACTCTTGGCCTTGCCAGTACGCGCGTTTTAGTGTCCGTTTGAATGTAACGAAGCACCGCTTTTAAATTCCCGGCATCAACCATCCCGTACTCTACGGTGGAGGGATCCGCGGCAGAGTCACCAAGCGTATTGGCGAAAACAAGCGGTTTTAACAAATTTCCAGTGAATGGGAACGGGGTGGATCGCCTGCCTGACGTAATTTTCCCCAGCGCGCCATCGTCTCCGCCCCACTGGACTCCAATGTCGGAGGCGAGCGATTTTTGAACCTCCATGATGTACACCTCCAGAATTACCTGAGAGGGCGGCACATCCACCTGCGACAGTATTTTTTCAATAGTTGCGATCGACTCCGCGGTATCCGTAATAATCAACGAATTTGTGTTTGAATCAATCGCCATTTTTCCCTGAGTAGACAAAAATCTTCGAACCAGATTATCCGCCCCACGCTCTGCACTGCTGCCGCTGGAACCCGACAAAGTGGACGAAGACGATGTTGAGGCCACAGAGCCGCCGGAGGAAATCGAGGAAGCTGAACCTCCCGCAGATTGCGACAGAGCACTTACGGTCTCTTGTCCGCCCACATCCAGCGGCGAGGTAGATAGGCGCATGTACTTCAGCGGGATCACTTTCGTGATCAGTTCAGCTGTTTGCACAGTCTTGGCAGCGGGATAGACGATGTAAATATCGCTTCCCGGTTTTTTTGAGAAAGTTAGCCCGTTCGCGGTGAGGATCGCATTAAGCGCATCGTTGGGAGAAACATCTTCAAAATAAACCGTCACTTTTTTATTCTCAACCTCCTGGCTGGCTATAAAATTAAGTCCGGATTGTTGCGAAAAAAGGAGGAGGGCATCTTTGAGCAGTGCCCCATCAAAACTCATAGAGATTGTTTCCTCCCGAGCGTGGTCCAGCTCCAATGGAATCTCTTGAATCGGGTCTTCGTCCAGAGCCAGGGCGACGACGGGCATGAAAAAACCTGCCGAAAAAGAACAAAGCATCAACCAGGTGAACAACTTCATTCTGTTGGAATCACTGTTGCGCTGATTTTGGAATTTCATAGGCCGATGTCCTCGTTTTTTGTTTAATCACGAACTCGTTTCCGTTGACGATAACGGTGACTCCTTCTTTATCAATCCTGGATATCTTTCCAGATCCTAGCGTGCTTCCAACGTGATAGATGCTGCCCCCAATAATCGCGCGAGAATTGTCTCCGGAAAGAAGAACCCCCTCCACGAACATAGAACTTAATTGTGGATCCGTTTGGAAAGCGTCACTCACCGGTTTTCCCGCAAGCTGTCCGGCGAAAGGATCACGAAAAGCGCCGCCCGTGTAACGAACCTCCTCTGCGCAAACGACAGAGGCCCCCAATCCGCCATAAAAGGCCAGCATCATAAAAATAACTCTCTGCATCGTCATAGGATACCCGCCAGGGGACTGAGTAGCCCCACGCTGAGAACCACCCTGCACGTTGCGTCTGAATGTCGCGCAGAGCCGTCGCCCCGTCCGTCCATGCCGCTAGAAAACGTCGCAGCGGTAACATCCACTCTTGATATTTTAACAAGTTGCTCAAGGCTTTCCACCTGGCTGACAAACTCACCTAACTCATGATAATTTCCCTGTGCCTCAATGTGAATTGAGGTGCGTTCGAGGAATCCGCCCACCACCATCTTTTGCTCGTCGGGCGTGACAGAGAGAATTAAAAAATTTGTCGCATTTGCTATGGAATTAAGCTGATCCACCAACCACATTTTATCGCCAGCCTTTGGAAGTTTCTTTTGAAAGTCGGTGAGCCTCTTCTCTGAATCTGCGATACTCCCGAAAGTGATTTCTTTTGCTCCCAAGCTACGCAACTCCTTATGGGCTGCAGTGATCTTGCTCAGACCTGGATGCACCACCAGATTCCAGCTCGCCAGCAGACCGCAGAGCAGTGGCACCAGAATCACCACGATTTTTCGGTTTTTAGGCTTTACTTTTGCCAGCAGCTCATCAATCATCTTAAGCTTTCTTCGTTAGGCAATCCAACGCGAACCGCATTGCGGGCACCGACTCGATCGCGGTGCGCTGCGTTGAAACGATTTTGATCTCGTCCATTCCCGCCATAAAATCCTTGTCATCGGTTAGCCTGGCGACAAGCTTGTTGAGGAGCGTCAACTCGCTCTCATCGCCCGAGCTGCGCACGATCCCATGGATGCGCAGGCTGACCACGCTGGAGCCGCGAGCTGAAATATCGTCCGCGTAGGTAAGCTGCTGCAACTGGATGTTTGGAGGGATCAGTTTTGCGAGTGAGCTCATTTTGGCAGTGAAATAAACTCTCTTATCAATGAGTTGCGAATAAAATGCGATTCTCCGCTGGACCTCCATCCCCTTGGTTTCCAGAGCCTCTATAGGCTCTGAAATACTCGCATTTTTTGTTTGCGGGTATTTCGCAATCGCTTTTTGTAATTCCGCTTTTTGTGCGCTAAGGACGCCCGACAATAAAAAGTACACGATCACGGTCAACGCTGCAAAAACAAGGATTTCTGTTGTTGCCAGATCACGCAGTTGTTTTTTTTCTTCCTCCCAATTGAGGGTTGCGCTAGGGGTTCCCGAGGAGGCTTCCGCCGCTTTCAAGTTGATCCCGCGGGACCCTCTTGCTTCCGAAGCACTCAGCGTTAGGCCATACGCCGCTGTGGAAGCAGAGGTTGAGGCCGTCCCTGTGGCCACAACCTCCTGAAACAACTTGCCGGCATCTGCCGGCACCAAAAACTCACTTCTCAGGACTTGCAAAAGCCCCTTTGTGTCGCCCGGAAAAGGCATTGCCAGATAAAATCGATTAACTTTAAGCATCTTGAAATTATCGTTAAAATAATCAAGGCAGATCCGGATGTCAGACACGAGGGATGGGATGCTCAACTGCGGTGTCGCCGAGGATTCCGACAGGACTAGATGTTGCGTCGTGAGAACCGAGCCTTTCTTTTGAATGATTAATTCCGCGGTTTGCTCGCTGTTGGCCACAAGAATCGCACACACTTCTTCGGCTCCTTTGGATGCCTCCCGGTAAAAGGCCCTTGCCACTGACTGCGAAACAAGCTCCACGCGGGAGATCTTACTTCCGGTCGCCTGCAATTTTGTGGTCACGGTGTCGACCCATTGTTTTTTGCAGGCAAAAAAAACAACATTCGCGCGCCCTTTTTCCAAATTCCGGTAGATCTCGTAATCATAATAGAGCTCTTTCATGTCGAAAGGGACGTATTTTTGAGCCTCGTAACGGACGGCGTTCCTTTCTTCTTTTTTAGGCAACATCGGCAGTTTAAAATGACGGACCATTGAGCCTTCGCCCGGCACCGCCAGTGAAATATTTTTTGAGGTAACCTTAGAACGCTCCAACACCTCGGAAATGCTGGAACCCTCCAACGCATTCTCCATTTTTACCTCTGACGACCCCAAGATCTTGGTTGTTTGCCCCACCTGCTCAACGTTTACGACACAGATCGTCTGCGCATCCACGTACAAGCCGACCTGATTCGATGTTGAAAATAGCCCCATTTTGACAGACTTCGTTCCGCTTTAACCCATTATAAGCACACAAAACCACGGCTACCAAAAAAATAAAGATCTGACTATCTTTGTTGATTATCTTATCACAAACCTAGTTAAAGTATAACAAAATTAGTAAAGGATAATCAAAGAGGAAAGAGGAGACGGGGCGGGCGCTAACTGTGCTGCTGCATGACAAATTCAGGCTCAAGGATAGGCTCGAAATGGTCCTCATTGCTCACAGGAAAAGTGGCTACCTCATAAACACCGACTGCCGTTCTTCGAACAGCGTTCAATGTGCCATAAATAGGCCCCCAGGTTGCTCCCGCCCAGAAACCCTTTTCTTCGCCAACATCCTGTACCCCTTTGAAAAGCTCAACCCAGCCAAAACCCGTATTGGCCACGCCGCGACCCAGTTTGCGCGTGACCCCGGAAGCATAATCTTCCCGCGAGTTATCGGTGGGCGTGTTGTAATAGGCCTCGCAAGGAAGATTCGCGGTTAGCCCCACAGAGGCCAATAGAAGCGCCTCGAATCCTGCTATTTTAATAATTTTTTTCATCATCATCCTCCTCTTCGTCGAGCTCATCACCGGGGTTCCCAAAATCCAATGGAGGCTCCTGGGCCGGTGGAGCCTCTTCCAAACTTTTAAAAAACTCTTCTGGCGTCATACTCTTCAGCGCTTCCTTGAACTTTTCAATATCCCCTTGCGTGATCGTCTTCTGCACGGCAGGACATTTATTCAGCACGCTTTCGTCGATATAGATCGGGCAATGGATCCGAACGGCAATCGCCAAGGAATCTGAGGGCCTCGCATCGATCACTAGGTTTTTTCCATTAAACTTCAAATGAATCACCGCGTAATAACTGTTCTCTTTGAGATCGCTCACCACCACTTTTTCAACGGTTGCGTTGAGAGATTTGAGAAGATTCACGATGAGGTCGTGCGTCAAGGGTCTTGGAAATTTCTCACCTTGAAGCTCCAGCGCGATTGCGCTTCCCTCATTGATGCCGATCCAAATAGGCACGAGACGCGTTTTGTCCACATCTTCCAGAACCACGACGTACTGCGGTAAAGGGAATAATGACATCACGGACACAATCTTCGCTTCTTTAATCATAGGGCGATCGACGCTCAGACCTCTAACACGGAATCCGCGTCACCGTACGGATTCGACTCCACAACGTCGTTGCTGGGATCCGTCTGCCATTTCCCATCCACGACGAATTTATAACGATAACGTCCCGGCCCCAAGAAAACCCGTTTTTGCCAAACCCCCTCTTCCTTTTGCCAAAGAAGAGACTCGCTGGACAATTTCCAATCGTTGAAATCTCCAACCAGATGCACTTCGCGGGCACCCCGCGCCGTAAACGTAAAATCACGCACCGGGCTGTCCTGCGTTAAGAGTTCTTTTTGGGACTCATGGAAAGAGGTTGTCTGAGAAAAAGTTTTATTCACAACCTCCTGAGCAAGCATCTGATAATCTACGGCGGCCCTGGATTTTGGCTCGTGAGTCCGAATGGGGACGCCTTTCGCTTGAGACTCTTTCACACTAACCGTTTGATGAATAAGGCTGCTTAGAATCCGATCGCCGAAAGCTTGGCCTATTTCGCCGATCATGTGTTGGGAAAACTTTGTTCTTACATCCACGAGCGTGGGAAGAGCGTAGACAGCCGGCGTGTGTTGAAGCTTGACCCGGATAAGTTCGATCATACTCAAGAGTTTATCGACGCCCATCAGCGAAAAAGCGCTGAGTTCGATTGGCACAATCACGGTATGAGAGGCGCGCAAGGCATTGAACGTCAGAAAACCCAAGCTTGGCGGACAATCGATCACCACCACGTCATATGGAAACGACAACACCTGAAGCACGCGATGAAGCTTTGAAACTGACTCGTCCTTATTCGTAAATTCCTGCTCAATGGTACTAAGCAAAATATGGGACGGCACCAAATCCAGATGATCTTCAATTGGGATGATCACGTCTTCAAGAAATTTCCTTTTCTTGTCCGACAGCTCGGTCAGGACATTGTACATCGAAGCGTCCAGGTGGTCCTGGCGCACGCCGAGACCGAACGTTGCGTGCGCCTGCGGGTCCAGATCGATTAAAAGGGCTTTTTTCCCCATGGCGGCTAAAGAGGCCGCGAGATTAATCGCCGTCGTCGTCTTTCCGCATCCGCCCTTTTGGTTCGAAACGCTGATGATGTTCATAGGATCACCCCCTTTTCGCTCACCCATTGAAGATCTTTCACCAAAACAAGGTCTCCTGGTTTGTTGCCGGTATCCTTTGAACCAAAATCAAACCGGAGGCCCACCACATTGCGTGAATCAAAATCTTTCGCCGTTTCCTCGCTGACGCTGATTTCGACTTTCTGCCAGCTCGTACTCAGTCGATCGGGAAACGGGTACATCTTTCCCTTGTAGAAACCTTGAATATTCTCTTTGTCTTTCATGGCAAAAGCGATGTTCTCCCCTCCCCGGCCCCCTTTGACATAAAAAATAATTTTTGCCTGACTCAAGTCCAAAGGAGGGTCCAATCGCAGCGCTGCGCGTGCAAAAGGGGCAACGGAACTGTTGATCAGCGAAAGTGTGCCGTTCTTGTCCTTGGAGCTGTTGAGGTACGCGGCTCCCTCGAAAAGAATTTCCTGCGTGGAAAATTTGTGGAAAGAACTCTCCGCGGTTTTTTCCGAAACTGCCGCCGTGGACGTCTGTGATTCTTTTTCGGCGGCCCGGCGATCCAAACCGTAATGAGTGGCGTTCTTCTCGTCCAGCACTTTTATGTCGACCAAGATCATCTTGGTTGAAAAAAGGGCGAAGATTGTTGCCACGAATGCGACGCAGGCAATGAGCCACGGGACGACCGTGGCCAAACGCGTCCTCTCTACCACGCGGATGATGACGGGCGGCTCCGACGTTCGAGGTTTCCCGGTCGCAGAAAAATAAATATCGGCCAGCTGCTCCTGAGTCAGCTCATGGCCTGATCTTTCGATCCGAACCTCTTTGGGTTGGCTTTCGGTGGAAACCTCTCCGGGCGCTTGACTCGACCGCACCTTCAGGGCGTCAATGATTTTACTCATGGGCCGACGGCGCTTCTATTTCCGTTCCGAGATCAACCAACATTTTTCTAAATTCAGGCCACCGCGAGATGGGAATCAAAAGTCCTTTGCCGGTGGGCCATTTAGCCTCATAAACTTTTGGAGCAGCCCAGACACGCAAGTCCACAACTTGCCGCCCGCGCAAATTTTTAACCTCGGCGCGCAACTCCTCTTTTTCACTAAACATCATATTTTTTGGAAAGCGCGTCATCTTGAGCGTCATTGTAGCAAATTAATATTTTTCTGCAAAGGCGAATCGGACAATTCTTGCGGCAACGTCTCCAGTTTGGGCATGTCTTTCATTTTGCCGCCAAGATTTTTTATTTTTTCAAGCTGGGGAGCCATGCGAGACTCCCAGGACCCTGCGGCTTTGTTCCATCCATCCCGCGCCTTTTTTAATCCCTGCTGAACATCTTCCAAATATTCCATGAACGTGCACAACCGCTGCCCCAACACCTCCACCTCAAGGCCAAGTTCTTTGGTGCTGGATGCCAGTCGGTACTGTTGCCAGCCATACGCGATCAGTTGAATCAGCGGGATGATCGTCATCGGACTGGCGATAAGAACGTTCTTTGCTTGAGCGTCCTGCAAGAGAGATGGGTCCGCGGAGAAAGCGGCGCGGATCGGCCCCTCCGGAATGAACATCAGCACAAACCGAATATCGGAATCGGTGAGACGTTGGTATTCTTTCCTGCTAAGTTTGCCAATGTTGTCGCGAATATTGACCGCGAGCTTCCGATAATGTTCCTTTTGGCGCTCCGGGTCCTCCGTTTCCATCGCCAGCAAGAATTCACCCATCGGCGCTTTGGCGTCAATGATCAATTTCTTGTTGCCCGGAAGGTTGACAACCACATCCGGCCGCAACGTGCTGCCCTCTTCGCCCGGGAAAACCACTTGCGTGTCATAGCCCTGGCCTTTGACAAGACCGTTCCTTTCAAGGATCTCCTCGAGAAGACTCTCCACCAAATTTCCCTGCACGCCGGCGCTGGAGGTGAGGGCCCTCTTCAAAGCGGACGTCTCGAGGCGGATGGACTGCCCGGCACTCAACACCTGTTCGATCGATGTTTTGAGACTGCCGTACATCTGGGAACGCTCATCTTCAAATTTTCTGACAACCTTTTGGTATTCTTCCAGCTTGGATTTCATATCGGCCACGGACGAAGTGATCAGATCCTTTTTATTTTCAATGCTCAGATCGGACTCGGTCTTAAGCTGGCGAAAATCCTTGAGAGCATCCGTGACAAGTTGTTTTGTGGCCCCTTGAAGCGCATCGGACGCGGCCAGACGGAACTCGTCCGTCATTTTTTCGCGCGCCTGAACCTGGGCACGCAGTTCACTGATGCGCGATGCTCGCCATAGATAGGCAATTAAAAAACCCGCACCGAAAGCGAGGGTGAGGGCTGCCCAGATGTTCACGGTTTTAATTTCTGACTTTTTTGGACGAATTTAAGGCGGAGTTGGTAGAGGACAGTTTTGAGTTCCGAGGCTTCTTCTGCGGAGAGATTCCCCTGCGTTTTTTCGGAAAGCATTTGAAGCACATCGATGAGGTACTGGGCTTGGACCAGATCCTCCCCGGCCTCACCCGTGGCGGGATTTGCGGCCTCGCCCAGCGCCATCAGCGTTTGCATCGCCAATGTCGAAAGAAACGTCAAAAAATCGGAATCGGATGACGCGGGTTCCTCGGAGGTTTTGGTCGCGGTTTCCTTTTCTTTGCGGACGGAATCTTTCCACGACTCATCCACTTTTTTGGCGATGAACTCGGACCCCTTGTCGGACTCTGACGTCATGAAAGGATCTGCCTTGTGAGGCGAATGATTCTAAATATTTTTGCGACGGTTTTTGCTGGTCCGCGCCTTGCGCCGTTTGATCTCGCTAGGTTTTTCATAGTGCTTCCTGGCTTTTAAAACTTTCAGAATGCCCTCGCGTTCGATCTTTTTCTTGAATCGCTTGAGAGCTTTTTCCAACGGCTCGTTGGGGCCTACATCCACTTTCGACATGAATCCAAATCCTTTCTTTTCTTTGGGTTAGAACATCGTTGAGTTCGGATTATACCCCCCTTTTTTTTGGCTGTCAATCGACCTGGGGCGTTTTTTTTCGATCCACAACCAGGGACCCTCACGCCTGGCTTGCATGGACCCCGGCAAATCCAAGCGTCCCGAGCCATGGGACGAGCCAAGAAGCTCCTCCATCCCAAAGCGGTGCACCGCCATGATCGCATTGCAATCTCCGCGCACCTGGGCGTACAAGTGGCGCAGAACCTCTGATAAAACAGCCGGGTCGAGCCTCCTGAGACTCTCCACCGGAACTCCGACAGCTTTTTTTCTTTTCTTGGTGGAAAGAGCCGAAAACTTTTTTTCCGCAAGAGCCTCCAGATGCGTTTGGGCACGTTCACAGGAATCCTGAAGATCAAACAGAGCGTCCTTGACTGCAACGTTAAGATTTTGCTCCAGCCATGGGAGAAGTTTCGCTCGAATGCGGTTGCGGGTGAACGCCTCACTGAAATTGGAGCGGTCTACCAGGAAAGGGATCTTTTCGTATTTCAGATGACTCAAAAGGTCGCTTTTAGCGCACATCAATAGCGGCCGAATCACCATGGACTTCCCCTGACGCCGAACGGGACGGATCCCCGTTAAACCCCGCAACCCACAGCCGCGCGCGATGCGCATCAGCAATGTTTCTGCCTGGTCATCCAGCGTATGCGCAGTTGCAATCTTGTTCATGCCCAGACCTAGGGCCGTCTTCTCAAAAAATGAATAACGCAGAATTCGCCCGGCTTCCTCCAAAGATCTTTTTTCGCTTTTGGCAAACTTTCTCGCATCCGCTTTCATGAAATAAAACGGCAATCCCAGCTCCGCTGACGCTTTTCGCACCAAATCAAGCGCGCGGTCATTCTGCTTGCGAAGCCCATGGTGCACGTGCGCGACGGCCAGGTCCAAGCGCAATCCTCGTTTTAAAAGATTCATTAAGTGGAGCAGTGCCATAGAATCCGGGCCACCGGAAACAGCGATCAGAACGCTGTCGCCACGTTTCAGGAGCCCGGCGCGCCTGTTGAGCCGGCTGATATTGAGGAGAATTTTTTTAAGGATAGGCATAAAAAAACGCGGGCAAGAGAGTGAAAACCCCCCTGCCCGCGCGGATAAAGGTTAGATCAATAAACAAAAATATAGGTGGCCTTGCTCGTGGCGGGATCGTATTCCACATCCACTTCCGTCCCAACCGTCAGGGATTTCAAGGCTCTGTCTTGCTCTCCGTCCGTGATATCGGTATTTTCGTCCACGGAAACATTGAAAACCTTTTCGCTGGCAGCGGCAGTCTCATCCCCGTAAAGTTTAACAGAGACGCTTTTAGATGCCTCGTCCATGGCGCTGATCTCCCCTGAAATAAACTCGAGATTATCCGTCACCGTTTCTACCGGAGCCTGCGGAATAGAACCCGGCAAAACCTCCGGGATGGGTGCTGCTGGGACCGAAACAGCATCGGCAGGCACGCCTGCTTCCAGCGGCGCGGCGGTTGAGGGCAATTCCACAGTTGGCGGCGCAAGAACCGGCGCTGCTGTCGATGAACTACCGGCTTCGGCGCTCGGCGTAACGGCCTTGGGGTCCACTTCCTCGGCGTAGGCAAACGTTGTTGCTGCGGTGGTCATCAAACAGAGGGCAAATAAACGATATCTCATGCGGTTCTCCATAAAAAAATGCATCAATTTAGGCGCCCATTATACCAATCCGGGCCTGAAAGTCAAAAAAACCGCTCAGGCGCTTTGCGGCTGGCTTTGCGTCAAGCTACGAATAATAGCGCGATCGGTATCGGAAAGTGAGACGAATTTTGCGCCGATATCGTATTGATTCAATGCCGGATTCTCACGGATCCATGCGGGTTGGGCCAGCGCTTCAATGGTCTTGTGGTTGGGGATGTTGATCTTGAAAAGAAGCTTATCGTGCACCGAGATGAAGTGATTCGCGCGAAAACGCACGCCCCCCTCGGAGATATCCCGCACGACCGTTTCATTCAACGGCCGCGACACCTCTCCGGTCAGACTCTTGAATGAGGATTCAATTTCACAGGCAACGCGCTTGAATTGTCTCTTTTCCGTCTCCATCAAAAGGGTTCTCCGTTTGACCTAGAAAACGTACTTAAGCGCCATCCCAACCGTCCACCAATCAAACCCATCATTCGCGGACGTGCCGGCAAGCTTAACGTCCGCATTCCAATAAGCGAACTCAAAATTTAGGATCCAATTAGAATTCATAAACCAGTCGGCGCCGGCACCCAGTTTCCATGTAAACCCGGTATCGTCCACATCATCAAGATTGTCTCTGCTCGCGTATACGCCAGCGCCGCCGAGACCCAAAATCCCGTAGGGAACAAGCGCTTCGTGTAAATTTGGAATGCGGAGAATAATGTCACCCAACACCGGCACAACTCCGATCGAGTCGCTGTTGATGCTGGAATCGGCTTCTTCCCAACCGGCTTCGATTCCCAAACCAATGTACGGCGTGACACCATAGGAAATTTGGCCATACACAAAAGCCGCGTCGTCCGCAGAATCATTCATGCCCGCGGCGACACCGATGCCCAGATCCCAGCGGCCCTGGCGATCCGGCGCCGTCGATTCTTTGGCATACGTAGAATAGGAGTTGCCATACGCGGCCCAAGCGCTTGCGGTCAAGCTCACACCCAAGACCACCAATAGCGTCATCAGTCTATTTTTCATCTGACCCCCTCCCCAAGCGTCCGCGAAATAACAAAAAA
>CAYZGM010000009.1:0-34580 GCA_964478015.1 uncultured Planctomycetia bacterium
ACGAGTCCGCCGTGATCTGTGGCGGAAGCTGCTCTACCAACTGAGCTATCGGCGCGAAAACTTGCAACCCGGGCAATGCGCTATTCTAACGAAAATTGTCCCATCCCGCAAACCTATAAAACTTAGGCCACGGCTATGATGCCCGTATCGTGGTTACGTAACGGCAACGTCTTTTAATATCAATGGGTTCTTCCTTTTGACGTCCCCGTAACCGTTGCCGATACGGGCCTCGTTGCCATTGCCGAACTCTTATCACCGTACAGCTTGGTGTACTGTGCGCCCATTCCTGCAACACCTACCGTTTTCTTATTGCAGGGCTCAGATGACCCTATAAGACAACGTGCGCCCGAGAGGATTTGAACCTCTAACCCTCTGATCCGAAGTCAGATGCTCTATCCAATTGAGCTACGGGCGCAAAAATCATCATGACTACCAGTTGCCCGCCACAAAGCACTGGCGGGTCTGTCCCAAGAGCGCGCCGGGGCTTTGTGTTCGCCACAAGGCATTGGCGAATCTGTCCACAAAACTTCTTGCGGACGAATCCGCCGGTGTTTTCTGGCGGAGACGGGTCCGCCGCGCTCTTTGGCGGAAGCTACGGGCGCCTGGTTCTTTTTCAGGATTATTTCCCGTCCGGCGAATGTGACAGATGTGGTGTTGCCGGCAGAATGACGGTCAAATTTTTGGCTTTTGGGTTAGCAATTTCTTGAGCTCCTGGGTCGCGTCCTGGCCCGTGACGGTCTTGGATATGACATCCGACAACGAGGCCTGGCCCGCGCCAAAACGGGAGTAGAAAAAGAACACATCCATCGTGATGCCAATTATCTCACAGGACAACACAACCCCTTCGGATTCCAAGAGTTGGCGGATGGAGAGAGCCACCTCGGCCGTCGCAACGGTCGGCAAACTGGTAATAAATACGCAACCCAGCTCTGCAAACTTGTTCTTAATAAGTCCGGAAATAATATTGACGAGCTCCCCCACCCCATCCACCACCTCCTGGTCCGCTGGCTTGACTTCCGAGCCCATCATTTTGGAAACAAGATGGCAAGCGCCGGATTGATTAAGACCGACAGCCAAGGACGCGCTCAGTGAGCCGGAGAGCCCGATCGACGCAATGATTTGTGTGTTTATTTCAGCCGCAGTGTTCGTCTGCGGTAGAATTTTAGGTTTTTCGCCGAACGTGATTTCCAAAACCTGCGAAACCGCTTCCTGCACCAACGTAAACGTAGCCTGCTGTCTGGTTTTCATCGCATCTTTTTTTATCGCTTATCTCATTTAAAAAAAGGCTGGATTTTTTCCTTGAGCTGATCCGCAGTAAAGGGTTTTGTCACATAGCCGACCAGAGACGGGTACTTGGCATATGCCTCCTTGATCCTGTCCACGGTGCCTTCGGTGGTCACCATGATAATTGGGATCTTTGACAATTGCGGGATCTTTCCGACTCCTTCCACGAAATCAATGCCGGACATCACCGGCATGCTCCAGTCACAAAGGATCAGACCTATGTCGTTGAAGTTCGAGCCTAAGACCTGCACGGCCTCCTGGCCGTTGGCAGCCTCGAGCACCGGATTGCTAAACCCTGCCGCTTGAATAATTCTCTGGATCGCTCTGCGCTGCACAATCGAATCCTCTACCACCAAGATTTTCATACTGCCCTCCTTTATGCCAGCCATCGGCCCGGCGATTCTACTGCGGTTTATTCTTCTTCTCTTCCAATACTTTCTTCAATTTCTCAACAGCGGCACCCGATTGCTCAACGGGGATCCCATCTCCGGTCAACGAATAACCGGCCTTCCGTTTCTCCTTAGTCTCTGTGGCAGAATACAGGAATATAACCTTGAACTGAATGATCTCTTCGATTTGTACAAAAAAATTAATTCTTTCTGACTTGCTGGAGATGACAAATGCATCCTCGTCTAAACCTTGGATCACCGCGGGAAGGCTTAATCCTACGTCCCAATCCATGTCCTGAAAACGTCTCTTAATGCATCCTCCCAGCATGTTGAGAAATTCGCCCATTCCATCCCCTATCTCTTCATCCAACGTGATCCCCTCCTCTCCGACAATCCGGGAAACAATATGAGAGGCTGACTGCTTCGTAACCAGGAAAAGTAGCGAGGATTCTCTTTGACCGGATAAGCCGATGGAAGCGACCAGCTTAACATCCGTTGCTTTAAGGTTTCCTGTCTCTGAGATCCACGGGGTGGAGGACAATACGGTCCTCGACACTTCCATCAGCGATTCCTGCAACGCCTTGCGAATATTTTGCGCGAGATTCATGGGCTTCCTCTCTTTTTATAGATTCCGACATTTTTTTTACCGGCGCTCTCAAATATGTCGGATGATCCTATCACGTTCTCGGCGGCACCCAAAATAAGGTAACCGTCCGGAGGCAACGCTGTCGTAAATTTCTTAATCATAGTCTTCTTTGTTTGCTCACCAAAATAGATCAGCACGTTGCAACAAAAAATGATATCAAAACTTCCGACCCCGTCCGCCGAGTTCATCAAATTCATATGTTTAAAAACCACGCGCCTTGCGATCTCGGGCACAATGCGCCAGTTGTCATTTTCTTTCGTAAAAAACCGCTTTCGCGTCTCCTCGGGCAGGCCTCGATTAATCTCAGTAGAGTTGTAGAGACCGGTTTTGGCGCGATTCATCACAGACTCTGATATATCGGTTGCAAGAATCTCAACGATCCAGTCGTGAAAAGGCCGCGGAGAAAGCGCCAGAGACATCGAGATGGAATAGGGTTCTTGGCCGGTCGAGCAGGCCGCAGACCATATGCGCAACGATTTGGTGTTTTTCTTTTTTTCATATATCAGCGGCAATAGCCAGTTTTGGAACACGTCAAACATGCCCGCCTCGCGAAAAAAATAGGTTTCATTGGTCGTCATCGCGCTTACAACGGCTACTTCAAGCTCCAGATCCTGACCCCTGCGCAATTTAGCCACCAACTCGGATAAATTACTCAACTGGTGGGCGGCCGCCACCGGTTCCAGGCGAGCCCTTACGAGGTACAACTTCTCGATTCCCAATTCCATCCCCGAGCGTGCCGCCAAGAACTTTATCAGAAAACTGTAATCTTCTGCAGTGATCATGCTCGCCGCTCGCGCACTTTAGCCCATAAATAAATAGTTATAATAACTAAGTAATACATATTATTGATAATTATAACATAAGTTTACTTGGAATACAAGTTTGCGAAAGCCCTTGTTTTTCCGGCTCAAATTAGAGAGGGGCAGGCACGAACCCGCTTGGCTAGGGAGCATGCCATTGGAACTATAAGCTAGCTCCCTCCCTTTATGGTTTGTTAAACCGCCTGCCACCCCGATTTCCTAGCGGGGGAGAAACCTATAAAAAACGCCGCGATTACTCGCGGCGAAATTGTGCGCAACCCTTTCATGGGTGCTTGCAGGTTATGAAATTTTAAACTGAGATACCAGCGCGTTCAGCTGACGCGCCATTTCCTCCAACAGGATCGCCGCTCCTTTTGTATTGGAGGCATCCACACTTGTACTTTGCGCCGATTTAGCCACTCCAGAAATATTTTGGGAGATTTCGACGCCGCCCTTGGCGATCTCGGAAATATTCCGGCTGATCTCATTGGCCGTCGCAGCCTGTTCTTCCATGGCCGAAGCAATCGTAATGGAAATATCGCTGATCTTTGAAATAACCACATTGATCTGATTGATCGCGCTGACCGCTTCCTTCGTATTCGTTTGGATCGCCGAGATCTTGTGGCCGATCTCCTCGGTGGCTTTGGCGGTCTGCTTAGCCAATTCTTTGACCTCATTCGCGACCACCGAAAAACCCTTGCCGGCGTCGCCGGCCCGGGAAGCTTCAATCGTCGCATTGAGCGCCAAAAGATTCGTCTGCTCGGCAATGGAAGTGATTACTTTAATCACACTATCGATCTCGAGGCTGCTGACTCCCAGCTTCTCGACCGTGTTTCGGGTCGCATTGACGACATTCACAGCATTGGCCACCACGGTCGAAGCCTCGCTGGCATCCCTGGATATGCTTCGAATACTGACGCTCATCTCGTCCGTCGAAGCAGAAACAGATTCGATGTTCTTGCTAACCTCCTCGGCCGCGGCGGAAACCACATTCGCCTGCGTGTTCGTTTCGCTGGCATTGCTGCCCATTTTCTGGCTGATCGTCGACAGCTTCATCGAAGAATCGCTGAGTTTTTGAGAATTTTCGCTAATCCCCTTGACGGTGGACGACATCGCCGCAATTGTTCGATTGAGCGACTCGTACATTTTGCCCAATTCATCCTTTGTGCGCACCTGGACTTTTGAGGTTAGATCGCCATTGGCCATGGCTTCCAACACCTGGACAGCCGCGTTGAGTGAACGCGCAACGCTCCCTGCAATTAAGAACGCAAAGACCGCTCCTAAAAATAAAGCCACCGCGCTGACAAGAATTCCCAGGATCTTGCCTCGCTGGATAGACGCTCCCACTTGGGACCGGACACTTTCTTTGAATTCCTGGAACGTGCCCTCAAGCCCTTGGCTCAGGGCCGCTGCGCTTTTCTTGATCTCAGCGCTTTGTCGCTTCATCGTGGTTTGCGAGGAGAATATCACCACCTTTCCCAAAATATTCTTGGCGCTGGCATCCATGATATTTAATTCGTCCTGGGAGATTTCATCATTCGCGTTTAGCATACGGCTGATCTCTTCCAGCGACACGCTCGGACCAAGCCCATGAACAAACTCAGCCAGTCCCGAATCCTCGGCATTCCTTTTGGTCGTGATAATCTTCCCGTCAGCATCCTCGATGTAGGAAAAAACAATATCAGGGTCCACATTCACCCTCCGGCATATGTTGTTCAGCGCCTCTATCTGAGTTTCCGACAAAGGTGCTGCCGCGCCTCCTGCGGGAGCGGCTCCGGAGGCATCGGACAGAATTTGCGCCGCCAAACCCGCCATAAGTACCCGGATACCGTTGACTTTCGTCTTTAAAAGATTTTTAACCGTTCCTTCCTCTGTTTCAACCACTGCTTCAACAATCTTGGACTGCTGCGTCTGCACGCTTTGGGTCAATTCCCCTATCATCTGATTGATCGCCATCAATGTTTTTTGTTGCTCATTGATCAGGACAAAAGCCACGCCCCCCACGAGCGTTACGCACAAGGACGTGACAACAAACAAAAGGCGTGTTCTAAGTTTAAACCCGCCCCAAATACCGAAGATAAAAAAAGGACTGTTCTGTTTCATTTCATTAAACCTGCCTATTTTTTAGTTGCAACATAACCTGCGTTACTATAAAAATCGTTTGTTGCTTTTTTTTCCTGTGCTTGCCGGAAACTTCTGCAACGCCAGCGACTTGTCAATAAACTCTTCAATAAAATCATGACCGGACAGATCGATCCCCAGCATCGCGGCTCTTTCGCGATTGACCATGATTTTACCCCGTTCCGGCGCATAGACCGGGATCATTGCGGGGTTTTTGCTTTCCACCAGGATTTGGTGCGCAAGTTTCACAGATTCATAACCCTGTTTATAACCGGAGTCATCGGCCGCCAAAAGGATGCCCTCTTGAGCAAATTGTTTTTCGAAACTACAATCCGGTTTCTTGCTGTTCTGGAGGTACCAGGAACCCGCCTCCATCTGATCTACGGGGGTTCCGTTGTCATCTTTCAGCGTGCTGTGATTCATAACCGAGAATGCATCCACTCTATCCCGGTATTTCAGCACCCCCGCCTTCCACTCCGCGTAAGAGTTGGTTATGATGCTTCCCACTAAAGTGAGCGGGAGCCGATTTTCGGCTGCCATCCGCTCAATCTCCTTGGCTTTTGCGCGCCCCGTCTCTGAATTATCGGACAGAATTGCAAAAGTCTTGGCGGATGGCGCCAGTTTTTTGAGATTGGTAAGACTTTCTATCGGGTAACCCGGTTGATAGACTCCAGTCACATTGTGGCCGGGAGTTTCCAGGGAATTGAGCAGGCCATATTTGAGAGGGGTGACATTCACTCCCCAGGAAACCACCGGAGTTGGCGTGTCCAGCAATGAACCGCCGATTCTTTCGGTGGCATTGTCGTCACCGACAAAAACAAGGTCCGGCTTGAACTCCGATATTTCTTGGAGTGCCCGTTTCGAGGCTTGGGCCATCTCCGCTGGGCTGCTCTTCTTTTTGGTGTCCATCCAAAATTTCTTGACGATTGTTTTTTCGCCTTCCACGAAGTCATTTTTGGTAAAAGCATCCGTCTGTGCCTTATTCTCCAAAAAATGGAAATCGAGCAAGGCCGCGCATAACCCCTCGTTGGTATCCTGAGACCATAGGTAATCTCTGCTGTAGCTGGACACGACAAAAAGCTTCATTTTCTCGGCCCTGGCTTCTGAGGAACCGAGTAGAGAAACAAACAAAACGAACAGATATAAAAACACTTTTTTCATTTTTTTTCTCTAATTAAAACTTTATCATCTTCTTTGTTGTTAGTTAAATAAGCTAACCTGCGCTAAGGTTAGCATATAAATACAAGGTTTTCAATTATTTTTTTATCTTACTGTATGAGAAAAAACGCCAATTTCTATATGTTCGGCGTGGACTTGACGGCATTGCTTTCCCGTTTTCGTGACAACGAGCCCAGACTCACCGTTTTTTCCACGTCTAGGATTAGCAGTAGGCGCCCTTTTAGTTTGTAAGCACCCAAGAGAAGTTCGCGGGCCGTCCCTTTGAGAGTTTCCGGAACCGGTTCAAAATCTTCCTCTCCCACCTCCAGGACGTCCCCAATCTCGTCCACAAGCAAGCCGACGGTGCCATGCTCTGTTTTGACCACAATGTTCATCGGGGGATGGCCATCCGTCCCGGGAGGCAACTCCAGATGATGGCGTAGATCGATCACGGTCACGATCTGCCCCCGTAAATTGATCAACCCCCGAACCACCGGCGGTGCCAGAGGCACACAGGTTAAGGGTCGATGCCGGATGACCTCCTGCACTTTCAGGATCTCAATCCCGAAAAAAAAGCGGTCCAAGAGGAAAGTGGCGTAAAGGGAGGCCTTAGGCAAGTTTTTCTCCCTCGGGAGAGGTTTCTGGGCGAACCATCGCCGCTTTTTGGATTAATCGGCCCACATCCAAGATTTCTGTGACATGGCCCTGGATCACCGTGGAATAGATGACACCGTCACGGCAGCTGTCCGTATTTTTTTCTAGAACGCTTTCAGTTACAATGTCCACAACTTTCGCCACCACCAGTCCCATCTGATGTTCGCCATCGGCGCACACAATCGTCGGCAGAGTCTTGCTCTCCTTGTCCTGGCCATCTCCGGAGCCCAACTCCTCAGAATGCCGGGGCTTCTGCCGCCGCTCCTGGACCAGTTGGAGCACATCCGCCAAGTGCAGGATCTTTCCACGGTACTGGACAACATCCCTATCTCCCACCCGTTCGATAGCAGAAAAAGGAAATCTCTCCAAGCGTACGGCCGCGGAAAGCGCAATGGCCATACGCCCGCGATCACGATTTTGAAAAAGCAACAGTTGCTGGAGCTTCAGGTCTTCGGACTTCGTCTCCCCCTGCCTCTCCTGGGTAAGGCGATTTTGGATTTCAGAAGAAACAACGCTTGCATACTGGGCAATGCCCAACACGTCCAAGATCAGCATCACGGTCCCATCGCCACGGATCGTGGCCCCGGCAAACACGGCCAGGTTTTTTAATTGCTTGCCCAGAGGTTTTACGACGATCTCCTGCGTATCATGGACCTTGTCCACGATCAAACCGAACGTCTGCTTGTCGGCCTGCAGCACGACGATGTTGGCCGATCCAAGACCAGGGGGGGCCAACTCGTTGGGGGCTCCCAGATCCAATACGCGATTCAGATAAACCAACGGGATCAGATTTCCGCGCAAACGATACACCGGTGCCCCATAAACCATCTCGATCAAATTGTCTTTTTGGGATTCTTGGAGCCGCACCAACTCCAGCAAACTTACCTGCGGGATCGCATAACTCTCACCCTGCGATGTGACGATCAGGGCCGGGATGATGGCCAGAGTCAATGGAATCTTGATGTGTGCCGTCATCCCCTGGCCGGCAATGCTCCGAATGTCCACGGTACCGCCGATCGCCTCGATATTTTGCCGCACAACGTCCATGCCGACGCCGCGGCCTGAAATATTCGTGACTTTTTCAGCCGTGGAGAAGCCGGGCAGAAAAATAAAATTCAACAACTCACGTTCCGTTTTGTTGGCTGCCTGAGAGGGGGTCATGAGATTTTTTTCGATCGCTTTTTTCCGGATCTTTTCTAGATCGATCCCTGCGCCGTCATCGGCGATCTCGATATTCACCCACCCACCCTCATGAAATGCGCGTAAGATAAGTCGGCCCTCGGGCGGCTTGCCATGTTTTTTGCGGACCTCGGGTTTTTCAATGCCATGGTCGATACAATTCCTCACCAAGTGCATCAAGGGGTCTTTGATGGCCTCAATGAGAGTCTTATCCAACTCCGTATCTTTTCCTTTCATTTCAATGCTCACGGACTTCCCACAGGCAAGCGCCAGGTCACGCACCAGACGCGGAAACCTGGACCAAACCTTGTTGATCGGCTGCAGGTGCGTCTTCATCACACCTTCCTGCAGTTCGGTCGTGATTATATTCAGTCTTTGGGAGGAAACCGAAAGATCCGTATTTTCTTTCTCGGGCGTGAACTGCAAAATTTGATTGCGCGTTAAAACCAACTCCCCAACGAGATCCATCAATTTGTCTAAAAGCGAAACATCCACTCGAATGTTGCTCTCCGAAACAGTCTGTCCTCTCACATCTTTTTGGGTCTTCAACACCTCCAGCACATCCGCGGACGAAACATTGCCGCGCTCCACAAGAATCTCACCGAGATGACGGCTGTCTCCTGCCTCCTGAGCCGCCAGCGCTTCTGAAATTTGCCGAGGCGTCACCAATCCCGCATCTACCAACAGTTCACCCAAGGGTTTCGATTTGATCTCGGTAAACCCTTTCGGGTCCTCCTCCAAGGCCACCGCAAGATTTGATTCCTTTTTGAGCCTGGCTATCAAGGCGGAATAATCCTGCTTGCCCTCTTCTCCTGTCGTTTCAATTTTCGAAAGCAATTGCCGGATAGCATCCACCATGACCAGCAGAGCGCTCACGACACTGGTGCTAAAACGCAGCTTTCCGTCTCTCAAAAGACTTAATAAATTTTCCCCCTCATGGGTGATCGTTTCCAATTTTGAAAATGCAAGAAATCCGGAACTGCCTTTGATGGTATGGATGGTTCGGAGGGTTCTCTCTAAAACCTGGGGGTCGGACTCATTCCTCTCCAACTCAATCAGACAAGAATCAAGCTGATTCAAGTTCTCATTGCATTCGATGATGAATTCTTTGATACTCTCGTCCAAAAAATACCTCGCAGAATCGCTTAAAAAATAGTGGAGTTACCTTTGGCCAGAACCAGCCGGCGCAGCATGTCGGCCGCATCAGGCACTGGGCCACGAATCACCAAGGAGGTCGAGGGCGCAGTCAATGTGTAATAAAACGACAGTATGAACTCAACGTCCTGGTACCTCACCAATAGCGAGAGACCGTCCGTGTGAATCCTGTTGCGCACCGACAGCTCCACCGAGCCCATCACAATCGAGGGCAGACCAAGCTCTAACTTCCGTTCATGCCGGGCAAAATGCGTTTTTACCACGCCCGCGAGGATGTTGACTAATTCTCCCGTGCCATCAATTACGAACTTGTCAAATGCTTCAATCTCAGGACCCAGCATGCGGATCACCAAACGGCAGGCGCTCGCAGTGTTCGTAACCAGCACCAGCAAGGCATTCATGGATCCCGACAGACCAATCATGGCCGCGACTTGGCCATTCCTTAACCAGTCCAGATCCTGGACCTCACTTAGCTGGGGCTTTGCCGAAAAAAGGGTTTGAATCACCTCTGTCAGTGAATCTCTCAACACCACGCTGCACTGTTCTTGAAACTTTTTAGTTGGCTCTTCGTTTGGCATAATTCACACTTTTTGTCTATAATTGATTAGTAATAGTAACTAATGTTAAATTTACATCAAATTCTGACCCCTGTCAAGTGTGGTGTTCAGCGTAGTTTTGATAATTCTTGGCAATAATTTGACATTGATACACCTCTTTAGTAGTATGGGCGGGTGATGAAAAAATTACCAGCGGTCGCGGGTGGACTTTGTTTTCTGTTGGTTCCCGGATTCTGTCTGGCGCTCTTCGCCGCCGAAGCGAATGATCACATCTTTTCGGGGACAAAGTTTGTTCAGGAAAAAAAATTTAAGGAGGCAGCGCGAGAATTCGAGGTTGCGGTGCAGATCGCACCCGAGAACGCGGACGCAAACCTTCTTTTGGGTCTGTCGCTCGCGAACATAGGAGAACTGGATAGGGCCGTCCAGTCGACTCTGAAAGCGGTTCAGCTGCGTCCCAACTATCCCGCCTATTACAATCTAGGGTTGATCTACTCCAATCAGGGCGCCTACCCGGACGCCATAAAGGCCTACCAGCAAGCCGTGACACTTAATCCTAAATCTTATCAGGCTTGGCATCAGCTGGGAAAAGTGTGCGCGACCACTTTGGATTTTAAGAAAGCCGTCGAAGCTTACAGACACGCGGCGGATCTGAATCCCAAATTTCCGGATGCCTACCAGGGTCTCGGAAGTGCCTATTATTGGTCGGGTGACCTCACCTCGGCTCTCCAGCAGGTGGACGCACTAAACAAGCTCAAGTTTGAAAACAAGGCACTCGAGCTTGAACGCTGGATCAAGGACAAAGAAACAAAAAAGAGAAAAACCCCGGTCGGCAAACCCGCCTCACCCCAAAACGCCTGATCCGTTCTTTTGCGAGATCCCGCAGACCTTTTCGATCACGGAGGGAATGTCTTCGACCGACACCTGCAGATCCACCACGCCCGCTTCAAACGCCGCCCGGGGCATCCCGTAAACCACGCACGTGGCCTCATCCTGACCGATGACATACGATTTTTTTTCATGCATTAATCTTAAACCGTTCAGGCCGTCATTTCCCATGCCGGTCAGGATAACACCCAGGGCATTCTCCCCGTAATGATAGGACACGGATTCAAAAAGCACGTCGCAGGAGGGACAAAAACCCGACACCCTTTCCGTTCCCGCAAGCTGGATCCTCATCTGTCCCCCGGCCTTGGCCACACGCATTTGCGTCCCGCCGCGGCCCAGATAGACATTTCCCCGCTGTAAAATATCGCCATCCTCGGCTTCCAGGACCTTCATCTTGGATACCACCGCCAAGCGCTCCGAAAAACTTTTTGTAAAATGTTCCGGCATGTGCTGCACCCAGACGATCGGCGGGCAGGACGCCGACAGCTGCGGGATCAAGAGCGAGGTCGCTTGCACCCCGCCGGTGGAGGAACCCATGGCAATGAGATCTATCTCTCTGGTCGGAATATTTTCGGGGAGCGGCCTTTTGGGGACCAGGGTCCTGGCCGGAAAACCTTTATCCCAGTCCGTGCGCAGCCGGGGACCTGCCGCTCCCTTGATCACTATCGTCTCAATCTTTCTCACGAGCGCTTTTTCAACACTCGCCAGGTCGAAAAGTCTGGTTGGTTTGACAAAAAAATCTACCGCGCCGGACTCCAGCGCCTTGACCGTAATTCTGGCACTCTCCGGCGTGAGTGAGCTGAACATAAACACCGGGAGCGGCCGCTCCGCCATGATCTTGTTCAGAGCTTCAAGTCCGTTCATCACGGGCATTTCGCAGTCGAGGATCAAGACATGAGGTCTTAACGCTTTGACCAACTCGACGGCTTCTTTTCCGTTTTTAGCCTGTCCGATAACCCGGATCTTTCCCTCTCGCTCGAGAACCTCTTTTAAAATTTGTCTTAAAAAAGCGGAGTCATCCGCAATAATTACGTCGATCATAACAGCACGGTTTTATAGGCGGTTACGGAACAGCGCGCGACACTCGAATCCTTGCTTTTTGGCTGGATTTGGAATTTTTCAATCTTGAGGAGCTTGGTCGAGCCCTCGATGTCATGAAAGAATGTGGCCACTTGATCCATGGACGCTTCACACTCGAGAATCGCGTAGTATTTTTTGACCCTTTTTTCTTCCTTCGCCGTCCCCGGCTTCACGTAAATCAGGTTCACACCCGATTTATTGGCCACCGCCTCCACCTCTTTCAGCAAATCCACCATCTCTTCCTCTGATTTTTTTGACGCGGCAAAATAGGCCGCGTATTTTTGACTTTCCTCAATAATTGTTTCTTTATGCAGCAGCACGTTCATGCTCTTTCTGATAGCGGCCTCCTGATCCACTACATTTTGCGAAAGACCGCTCAGACTCGTCACGATCGGAAGCACGATCACGCGGTCAACGAACGCAAAACCGACCAAGAGCAATGTGAAAAAGAGGATTCTCTTTTCACTATTTGAGAGCTTGGCATAGAAAGGCGCCAGTGGGTTCTTCATGGGATGGGCGCCACGTCGATCAGACAATTGACCTCAAAATCCGCCACATCGCGCGTCTCCTCATGACGGCTGTTCACGTATTTGGTCTTTACGTTTTTAAACATCGGGGATTTGTCCAAGTCGGCTACGAATGCGAAAACCGACGACATCGTGGAGGAGGTTCCTTTCACCGAGAATTTTTGGGAAGTTTCGTCGTATTTAATTTCACTCACCCAAATGTCCAAAGGCGTCGCATCATAAAGCTCCGTCAGCGCTTTCAGCGAGCTGCCCCGGCTCACAAGATAGGCCTGAACTCGCTCGGTTTTGGCGAGCATCTGCTCAAGGTGCTTGGCGCTTTCACGCACCGGCAAATAATGTGTGGTGATCTGTTTGAGATAAGTTTTCCGATAGGAAATTCTCGCGGTGACATTGACGAAGATCAGACTTAAAAAGATCATGGCCAAAACGCCGGTGAGCAGCATTTGGCGGGCGCGTTTTTCCAGCTGTATTTTGAGTCTTTTTTCTTCGGATGTCAGGTCCACGCGCATTTTGTCATACAGCGCGATCGGCGCCAGAAGATTGAGAAATGAAACCATCTTCGAGGAGGCCATCGCGCTTTTTGCACTTTCAGACAAATGGAAATATTCCAGGTAAGGCACCCGCTTCAGCTTCACTTTCAGTGATTCCGTTAAGACATCATCAAAGTCCAAAATCTCCTGAAGAACTCCGGTGAGGAGGACCGTTTTGGGGGCCGAACCCACTTCGTCGCTGGTGTAGGTCTCCAGAGATTTCTCAAGTTCGTCCTGAAAACGATCGATATAACCTGCTTTTTCCTCGACAAGATGGTTCGCGCCGATATGAATCCCGCGCATGAACACAATCTTAGCTTTCTCGACCATGATAAAACTCGTGAACGCATAATCCATGTGCAGGATCCCGTAGGCGCCCTCGTCAGCGTCACGACCCATCATCCTGTTCCCCACGACAGCCACAGCCTCGGGAGGAAAAATGACCTTTTCAAGGTTCATCCCGGCTTGCTCGAGAAGACGGGTATTTTTATTGATGGACTCCTTGGGAACGATCACCAGGAGAACCTTTGAGTAACGCTCCCTGACGATCCCGAGATTCATCATGTCGACGACAATCTCCGCCCGCGCATAGGGTGTGTGCCGGCTGGCCTGCAAATTCACGATTTCACGGATCTCATCCGGGTCTTGAGAGGGAATCTCGATGCCACGTGTGATCACAAGCGGCAGAGGCACCGTCAAAAAAACACGTGGATTCACAACATGGAACTGTTCCATGGCCTGCCGCAAGATCACCAAGAGCCCTGTGTCAAACAAACCATGGATCTTATGCATGACTGCATGCGAAAACTCGCGCCGCATCCCTTTCTGTTGCAGATGGACGATCTTGATGTGGTTCTCGTCAATCTCGACGCCCACCACGTCATGACTCTTACGGCTGAACGGCCATTGAATATTAGGTTTTAATTTCGGGCTAGCGACCAACTCACCCAGCTCTCTCGGACAATCCACCGCCCCCCGGAGGGGTCAGATGAACATCCTTCACTCTTTGATAAAATACTTTGCCTTGCCGGTTGAACATCGCTTCGACTTCCACGGAAGCTCCATTCCTCTCAAGAACGCCCAAACTTCTCACGCTAAACACCGAGGAATTGACCCCGATGCGCGAAGCGGCGCTAAGACCCGCCAGAAGCGCCTCCTGCCCGGAATCCAGCACCGTGCCCCCGGAACGAGTGAGATCATTTTGAATGCCGTCGACGCTGGAAAAGAACGCGTCATCCCCGGTCCCGTCCTTTCCATCGGCTCCCGCACGATACTTCACGAGAGTCTCCACTCCGGCAGGGCTAAATCCCAAAGCCGTCAAAACCTGACGGCCGGCAGTGTTGACATTGACCCGACCTGTCCCATAGACCGTCACAAAAGGGAGCACCTTTTCAAATATTTCGGGCGTCATGCCTTTCACGAGGAGAAGTTCATCAATAACCTCAAAGGGCGCATTCTTTGCGGTGTAAGGTTTGCTGAGGTTTTCATAATAGCTTGCCTCCGCCCCGTACTGGGGATGGCCAAACGATGAATCCGAATCCATCCAGTCGGTAAGGTTGTAGGCGATTTCCTCCGCCTCTTCTTTTCCCAAACCGGATACGCTTTGAAAAAGACGCGAAATAATCTCAACGCCTGCATGGTTGAGATTCACCTTTCTCTCCTCATCCACCACCCCGGATCCATCATCCGCCACGAACGAGAATTCTCCGTTCGCCACCTGGATTTTTGTTGGCGGCGCAGCCCACGCATCCGTCAGGAGATCGACATCCGTATTGGTATCCGACCGGATAATACTTTTGGCTTTCTCAACTCCAGAATAAGCGATGGGATAGAGGGCGTCAAGCGTCGTCAAACGGTTCAGGAGGGTTGCTTTCTGCCGAACACCGGACCCGAGGGATATCGCGAACAATCCCAGAAGCGCAATGCCCCAAAGAGCCATCACCAACATGCTGCCTTGCCTGCTGGCAGGCAGGCCGCACGCGGAAAGCCTCATTTTAGAAAGCCCCCGACAGGAATAAAAAATACCTGCTCGACGTTTTCGTTCTTTTCCGAGAGGGAATAAGACAAACGGATCGCCACCGGCAGCTCCCCCTGCTTGCTCGGCCGAAAATTTTCATTCCAAACATAGGCATTTTCGAGTTTATCAAAAGTGAGATACCCAATACTGAAAGCGGAGACATTTTTGAGAATGCGGTCCTTTGTGCCTTCAGACTGTCGATACGCTTGGCTTATATTTTTGGTCTCGCGAAAAATCGCCTTGGCATTCTCCTCATAAAAATAACGCACCTCCCCCATTGCCCGATGGCCGCCAAGCGCCGGCCCGGATTCGATCCCGGTGGGAAACGTGGCTTCATTTTTTTCGCCCTCAAAAGGGATTGGCGAGTAACGCATCACGTTCTCAAAATCGCGCCGCGCCTTTTGGGTAAAGATCAGGACATCTTCTTCGGGAGTATCCACCTGGAGACGCTGCCATAGACGGATGCCTGTGCTGAAATTGGCGTAGACCGCAAAAAAAACAATGGGAACCAAGGTCATGACGAGCAACAGCTCAAGCAGCGAAAACCCGGCCACTGCCCATGAGAGGGGCCGGGAATGGGTGCTTCGGCTAAACCTTGACGTCGGGAGGACGATAGGCATAGATTTCTTTTTCCAGGCGTAGGGGTTTGCCCCCCTCGACCCAAGAAACAGTGAAATGGATGGAATAAAGATCCGGTGTATCCATGGACCCGACTTCGCGCGTCCAAGAATATTCCCGGCCCGATCGCGCCCACACGCCACTCTCAGACCCGACGCTCTCAGCGTCACGGACCAGCGCCTCACGCGCAGCGGCCATCTGCCCATCCCGCCAAACCATGGCTTGAAGCGTGTGGGTGTATCGGCCGAACATATCGGCCGCGCGCAAAAAACCGCCCTGGATCATCTGCGAACCCAAGGTGACAAAAACAACGGTGAGCATCAGTTCGATGAGGGAGAAACCCTTTGAAGACCATAGACGGGAGTCGGGAGTTGGGAGTTGGCAAGGAGAAAGTAGGCGGTAGTCAGTAGTCGGGATTCGGCAGGATACAAAACTTACAATTTTTAGCTTGTTATTCTCTTTTTTTTTCAAATCGTCTCCTTCAAGATGCCGACTTCCTACTACCGACTTCCGACTACCTAATTATCCCAATTCTTAACATCATCCTCGCTCTCGACGCCGTCATGGCCCAAAGAATAAAGATCGTAATCATAGGTCCGGTGCGTGCCGGGACATTTGTATTGGTATTCTTTCCCCCATGGATCCACCGGCTTTTTTTCTGAGTAGGGGCCATTCCAATTGTTTGCATTGGAGGGTTTGGTAAAAAGCGCTCCCAAACCCCCATCCTCCGCCGAGGGAAAACGGCCATTATCCAACTCGTACAACTTCAAAGCTGTCGCAAGGTTCGCGCTAATGTCGGCCTGGGCTGCGCTGACCTTGGCCTGCTCCGTACGACCGGCCAAACGCGGCATCACCATGGCAGTCAAAGCCCCGATGATGATGACGACGAGCATGAGTTCGATGAGGGTGAACCCCTGACAACCCCGTAGTCGGCAGTCGGAATTAGGGAATCGGCAAGCGAAGAACTTCCCAATAAAGATAGACTTGAAACGTTTCATATACATCCTCCTTGAAGTGACAAACAATCCATTAAAAAAATTATAAGATGCCTACTTCCAACCACCGACTACTGACTACTGACTGCTTTTTTTAAGCACATACTTTCTCCACTTGTCATCGAGATCCTCCAGATCCCTCATCGAATGGGGATACGTGCTCCGAATCGCCACCTCTAAACTCTTTCCATCCCGAAGTTGGCGGCAAAAGGTCGTGAAAGACGGCGCGCCATAATTTTTGATGAGAAAATCCACCAGGGAGATCGACTGCGTGTAGAAAAGATGCACTTTCTCCGGGTCTGTTTCCAGGCGCACATCCATGGACGTCAGTGTCTGGATTGTCAATCCGTCCCCGCGAGCGACAAGAGCCGGCATCAACCGGAGCGCCGCTTCGCGCTTGTTGTCCTCCTCCCACTGCGCAACGCCCTCGTCCATCCATAGGGGAGCCTGGCCGCTTAAACCGATAAAATCACGGAAGATCAGGTGCGTGATCTCATGCGGAAGAACCGCATTCAAAAAGTTGTCATTGGTTTCAATGGCATGAATGCTCTTGTCCAAATAACTGGCCATGCCGTGCGACCAGCCCGGCTGGCCCGTGGCCTTCTGGAATGCCTCCCTGGTCGGATGAATGTAGATCTTCACACGTTTGTCCCATTGCCAGAAATTGGAATATCGCGAATATCCCAGATCCTGAGCGACCTTATTATAATAAAATTCCGCCTTATGCAGAATCTCTTTCGGACGCGCCGCGTTGCTCACGCAATACACAATGAAGTGATCGCCCTTGGATTCTATCCACTTAGAATCGGCATAACTTTCTGGCGGACAGAAGACCGCGGATAGGAGACAGAAAAAAAATAAAAAAATCTTCACCATATTTTTCTATTCCCCGTCTCCTGTACGCTGTACGCTGTACGCTGGAGAGTGAATTTTTACTTCACAATCATGTTCAACTCAAACATCGGCAGCAGCATCGCCATCACGATGAATCCGACGATCACGCCCATGACGAGGATCATCAAGGGTTCCATGAGGGAAGTCATGATCTTGATCTGTTCATCCGTTTCTCTTTCGTAAAAGGACGCCATCTCCTGCATGGCCTCGTCCAATTTTCCGGATTCCTCGGAGACCGAGATCAGATTGGTCATGAATAAGGGAAAAACACCGCACTCGCGCAAACTTTTCCCGAGAGAACCGCCGCCGGTCAGATCCTCTTTCGCCTTCTCCAACTGATGCCGGTAGACCCGGTTGCCCAAAACCGGCACGGCGACCTCGATGGCTCTCAGGATAGGCAAACCGCTTTTGATCAAAAGCTCAAATGTCCTGGAAAAGCGGGCCAATTCCGATTTCATCACGAATCCTTTTATGACGGGAATGCGAAGACTCGCGACACTCCACAACCACCGCATCTGGGAGGCCCGCCAGCGTACGAGCGTCACCAAGAGGATCGCGAGGACCGCAGCCCCGACCCAAAGCTCAGGCGTTTGGAAAACACCGCTGATTCTCATTAGAATCTTCGTCGGCAGCGGCAAACTTGTCCCAAGACTTGAAAACAAAGTCGTAAGTTTAGGAATAACAAATGTAAGCATGAAAATGATCGTGCCCATCCCGGTCAAACCCATCAAGATGGGATAAGCCATTGCCGTGCGGACCCTGGATAGAATCTCCTCCTGCCGTTGGCGGTAATCTGAAATTCTCAGCATGGCTTCCTGCAGGTTGCCGCTATCTTCCCCCATGTGAACCATGGCAACATAGAGAGGCGAAAAAAATTTCGGATACCCAGCCAAGACCGCAGAAAGCGAGCGGCCATTGTTAATCTCCTCCTGGGCGCGGACAAGAAACTTCTTGAAAAGCGGGTTCTGGGTTTGCTCCTGGATAATCCAAAGCGCGCGCAAAATAGGGACGCCGGACTTGACCAAGCTGGAAAGCTGACGACCAAAGAGCGTGATCTCGGTCGACTTGACGCGGCCAAAAAAAGTTTTTTTCTCGGGAAGCGATGATTCTCTTTTTCTTTCTACGGCAGGTGCTTTGGCCGCCTTATCTTTTACTCTCTGTCCGCTGTCCGCCGGTCGCTGCAGGCTCTGTTTGGCTTCGTCCAGATGAATGGCCAACAGACCCATCTGATCCAACTTCTCCACAGCCTCGTCGACAGAGCCGGCCTCCATGTTTCCCTCAACCACCTCCGTGGGACCCTTTTTAGCGCGGTAATGATATTCAGGCACGGTTATTGGCCTTTCTCAACAAATCTGTCGAGATTTTGCCGGTCGCGGCCGGAGAGATCCAGAAAGCAAACGGCTGTTTCGTAGTAGGGTGAGTCCTCCACCGATTGATACCGCATCACTTTCGCAAGACATTTCACGGACTCGAAACCCTCCGGCAGGTCTATTTTCAGCTCGAGGATGGATCCGGCCATAATGCCCTCTTTGATAAAAAATGAAAGTCCGCCGGCGCTGATGTCCTTGGTCTCAGCGTTGGCTTCGAAACCGCCGTCCTCCGCGATTTCTTCCGGAAGTCTCGCATCCTTGACCACACGGTAATGCACGGTCACGCTCGCGGCGACTCTGGGAAAAGCGCGGCGGTCCGATGATTTTTCGTAAGCAGAAAAATTGGGCACTTTCTTCGATACTTCCTGCATTTTGACAGAGGTGATAAAGGCAGCTCTCTGCGTGGGCCCCGCCTGTGAGTTCCCGGGCACAGCCTCCTCCATGTCGCCCTCCGCATCCGGCGGCGTGGCCTCCAACACTTCTCCCGGAGTCGTCAAGCCGTTGATCACTTTTTGCCAACCGTCCTGGCGAAGTGTACGCATGCCGCGTGCAATGGCTTCACGCTTGATGTCTCCTGCGGGCATGCGTTTCATCACGAGATCTTTCACCCTTTCGGTCATTAGCAGAATTTCGTAGATCGCCAGGCGCCCCCAAAATCCTGTGTAATTGCACTGTGAGCACCCTTTCCCATGATAGATGGATACGGCTTTCACCGGGATCTTCATTTCTTTGGCGATACGCCCTTTCATTTCCGGAGGAAAATCCTTGTCCTCTTCTTTGCAATGACGGCAGAGAACCCTAATGAGCCGTTGCGCGATGAACGCTTCAATGCTCGAGGCAACCAGATACGGCTGAATCCCGATATCGACCAAACGCGTGATGCCGCTGGCGGCATCGTTGGTGTGAAGCGTGGAAAAAACCAAATGTCCGGTCAGGGCCACACGAATGGCCATTTCGGCTGTTTCCAGATCCCGCACCTCTCCGACCATCATGACATCCGGGTCATGCCTCAGCATGCTCCGCAGGCCTTTGGCGAAATCGAGCCCAATATTCGAGGCCACCTGGATCTGCGTCACGCCCTCCATCTCATATTCCACCGGGTCTTCGATCGTGATGATCTTTCGCTCGTCCGTGTTGATCTTGTTGAGACAGGCGTAAAGCGTTGTGGATTTTCCGCTGCCGGTGGGGCCCGTGATGAAAATTACCCCATGCGGCTTGTTAATAAGGTTCTCGAATGTCTGACGCTGCAGCACACTTAAGCCCAGCTTTTCCAGATCGAAGATCCGGTTCATCGGAAGCATGCGGATGACGACGCTTTCGCCATACGGCGTCGGGATGGACGACACGCGCAGGTCCATTTGAGAATCATCGACCTTGACGATGGCCCTACCGTCCTGCGGCAGCCGTTTTTCCACGATGTTGAGGCTGGACATAATTTTGACACGGGAGAGAATCGGCAGGATAAACCGGGATATCTCCGCAGGGACATTGGCATTGTAGAGGACTCCGTCGATGCGGTAGCGTAATTTCACCTTGCCGCGGTAAGGTTCAATGTGAATATCCGTCGCGCGCTTGTGGTAGGCCTCCAGAATGATCTGGTTCACGAGTTTCGCAATGGTGGCATCACCCGCCATCTTCTCGAGATTGTCGATGGCCTCGATCTTCTCGTAAGCTTGTTGAGGTTCCGCCTTTTCAGGGGACCCTGATTGCTTGTCCACCATCTCGCCGATCGTTCCAGCCGCAAAACCATACGCAGTTTTCATGGCCTCGACAATATCCCGATGCCGTGCAAGCACCATTTCCACCTCAAAACCCAGATGCGCGCGAATGTCATCCTGCGCCCTCATGTCCAGCGGCGCCGACACAGCCACGGTAAGTCTCTTTTTTTCAAGTGAGAGCGGCACGAATTTGTAATACTCGGCGATCTTCATGGGTATCTTTTCCGCCACCGCCGGGTCCATCTTGAACTGATTCAGCTCCCGAAACGGGATCTTCGCGCACTCCGAAAGGCTCATCAAAAGAACGTCTTCCTCGAGCGCGGCCCGCTTGAGGAGCAGCGCCAGCAGCGTTTCCTTGGATTTGGCCGCCTCATCCAGGTAAGGCTGGATGACAGCCGGACTGATGAGTCCTTTGTCGACCAAGACCCGTGAAAACAGTGTGTCGGTTTTGGAAAGCATTTATCTCAGCGCTCCGATCATGTAAAAATCCCCTTCCGGTTTTCTGTCCAGCTGACCGGAAAGAATCTTTTCGCAGCCATCCAACGTCTGGCGGATCGCAACATGGTCACCTTTTTTTCCGGTGAATTTTTCAGCCACGGCAAAAGGCTGGGTCAAAAAATTCTGAATCTTTCGGGCGCGTTCGTACAACGTGCGGTCGGCCTTTGAAAGCTCATCGATCCCGATCACCATGACGATGCGCCGCAATTCCTCGTAGCGCTGGAATAAGCGGATCACTTCCTGCGAAACATCGTAATGGCGTTGACCGACGATATCGGCATCCAGATTGGACGAGGACGACTGCAGAGGATCAATGGCCGGATACAAACCCATCTGCACGCGTTCGCGCGAAAGCACCATCAGGGAATTCAAAAATGTGAAGACCGCGACGACCGCCGGATCCGTGAGATCATCCGCAGGAACGTAAACAGCCTCGATCGACGTGATGGAACCCCCGGCGCCCTGCGAATCACGAATGCGCTCATGAAATTCGCTGGATTCCGCGATCAAGGTCGGCTGATAACCGGTCTCGGAGGGCACGCGGCCCAACAAGGTGGAGATCTCCGCGCCCGCCTGAATAAAACGAAACACATTATCCGCAAAAAAGATCACATCCTTATTCTGTTTCTGGATGGCCTCGGCCATGGTGATGCCTGTCATGGCCACCGCATAGCGCGCGCCCGGAGGATCATTCATCTGGCCGAACACCATCATCGTTTTCTTATGCAGCCCATGTTCGCGCAATTCATAATAAAGTTCATTTCCCTCACGAAGACGCTCACCAATTCCGGTGAATACGCAACTGCCCTGATGCTTATGCACGATATGCTGAATGATCTCGAGCATCAAAACGCTCTTGCCCAATCCGGCGCCTCCGAGAATTCCCGTTTTGGTCCCTTTCACGAGAGGATACAAAAGATCGATGATCTTGATGCCCGTCTCCAAGAGCTCATCGTGTTTCCTTTTTTCTTTTCGAAAATCCGGAACCTTGGTGCCCGTTTCGGCGCGACGAATAGGGCTGAAAACTTTCGATTCAAGCGGACCGCCCTTGTCCAGGGGCTGACCGATGCAATTGATCACGCGTTCGTATAGGCAATCCCCCACTGGAATTTCTATTTGCTTCCCGGTCGGACGACCCAAAGAGTGCCGCTGAACAGTCAGCGTCGATTGGATCGCAATGCAGCGTGCAATAGCTCCCGGCAGGTGTTCCGCAACCTCCATGGTAATCTCCCTGCCGTCCATCGCGTTCACAAGGATCACCTGCGAGATATCCGGGACTTCCGCGGAGGACGCGAATTGAATATCCACCACGGGTCCTTGGATGCTGACCACTTTTCCGGACGCTAAAGGCTTTCCGTTATTTGTTGGCATAGAGGGCCCTCGAGGCGAATAAATCCCGCATGTTGGCGTCAATGACCTCATGGCGCCGGCGGAAGTACTGCAAGTATAGTTTTTTGTTCGCCTCTTGAATCTTGTTGCAACTTTCCTCGAGATGCAAGTACCGGGCCGCCTGCTCGCAGATTCGAGTGTATCCAAAAATCTCGTAGAGTCTCTGCGCCACCACGAGCGATACAAGATATTCCGACACGTCTGCGGCGGATGATTCGAAAATCATTCCAGCGCTTGGTTTTTTTTTAGGGGGTACGGCACCGGCGTACTCTTTCTTCACCAAACTAAACGGAATCAAGGTTGCCACTTCCGTGCGATGCGTGATAAAACTATGCGCCCGGGGATAAACTACATGGATGGGCCCAAGTTCGTCTTTCAGCACTCTCTGGAGTAAATAATCCCTGATCTCAAGCGCCTGACTGTATCGATTGGCGTCCACGACGCCGGGATAAGAGATAAATCCGACCCCGGCCTCCTGGACATAGGGAAGTCCGCGTTCGCCGATCACGAGAAGCTTTCCTCTTGTTTGACGCACAAGGTCAAGCGATTTTGAAATCACGCGGTTATTCATGCCGCCCAGAAGTCCCGCGTCGGACGTCATGGCAACCACGCAGGCCCGCCCCTTGGGGTTGAGGAAAGGATGCTGGATCGTATTCAGGTCCACGGCGTCAAAAAACTCTCCGAGGATGCTGTTCAAACGCTCGAAAGAGCGGAATCGGCTCTCAAGATTATGATACTCCGACACCGCCACAAGCTTGAGCACTTCCAGGAGAGACCGGAAGTCTTTGTTGAAATCGATGTTCCGTTTAATGTGGACGGCTGGGAGCATTTAGTTCCTCAAATTCGAAATTAGCTTCGTCAAAAAACGCCTCAGGATGACGGTTTGAATATTGAATTCGATTTATCATTTTACTCAACCTTCGCTTGGAAATAGCTTCGTATGATCTTCAAAAATTTTTCCTTGGAAACTTCGTTTATCTTTTTCGTCTCAATCAGTTCCTGCAATAGCGGCGGGTCCGCCGCCTCGGCAAAGGCTTGGATCTTGCCGCGGTATTGCTGGACCTCCTCGGCAGAAAGTCCATCCAAAAGACCGTGGGATAGCGCGATCAGGCAGAAGATCTGTTCGGGCACTGAAATCGGACGGTTCTTGTATTGGGTCAAAAGATAGGACAACGCCTCTCCGCGCCTCAAACGCTGCTCCGAATCCTTGGAGAGGCCCCCCGACCGTAATTGCGTCATCTGTAAAAGTTCCTGGTATTGCAGGTATTCGAGACGCAGCATTTTTGACGCGTCTTTCATTGCGGGCCATTGGCCCTTATTCCCGATACGCGAAACGGATAATCCGAAGTCGATCGGCGGCCGGATGCCTTTGTTAAAGAGTCCGGTGCTGAAATACACCTGTCCGTCCGTGATGGAAATAAGGTTCGTGGGAATGTAGCCGGTAACATCGCCCTGCAGGATCTCGATGATGGGAAGAAAGGTCATCGACCCGCCTTTAAGTTCTTTCGTAAGACGCGCCGCGCGTTCCAAGAGCTGCGAATGGATATAAAAAATATCCCCGGGATAAGCCTCGCGGCCAGGCGGTCTCTCTAAAAGCAGGGAAATTTGGCGGTAAACCCAGGCGTGTTTGGTAAGATCATCAAAGACAACCAGCACATCCTTGCCCTGATGCATGAAGTGCTCCCCGAGCATCGCCGCAGCGTAAGGAGCCATGAATTGCTCTCCCGGAGACGTGGACGCCACGGCACTCAAAACTATCGTGTAGGGCATGGCTTCTTTTTCGTGAAGCAGGCTCAGAATTTTAAGAATGCTGGAGTAGGGTTTTCCGATGCAACAATAGATACAGACCACGTCTTTGCCTTTTTGGTTCAGGATGGCGTCGAGTGCCACCGTAGTCTTGCCTGTGCCGCGGTCGCCGATAATGAGCTGTCTTTGACCGCGCGCAATGGGGATGCCGGCATCCAGCGCCAGCGTTCCCGTTTCCATCGTTTGACTCAGTTGCTCGCGGTCCAGGACTGCCGGGGCCTCTTGGAAAACATTTCGCATTTCATCCGCTCGAATCGGACCCAGTCCGTCCTGAGGCTCACACAGAGCGTTCACCACACGTCCCATAAAACCGTTCCCCGTGGGCAGAAGAAAAGATTCCCCGCGGTTATAAACTTCATCACCGCTTCGGATCCCCCTCGGAGAGCCCAGCACCAGAATCTGCGTCTTCTCCCCCATAAAACCCATCACGAAGCCCTTAGTCCCTCTCTGAAATTCCACCATCTGCCCGTTGATGCAGGAGGACAATCCCGTGGCCAGAACGATGAACTGTTTAACCGAGCTGACTCTTCCGACCTCTCGAACTTCAAATTTAGCGCCGGGAGAGGCTTCTTTAGCGGGCATACTTGGCATCGCGGGAGACCTCTTTGATCTTAGACTCCAAACTTCCGTCTATCTGAAGACTCCCAAGAATTATCTTCAAACCGGCAATAAGTTCCGTCCGGAGCTCCTCTTCAACCGGAACATTCTTTCCGAGAATGACGTGAAACCGTTCTTGGATCGTACTTCTATGTTCGTCCGTAAGGGGAAACGCGGTGTGAACCAGAATCTTGCCTGTATCCTCAGGCAGGTGGAGCTTTTCAAGATTATCAAGACCTGTCTTCAATAGGTCCTTCACCCATAATTTGTGGAGATTCTCGCTCATCACCTTGGTCAAAACCTCCGCCACCAATTCCATGGCTCGGACACCAGCTTTTTCTTCAATGCGGTTCTCCACCTCACTCGATGCCAATTCCGCGGCTCGATTGGCATTGGCAATAATCTCCTCGCCCCGGCGCCGCGCGTCTTTAATAATTCCCTCCTGAGCGTTCTGAGCTTCTCTCAAAATAGCGACTTTCTGCTTTTCAGAGTCCGTCTTGGCCTTTAAAAGCAGCTCGTCATAATAACGGTCAACCTCCGCTTTCTTCTTGATGGCGCTTTCCACTTTCTCATTGTAGTCCCGGTTGAGCTCATGCAGATGGGTGGTTGCAGAAGTCACATTCCGCGTCAGCAGAAGTCGCAGAAACAACACAAGCATTGTGAAAATAAAAAGTTGAATAATGACTAGCCAAACCCAAAACATAAAGACTCCTTTTTTAAACCGCACATAGCCACGGCGAATCCCATCCCTTTGTTCCTCGCAATGACATATAATAATTACTAATCTTAATCAAAGCTTATCATAACTTTGCGAAAGTTTCAAGTCTCTTGACAAGTATAGAGTTTCGTCTTTCTGAGGAGTGAAACAACGAAGAATCTCTATCCGAGATCCCTGCCTGCCGACAGGCAGGCTTCGCTACACTCAGGATGACGAATATAAACTCATGGATGTAACTTGTTTATTCTAAACAAGTTATAGATATTACTTGGAAGGGATGTAGATCTGAAAAAGAACCAGCAGAGATACGACGGAAATAGCGGTACCAAAGATCACCATCATGATCATCGCGGTGAATATCTTTGGCGCGGCAGACGGATTACGCCCCAGAGAAGCGATGCTGGCATAGCCCGTGGCGGCAATGATGAGGCATGGCCCGAGAATGGCAAAAACGAAGATAATGATAACGGCAAACTGATTTCCCATTAGCGCATCTCCTCCACGATAACAGTCACGTCGCCGGGGCCTACTTTGACAACGCCTCTCAGGATCGGAAACGAGTTTCCATCCAGGACAAGGGCCCCTCGGGTCAAGCGGCTCAAAAGTTTTTTATGAAAGGGCAGCACTTCAAAAGTCCCCTGCTCTCCCGGGAGTATCAAACTCTGCCCTTTCCCCTCAAAAATCACCCTGTCTAGCGTCGCGATCAAAATATTGAATGTGCTGTCATCCGCCATAACTTACCTCTTTAGGAGGGGGTGTTCTCTTTGAACGCGGTGTTGGAAGTATCATTTTCTTTGGGCTTGGCCCCTGTCTGCGACTGCCAAGTAAAGTAGAACACAGATCCCAGGATGCTGATAAAAATGAGGATCACAAAAATGATGGCCCAGGTGGTTTTGGTGTCCGGACCTTTCACGTTCAGGTCCGCATTCTCCACGGCCTCTAAAGACACCGTGCCTCCGGCGGTGACTAAAAGTTTTTCGAGTTCTGCGATATCCTTTTGAATAGAATCCAGCAATTTAAGGTTATCCCGGTAAAAGGCGATATGCTGGTTGGTCGTCGCAGCGGGATCATTCTGGGTGCGGAGGATCTGGTCAATGTGGGCATAGACACCCTCTCCGATGAGGGTGGCGCGTTCATAGGCCCTGGAAGTTTTCATGGCGCTGACGATGCTTTCCGTGCGTTTTCGGGAGGTTTCGAGCTTTTCCTCGCTCACCATCCACACATCATCCATGAGGATCTCAAATATTTTGGTCTCGCCCGGTTCGAGCACGATGTCATTTTTGAAAGCGACGAAAGCACCCTCCTTGCTGTCATACTCGATCTCCAACCCTCCGTCATCCTTGATATTCTGCAAAGTGACTTCCTTCGGAAAAGGAGTGCGAACGGTCTTGGTCTGTGTCAGTGTCGCGGATGGATTCAGGACAAGGACCTTCATACGAATAGAGCCGCACCAGCCATCCGTTGGCAGTGCCGCAAAACACAAAATGGCCGCAAGGGCCATCGCATGGACAAACTTCTTGCGCACCGGTCCCACCTCCCTGATCATTCTACAGCAGGCAGTCGGAAGACGGTAGTAGGAATTCAGTATATCCACTTCTCTTTTTGATTTGCCGAATTCCGACTACCCAATTCCGACTACCGATTTTCTCACGTCGCCGGCTCCAACTGCACATCCACGATGGGCTCTTCGATGCCTCCCAAACGCTTCTCAACCACGGCGCCGATCAGCTCAACCGCCCTGTTGATGGAACCCGTGCGGCTTCGTATGTCCTGGATCGTGCTGGATTCGTCAATGGCTTTCTTGAAAATCTGATCGAAATTCAGGCCCTCGGCACCGGCCAATTCTTTCAACTTATCGGTAATCTCTGCAACGCGTTCACGCATGACTTTATTTTCTTTTTCGGGGATATCCAGATTGCTGGTTTGCAGGTCAAAGACCGCTTTCCTAAGAAGTTTTATAGAATCCTTGATATCGCCGCCCCTGGCCATGGAGGCTTCGAGTTCTTTGATGGCCTTCACAGCCTCTTTCGCCGCTTTTTCTGCTGCGGGGGCTGCGGCTGCAAGACCTGCCACGGAAGTCAGCGAGATCGATTCGATAAATCCGGATCCGGCCACCAACCCTCCGGTCACATCCTCTGAAACAAGATAGGTGTATGCTTGGCCGGGCTCAAAATTCGCCTGAGCGGCCTCGAACGTAAAACTGTAATTTCCCAAACGATTCACATCTTCTTTCATCAATTTGTTGATAACCACCTGTTTGTCCTTATTGTTATAAACGCTGACGATCGGGAATAGGTGTTGGGGCCCCTGGGCCTCGAGAACGATGGTAGTCCCTGACAGCGCCGGATTCGGAGCGACCATGGCTTTCCATGAGAACTTGAGAGCCGTATCTTCCAGTGTCTGCGCCGAGGCCAAGCTCTGAGTGGCGGCGGATTCCAAGGAGACGATAGAGGTTTGGATCGTGTTGGTGAAATTAGTCAAAGTGGTATTGATCGCGGCTGTCTGCGCGTCCAATTTTGTAGTGATCGTGTTTGTCTGGGCGGTTAAAGTAGCCTGTAATTCCGTATTGATCTGGGATAATGGTTTGTCAATGTTGGCATTGATTGTATTTTGCACCGCCTGCAAAGTCACTGGGGTCGTGATCTCGAATGAGGCCGGTGTCTTGAACACACCGCCTGAACCCACCGTCACTTCGCAGATCGTCGTGTATGTTTTACCCGCGACAAAACCGGTCGGAGCATTTACTGTGAAATTCATAAATCCTGCGGCATCCACGGTGTTGTCGCTCAGCGTATAAAGCAAGGTGGAACCATCATAGATCTTGAACAGGGCGCTAACAGCACCGGTTGTGATGGACCCATCACGCGATAACCAGGCCACCGCGCTCAGTTTGTCTGAGGAAGGATCATACGAGACCTCTGAGTCCGCCATCCAGATATGCACCGTGCTTGTTTCCATGTAGAGAAGAATGTTCTGATTTGAATTGGCGACCACCACCTGCACGCCATCGCCGAATCCCGCTTTAGTCCACGTCGCTACCCAGGTGCCATAAGGCGTCTTTTGCATCCTTGGAGGATTCGTAGAAATACCGGCTTCCGACCATTGCACAAAATTGAGATCGCTGGCTTTCACCTCGTTGACGGTCAACTGAGACAGGGAGGCGTTGGTCACCAAATCGCGTATCTCCCAAGTAATGTTGTAGTAATCAATGTTAAATATGGCGGAATCCACGTAAACAGCCGGGTCGTTTATATCGCTTATACGGACCTTTAAGTTTTTAGGTACATTGGCAATGCCGGGGTCCGGGATTGCCCACGGGAAAGCGGTACTCAATCCTGCGCCATTATTTGCATAGGAAGACGAAATATCCACGGGGTTGGTGAAGTTGACCGTGTCATAGGAATATTGGACTTTCACATTCGGGATCGTGCCGCTGGTGATCCACGAAATATTTCGAATATCATTCGTGACCCAGCGGTCATTCAGGACGGGTGCCGTTAGAAGAAAACCGCCGTGTATCTTGAACGTACCGGTCATCACATCATAAACCGTGGCGTCGTTCGCGTTCTCCACTTTCAGCCGCACCACGGGGGCGATGTTATCCGGAACGGTCCACGCGAATGTGCGCGTGGAGGTGCCGTTGTTGCCGTTGCCGCTGCCCGCTCCATAATCGATCGTCGTGATCGGGGTCCAGGCGGCCGACTCGGCCAGCGCAGGATTTGTCGTGTAAGAAAGCTTCACAAACTGTATCGTCCCACCCCAGCGCCAGGTCACATCATGCGGCGTATTCACGATCCACGCATCGCCATTGGTCGGCGTGAGGAGATTAAAATTACCGACGATGTTGAATTTTGCAGATGTCCCGATCACGTCCGATTCGGCCACGCGTGAATCAATGACGCGGATACGCGCTTGGTTCGTGCCGGTGTCAGGGACATTCGCCCAGTCAAAGTAACCGACATTCGGAACATTCGTCGCTACGGTGTATGGGTAGCCGCCCGTTCCATCCGCGACGTCGTACACAATATTCACATTCGGCACCGTTCCCAGGGTCGTCCACTGGATCCGGTAGGTCTGGCCAATCGGCACGGGGGTGGCATTCGCCGGCGCCGTGACAGCGATCTTCCCGCGAATACGGAAACTTGCATCGGAGATATCTTCACCGTCATCGGTGGTGCTCTTGACCCTCACACGGACGTTCGTCCCAATCGCATCCGGGACCCCGCCGGGCCATGCCTCTGAAAGATCATTGGGCGTCGAGGCTAAAAACACGGTGGGACTCGAAAAATCCGCTCCGCTCACAGAGTAGGCTAGCTGCACATTGGCCGCGGTGCCGATCTTGGTCCAGGCGACGGTCAACGGATCACCGACGTCGTAGGTGGCGCCGCCGTTGGGTGCCGTCAAGGTGAGGTTGGAGATGATCTTCACGTTATTATTGGATGCGTCTTCGGCAGCGCTCTCTCCGGCGCCAGCCGAGACAACTTTCACTTTCACCTGGTCAGAAATATTATCGGGCACGCCCCCGGTGGCGGCGACCGTCCAGTTATACGATCCGGAATTGGCAGTGGTTGTGATCACATTTGGATACGACCCGCCGCCATTCGTCGAGTAGTAGAGGGTGACATTTGGAGTTTTGTCGGACACCGAAGAGGAGGTGCTTGTCCATGTGATCGTATAGGGCACGCCCACTTTCAGCTTATCCGTCAAACTCGGGTCCACATTGCCGTTGGGAGTATTTACGGTGAATTTCGGAAAGATCCTGAACGCATTGGAAATATTCTCCGAGCCGGGATCGTCGTTGGGATCCACGATACGGATCTTAACGGTGCCGCGCTCGGCGAGGATCAGGTCCGGGACTTTCCAACGATGGCGGCCGCGGGTCGGGTTGCCTGAAATTGTATCTTGATTGGGCACCAGGCCTCCGGCAACAACGTTTCCGTTGAGATCCTCAATGAGCCGGCTATCCAAAGCGAAATTTCCGGATGCGGAGTAGACAATCTTCACGTTGGGGATATCGCCTTGACGCGTCCAGAGGATGTCGTAAACATCTCCGATATTCACGTTCGCGGGAACGGCGTCCAGAACAAGAGTGGCGCGAACCACGAATGGCGCGGAAGAAACATAAACTTTCTCGTTGAGCGTATCGTTCACGTCGCGGATACGGATCTTGGCCGCCGGCGCTACCTGAGTGGCGAGCGGAGTCCATGAGTACACGCCGTCATTGGGCGTGGTCAGGGATATATTGGTAGTGAAATTCACGCCATCCAAAGCCAAGTCCAACCTCACATCACCTACGGGCGTGCCCCATTTATTCCATGTAATGTCCTTGGCTTGCCCGGCAGGGTAGATCTCGCCTCCGTCAGGATCCAGCAATTGATAGCGCCGCATCAGTTTGAACGGTGCAGGTGACTGCGAAGAAACATAACGTGAGTCTGTGGGGGCAATGATATTTTCCACCTTCACGTAGGCGGCCGTGGAAAGTTCGGACTCCGGCGGGGTCCAGGCGAAAGTGCCCGTGTTAGGAATATTGTACTCCAACGTGGGCCTTTGAAGCTGGATCCAGGCTCCGCCCGCACTTTTCTTGTAGTAAATATAAACTTCGTTCGGGGAGCCGACGACGCCCACGCTGTCCCAAGTAATGGACTGGACTTCTCCCACCCCCCATAGCTCACCGCCAACCGGGGACGTTAAATTAATATGTCCACGAATCGTAAATGCCCCTGTGTCATTGTAGGTCAGGGAGTCATCGTCATCCTGGATACGGATCACCACATTGTCAGAATAAACTTGCGGCACAGTCCAGGTAAAAGAGCCGCCCGCTCCATTATCGACGATCGGACCTGCGGTGTTGATCAACGTCCAGGCGCCGGGGGCATTGCCGGTCGTCGAGTAGTAAAGATTGGCCTTGGGGATAGTTCCCTGAGTGCTCCAGACAATATTGCGGGTGGGATTACTGATCGTGCCCTGTGTTCCGGTCGTGAGCCACACATTGCCCGCAGCAGGCGCGGAGGGTGTGAATGTGCCCACGATCTTGAACAAAGGTGAGATCGTCGGAGCGGTTCCGCTGTCGGTGAGCACGTCACTGACGCGGATCGCCGCTTTCGACGAAACCGCGGTCGTCGGAATATTCGTCCAGGTGTAGGACAGCAAGGATCCCACCACGGAGTTTGCAATGGCCGGGGTTTCCCAAACCACAGTGCCGGCCGTGATGTCTTTCGTGTATTCGATCTTCACGTTTGCGATGTTGCCCGTGATCGTCCACGCAATCACTTGATTCGTAGTCACACCCCAGCGTTCGACGGTTGGAGTGTTGTCGGGCTCATCCATGGCCAATACGCCCGCGATCTTGACCTTCGGAGAAACGGTCTTGGCGTCCGCATCGACATTATCCACAATCACCAAATAAACATCCTTGGAAGCATTGATCGTCGTGGGGATCGGCCAGTTAAAGGTCCCGCTATTGACAATTCCATTGGCGTCCACGCCCAAAGTATCTTTCATGAACACATAATTGGGATCGGTATCGCCGTCGTAAACCGGGTCTCCATTGGTCGCGTATTTCAACTTGATATTGGCCACGGTGCCGTTGGTGTTCCAGCTCAGCGTATAGGCGGTGCCCTGATTGAAAACTTGCCCCGCGGCGCTCGGATTCGTCCAGTTGAACCCGGCGCGGATCGTGAACGGATTGCTTTCCACATAGACGTTGGTGGGATTGCTCAAAGCCGTGACTTTGACGACAACATTGTTCAAGCCTTTTTGGTCCGGAATTCTCCAGTTAAACGTATCGCCCGCCACACTCGTGGCCTGTGCAGCCGCCGCATCCTGGACATAAGCATAAGCGGCGGCGCCCACTTTATATTCGACCTTCACGTTGCCGATAGAGCCGTGCTTTTCCCATTGCAGCATATGATCGGTGCCGATGAGCCATATCTCTCCTCCGAGAGGACTGTCGGGCCCCGGAACGACGCGCAGCGGATTGAGTTTGATCTGGCCTCGAATCTCAAACGCAGCGGAGACGGCTTCCTGCGTGAAAACCGTGGTTCCGTTATAGGCCGGATCCTTGATTCTCACCTTGACATTCGTACCGATCGCATTGGGAATTGTCCAAGATTGGCTTCCCGTCGGAGTGGTGGTATTCACCAATGCGACCAAGGTTGTCGTCGATTCATCCACAAACCCGTTAGTGGAATATTCGATTCGGCCTTGAGCGATTGTTCCATGTCTTTCCCAGGTGATGCTGAAAGGATCATCGACTTTGTAGAAAACGCCCGCTCCGCCCACCGGCGCGGTTAACACAAAATGGCCGATGATCTTGGACGTATTGGAGACACCTTTGACATTCGCATCGGTATTATGGATGACTCGCACACTCACCGTATTGTTGATATTGTCGGGGACTTTCCAAGTGAAGCTTTGCTGAACGTTGTGAACGCCGGGCGCAAGTGTTGCAGCGCTTTCTCCGGCAGGGCCCAGCACAGGGAATATATTTCCCGGAAGCGTGAAATTGTCCGTGGAATATTCGAGACGGACAGTGTTGGGTGCCATCGTGCCTTTAGGCGTCCACTGGATAATCTGATTATTGTCCACTTTGAGGCTGGCCGGCAGAACCGTGTCCATGATGAGCTTACCACGGATCGCAAAAGTATTCAGAGACTCTTTGACGACAAGCGGGTTGCCGGCATCCATGATTCGGACGCGCAAGTTTGTTCCAATGGCATCCGGCGCCGGCCAGTTGAACGTGGAAGGCGTAGCCGCTACGGTCGTGATATTCGGAGGATCGGCCGGATAAGAGCCGCCGCCGGCAATGCCGCCGTTCGTAGAATAGTAAAGCTTGACGCTGGCCACGGAGTACTTCGTCCAAGTGATCGGATACGAGTCGGTCACTTCAAGAATAATCCCGAAAGCAGAAGGCGTGTTTAGGATCAAATCCCCCGTAAGCTCCATGGAATTGGATTGCACATCTTCCACGGAAACCTGAGAGGTCGGCGTGACAACCTTGGCCTTGATCTTCCCGACAAAACCGCTGGTCAGGGTGTGCGATTCCAGCGGCGTCCAGTTAAACGTGTATTCGCCGTTGCCATCCGGAGCTCCGGAAATATCCACGGCCGCGCCGTTGATTTTAACGTAATTGAGCGCAGTGCCGTCATAGGAATAATAGAAGTCCACGGATTGAACGGCGCCTTTCTTCTTGAGCTTGATCGGGTAAGCGGTGCCGACCTTCAATGTCTCATTGCCCGCGTTGCCCGGTTTTGTCACTTCGAGCGCGGGTTTGATCGACGCCGGCGATCCCGTGCCCATGTTGACGGTCCCGGCGTTTGAGGGATTCTTCTGAGAAACTCTCACGCGCACCGTGTTGTTCAAATCCGCCAACGCCCCGGGAACCGGATTCCAGTTATAGTTTCCGGTGTTGGCTTTGACCACCGCCGGGTCAATCTCGTTCCAAATAGGAGTGGCGTCTTCAGAGTTGTTCGAGTACTCAATCTTCACATCGGAGACGCCCGTGCCGGCCACGGGAGTCCAAGTAATGAGGAAAGGATCTCCGGCATACGCAATGGCTCCATTCTCAGGGGCTGTGACATCAAACTGAGCGCCGATATTAAAGTCCGTTCCGACGGAGATGACGTTTGTGGAATCGGCGGGATTGAAGATCTTGACGCGTCCTTTGTTGGTGACGGTGGTGGTGTTCGTGCCCAGGGCTGACATGTCCCAAGTCAAGGAATTGGATCCTGTGGTAGGGACGGGGGCGGCTTTGGTCCCGATCAAGGTCGGATAATCATCCGCGCTGACGATGCCATCCGCACCCAGGCCGCTATTGGAGTCATAACGCACTTCCACCGCAAAACTGCCGTTGTAGGTCCAGGTGACGTTGTTGGTGGTCGAGGAGGCTATCCAAGTCGTACCGCTTCCTGTGGGGGCCGTTAACGTCAGGCCGCCTCTTAGTTTGAAGGGGCCAAATTCGCCCATGACCACAGAAGAAGCCGCGTCTTCAACCTTA
>CAYZGM010000010.1:0-33890 GCA_964478015.1 uncultured Planctomycetia bacterium
ATTCGTCTTGATTGACTCCCCGTACTATCGGTGTTAAAATCTGTTCCCTTGTGGTTCTGAGTGCCGTGTTTGGGGCGTTTCGATGACCCGGGGATCGCGTTTTACTTCATGGAATACAGTAACTTAGCTCGCCTTAAGACAGTTATTTCGAAGTTCTCGAAAGCGAAAATCCTTGTTGTCGGTGATCTTATCCTCGACGAATTTATTTGGGGCAATGTTTCCCGCATTTCTCCGGAGGCTCCGGTGCCGGTGGTCTGGGTGGATTCGGAGAATTTCATGCCCGGCGGCGCTTCCAATGTGGCGAACAATATCCGCGCCTTGGGCGGCGAGGTGCATGTGACCGGCGTCGTGGGGAATGATTCGCGCGGCGAGGTGCTTCAAGGGCTTCTCCGGAAAAAAGGGGTGCATTGCGAGGGAATTTTTTCGGATGATTCCAGACCCACCACTCAGAAAACGCGGGTGATCGCACACCACCAGCAAGTTGTTCGCATTGATCGCGAGATTGTGAAGCCGATTCCGGACGCGGCGCTGGAAAAGATCCTCATTTATATTCGTCAGACGCTTCCCAAGATGGATGCGCTCATCATCGAGGATTATGGCAAGGGTGTCATTGTTCCCAATCTTGTGCGCGAGATCGTGAAGATCGCAAAAAAACACAAAAAAATCATTGCGGTAGACCCGAAAGAGACGCATTTTTCCTATTATCGCGGCGTCACGACCCTGACCCCGAATCATCACGAGGCGGCCTCTGCCGTAGGCTTCAAGATTAAGGACGATGCCACGCTGGAAAAGGCCGGTCGTACGATGCTGAAGAAACTCTGCTGCGACAGCGCCTTGATTACGCTGGGCGAGAACGGCATGGCGATATTTGAGAGCGGGAAAAAAATGGTGAAGATTCCTACCGTGGCTCAGGAAGTTTTTGACGTATCCGGCGCCGGTGATACGGTGATTGGGGCGTTGACGCTGGCGTTGGCGCAGGGCGCATCCGTGATCGAAGCGGCGCACATCGCGAATTGTTCGGCTGGGATCGTGGTTGGAAAAGTGGGTGTCGCGGTGACGGATCAAGCGGAGCTTGTGGATCGCCTCCGGAAAGTGATTAAAACATGACCCCATCCCCTGATTTATCCGCCAAAGGCGGACGCCATGAAATGCCCGATTCTTCGAATCGAAAATCAGGGGATGCGGCGATTCAAGCCATCGGCGTGATTCCGGCGCGTTATGGCGCGACGCGTTTTGAGGGGAAGCTGTTGAAAGATCTTTGCGGAAAACCTGTGATTCAGCATGTCTATGAGCGCGCAAAGAAAGCGAAACTTTTGGATGACCTCGTCGTGGCTGCGGATGACGACAGGATCGTCAAAGCGGTGGAGAGCTTTGGGGGAAAAGTAGTTTTTACCTCCAAGTCCCATTCCACGGGCACGGACCGCCTTACCGAGGTTGTGAACCAATTGGATGTCAAGATTGTCGTGAATATTCAGGGCGATGAGCCGCTCATCCACCCGTTCCTGATCGATGATCTCGTACGCACCATGCAGGACAATCCGGAGGCCGTGATGGCGACAGTGGTCAAAAAAAGTCAGTCGCTGGAGGAGTTCAACAGCCCTGACGTGGTGAAAGCCGTGATCGATCAGAACCGGAACGCGCTCTATTTTTCCAGACAGCCGATCCCAACTTTTCTAAAGCCCAATGCGGAAAAATCATTTTTTTACAAACACATCGGCATTTACGCGTACAACAAAGATTTTTTATTTATGTTTAAAAAGCTTCCCAAGTCTTATTTGGAGAAAAATGAGCGTCTCGAGCAGCTGCGCGCGCTCGAAAGCGGCTACAAGATCAAGGTGATCGAAACGCAATTTGAGACCGTTGGCGTGGACACGCCGGAGGATCTCGAATTGGCGCGGTCGATCCTGGAAAAAGAGAGCGTGTAACGATGCCTAAGTATATTTTTGTCACGGGCGGTGTGGTTTCGAGCCTTGGCAAAGGCATTGTGTCTTCATCCGTCGGAAAACTTTTGGAATCCAGGGGACTGCGTCTCATCATGATGAAATGCGACCCTTATCTTAACGTGGACCCCGGCACGATGAGTCCCTACCAGCATGGAGAGGTCTACGTCACCGAGGATGGCGCCGAAACGGATTTAGATTTGGGTCACTATGAGCGATTTACGAATGTGGATTTGACAAGGCTCAACAATGTGACGACGGGAAAGATCTATTTTTCGGTGATCAACAAGGAGCGAAAGGGCGAATATCTTGGTGCCACCGTTCAAGTCGTCCCGCACATCACGGACGAGATCAAGGCGGCGATTAAGAGCGTTTCTCACAACCGCAATGCGGACGTGGTCATCTGCGAGATTGGCGGCACCGTAGGCGATATCGAAAGCCTCCCATTTTTAGAAGCGATCCGGCAGTTTCGGCAGGACGTCGGGCGGGAAAATGCGCTCAATATCCATTTGACGCTCATTCCTTATATGCGCGCCGCAGATGAGATCAAGACGAAGCCCACCCAACACTCTGTGGGAAAAATGCGCGAGATCGGTATCCAGCCTGATATTTTGATGTGCCGGACAGAAAAAAAATTGTCGCGCGATGTGCGTGAGAAAATAGCGCTTTTTTGCAATGTGGAAGTGGAGCAGGTGATCCAGGCGCTCGACGTGCAGGACATCTACGAGGTTCCGCTGGCGCTGAGGGAAGAGGGGCTTGACGCGTTGATCGTGAAGCTCCTGCGTTTGAATTGCGAGGATGGGGAAGTCAAGATCAGCGCTTGGAAAACAAATGTGGTGGACAAGGCGCTCAATCCCTCGAAACACGTGACGGTCGGGGTGGTGGGCAAATACATTGAGCTTCAGGATGCTTACAAATCCATCTATGAGGCGCTGAAACACGGCGGAATCGCGAATGACTCCCGCGTAGAATTAAGGAAAATTGATGCGGAGGACCTTATTTCGTCGGGCGCGGAAAAGCATCTGAAAGATTTGAACGGCATCTTGGTCCCGGGCGGCTTCGGGGATCGCGGCGTGGAAGGAAAGATCAAGGCCATTAAATATGCGCGGGAGAATAAGATCCCGTTCTTCGGGGTATGTTTAGGGATGCAATGCGCGGTGATTGAATTCGCCAGGAACGTTTGCGGCATGAATCGCGCCAATTCCGCCGAATTCAACAAGCAGACTCCTTTTCCTGTGATCGGTCTCCTGGAAGAACAGAAGCATGTGGAAAATCTTGGCGGAACAATGCGGCTGGGGTCGTACCCATGCATTTTGAAACGCGGCTCCAAGGCCCAAAAAGCGTACGGACGCGAGTCTATCCATGAGCGTCATCGTCACCGCTATGAATTCAATAACAAGTACAAGGTAAAGATGGAGACCAGCGGGCTTATTATTTCGGGCACGAGCCCCAACGGACGGCTTGTAGAGATTGTGGAGGTGGCGGACCATCCTTGGTTTGTGGGTTGCCAATTTCATCCGGAGTTCCGTTCAAAGCCGGACCAAGCGCACCCCCTGTTCCGCGATTTCATCAAGGCGTCTTTGGCCCATAAGGTCGATTAAAAAATATTTAGCTCGGAGCTGCGAGCTCAGAGCTCGGAGAAAAAGATGACGAAAAAAAAATTTGAACGCCGAATTACTCGCTCCGACCTCCCTGCCTGTCCGGCAGGCAGGCGACCTCCCTGCCTGTCCGGCAGGCAGGCGACCTCCGAGTTTGGTGTCGTTCGCGTAGGTGATATTTCCATTGGCGGAGGAAACCGACTTGTTCTCATCGCCGGTCCTTGCGTTGTTGAGAATGAGAAAAGCGCTCTGAGACATGCCAAGGCGATTCAGAAGATCACCAAACGGCTCCACCTGCCTTTTATATACAAATCAAGTTATGACAAAGCCAACCGGAGTTCCCTGGGGTCTTTTCGTGGATTAGGACTTGAAGCGGGTTTGCAGATCCTGTCGCGTGTCAAAGAGGAGACGGGATTGCCTATCTTAACGGATGTGCACAGCCCTGAAGAAATCCGGGCGGTTGCCCGCGTGGCGGATGTTCTTCAGATTCCGGCTTTTTTGTGTCGACAAACGGATCTTCTTTTGGCGGCCGCCCGGACGGATCGTGTTGTGAACGTCAAGAAAGGGCAATTTCTCTCGCCTCAGGAGATGGGAAATGTTGCTGAGAAATTGGCCTCCACCGGGAATAGACGCATCCTTTTCACCGAGCGGGGCACTTTTTTTGGGTACAATGCGCTCGTCAACGATTTTCGTTCTATTCCCATCATGAAAGAATTTGGCTATCCCGTGATTTTTGACGCCACTCATTCTGTGCAGCAGCCGGGTGGCTGCGGGAAGAGCTCCGGCGGTGACCGGAGTTTTGTTCCGACCTTGGCACAGGCGGGGGTGGCCGCCGGCGCGGACGGCGTCTTTATGGAGGTGCACGAAGATCCTGATCGAGCGCCCAGCGATGGGCCGAATATGGTCCGGCTTAAAGATCTGGAGCCGCTGCTTGAAAGACTTGTAAAGCTAAGCCGGATCATTCGGAGTTCGCCTGCCTGCCGGACAGGCAGGGAGTTCGCCTGCCTGCCGGACAGGCAGGGAGTTCGGAGAAAAAAATGAAAACAAAGCGCGCCGAATGTGTTGCTATTCGTTCCGCTGGTCAAGTCGCGCAAGATGTCATTCGCATCGAGCGGGATACGCTGACAGTGCTTTTGGGACGGGTGGGGCCTAATTTTGTCAAGGCTTGTGACGTTATCCTCAAGTCTCGAGGGCGCGTGGTGGTGACTGGCATTGGAAAACCAGGCTTCATTGCGCAAAAAATTTCGGCCACTCTTTCGTCGACGGGAACGCCCTCGCTTTTTTTGCATCCTGCGGAGGCGCTTCACGGGGATCTTGGGCGTGTGATGAAAGAAGATGTGGTTGTTGCGTTTTCATCCAGCGGACACACCGATGAGATCCTGAAACTTTTACCCATCATTAAAAAAATCGGAGCGAAGCTTATCTGCTTTACGGGGGATCTGGACTCACCCTTGGCGCATGCCAGTGATGTGGTGCTCAATGTCAGCGTGAAGAAAGAGGCATGCCCGCTCAACCTGGCTCCGACGGCCTCGACCACGGCGATGCTGGCTCTGGGGGATGCGCTGGCGGTGGCCCTGTTGGAGAAAAAAGGTTTCAAAGCCGCGGATTTTGCGTTCTACCATCCTGGAGGAAGTCTCGGGAAAAAACTTCTTCTGAAAGTTTCCGAAATTATGCGCAAGGGCAAGGACAATCCGGTGGTGCCCGAGACAATGAAATTAAAAGATGTCCTGTACAGGATCACCAGCGCCCGCGCGGGGTCGGCCACCGTTGTTGGCAAAGACGGCCGGTTGGCAGGAATATTCACGGACGGTGATTTGCGCCGCTGGCTTAGAAAAGGGGCCAAGATCCTGGATTGCCGCGTAAAAGAGTTGATGACGGTCAAGCCTATCACGGTTCTCGAGGATCATCGCGCTTCCGATGCGCTTGAAGTGCTTCGTGCGCGCCGCATTGACGAAGTCCCGGTGGTGGACAAGGCGGGACGTCCAGTGGGTCTCTTGGATGTTCAGGATCTTTTAAAAGCGGGTTTCGTGTGAGCACGCAAGTTCTCTCGGAAGAGCTTAAGGAGCGTATCCGGAAAGTCCGGCTTGTCATGGTTGACAACGACGGAGTCATGACGGACGGCCGGATTATTTACGGGGACAATGGCGACGAACTCAAATTTTTTGATGTGCAGGATGGTTTTGGGTTAGTGCTCTTGAGGCGCGCGGGGTACAAAACTGTTATGATCAGCGGTAAAAAATCTCGCGTCAACAAACGCCGGGCCAAGGATCTTCAAATCTCGGGTGTTTACCAGAACGCATTTGATAAGTTGGCTGTTTTTGAGACAGTGGCAAAAAAATACAAGGTCAAACCCGAGCAGATATGTTATATCGGCGATGACCTGATCGACCTGCCGCCCATGAAAAGGGCCGGTTTTTCCGTGGCAGTGCCAGAGGCCGTAGAGGATGTCTTGAAAGCGGCGCATTATGTCACTCTGAAACGCGGAGGTCGGGGCGCCATTCGCGAGGTGGTGGACCTGCTTCTCAAAACGCAGGGGCAATGGGCGGAAGTAACCTCGAGGTATTTCAGGTGAGATCGAAAAATTTTCCCTTGTTTCTCCTCCCAATCACGGTGGTCACGGCTGTATTTTTTTATTATTGGAAAATGAGAGATATGAAGTCTTCCGCAGGTTTTAACCCTGACCGCGCTGCACTTGTGCAGTCCAGCCGAGATCAACAATTAAAAAAATTTTCTCTCATTGGGTTTGATGAGACCGGCAAATCAAACTGGAAACTAGAGGGTGACACGGCCAAAATAGACCCCGGCCAATCCATTTACTTGGATCAAAACGTGACGCTGAATCTCAGGGACAACACCAGGGTCCGGACGGACCACGTGCAGTGGTCTCAGGACGGGGGCACGATGCGGACGGATGCACTTGTCTACGTGGACCACCAGAATGCGAAAGTCAAAGGCCGTGGAGCGTTTGGGCGTCCGAATGACGGTTTTATTCAGCTCAATCGGGATATCACGATGACCATCAATGCCACCACGGACCTTGTTTGTCAGGGACCGCTCAAGATTTTCTATAATTTGAACACGATGTCTTTTTTTCGGAAAGTGAAAGTCACGGATCCGCGCGGGGTCCTGTCCGCGAACCGGATGGATGTGAAATTTGAGACTGATCAGAAGAGCATCAAAGAAATCATGGCGACGGGCAACGTGGTGATCGAGCGCGGAAACGACACGACGCATTCGAGCAGGGCGATTTATACGGTGGAGAACGGATCCATCCGTTTAGAGGGTAATCCTGAGATCACGCTTCGAAAAGGAGCCGGAGGGATTTTGGATGGCGCTCTTAGAAACTAAAGCGTTAAGAAAATCTTACGCGGGCCGCTCGGTGGTGAATAGCGTGGATATCACCATCAATCCCGGGGAGATCGTGGGGCTTTTGGGCCCGAACGGCGCTGGCAAGACCACGACGTTTTACATGGTCACCGGATTTGTAAAGCCCGACAGCGGGAGCATTTTTTTCGACCATCGGGATGTAAGCCGCTACGCGATGCATAAGCGCGCCCAGCTGGGTATCGGTTATTTGTCCCAGGAGCCCTCCATCTTTCGTCACCTGACCGTGGAGCAGAATATCCTGGCGATTCTGGAGACGTTGGATCTGCCCCGTCCGGAGAGAAAGAAAAGATTGGAACAGCTTCTGAATGAGCTTGGGATCGCTCATCTGCGCAAATCCCGGGCCTACACACTTTCCGGCGGGGAGCGGCGGCGTTTGGAGATCACACGCGCGCTTGTGACACATCCTCTCTGCATTTTATTGGATGAGCCCTTTTCGGGGATCGATCCTATTGCCGTTTCGGACTGCCAGCATTTGATCCAAGAATTGAAGAAAAAAGGGCTCGGGATTTTGTTGACGGACCATAATGTGCGAGAAACCCTGGCCATCACCGATCGAGCCTACATCATGTACGAAGGAAAGATCCTCATTTCAGGCACAAAGACTGAACTTTTGAACAACAAGGAAGCCCGCAAGATATATCTGGGTGAGAAGTTTTCAATGTGAAATGAACGTCAGTCTTGTGGTAAACTAAAACGTTTCAAGAGACAACTTCAGGAGATTCTATGGAAGTGGACATCAGCGGACGGCATTTTCGAGTGACGGCTCCTCTTAGAGATTATATTGATAAGAAAGTAAGAAAATTGGACAAGTACTCGCTTAAGATCGAGTCTTTGCACGTGGTTCTCGAGGTGCAGAAGATACTCAATTACGTCGAGATCACCCTCCTCGGGAAAAATCTCAGGGTCGCCGCCAGGGAGCAGAATGTGGACATGTATGCCGCTTTTGACAACTGCTTTGGCAACATTCAGCGCCGTCTCGGCCGTCAACATGATCGTGTCAAGGAGCACAAGGGACGCCGCTACACCGTAAAAAAAGACGAAACGATCATCGAATGAAGATCAACCTAAAACGCGAGAAAGATTGCAAGGTCCAGATGCAGGTGGAAGTGGACGCCAACACCGCGGAGGGCCGCTATCTTGAAGTGATGCGTGAATTTCAACGAGCAGCCCAGCTGCCCGGTTTCCGGGGAGGGAAGGCCCCGATGGAGCTGGTTGAGAAGCGTTATCAAGACCAGGCCCGCGAGGAGGTTCTAAAATCGCTTATTCCCGAGGTTTATCACCGCTCCGTCCAGGATCAAAAAGTCTCTCCGGTGTCGCTCCCCAAAATATCCGATGTCAGGTACCAGCGCGGGCAGAAGCTTGTTTTTAGCGCGGAGTTTGAGGAATCGCCGAACGTTTCCGTGAAAAATTACAAAGGACTTTCATTGAAGCGCGCCTCTTCCGAGGTTACCGTCGAGGACATGGAAAAAAGCATTCAGGCGTTTCTTGAATCACACGCCGTATTCGATCCCGTGCTGGAGGTACGGCCTGTCCAGCAGGGTGATTTTATCCTGGCGGATATCGAGGTCTGGAAAGACAATGCCTACGTCCCGGGAAAAAGCGGCGTGCTGTTGGCCGTCGAGCCGGGCGGGGAAGATGATTTTTTTGACAAAGTGATCGGGGCGAATGTCGAAGACCGCAGAGAGATCGTTCGCCAGGGCCAGCCGCTGACCCGCTTGACGGTGAAAGGGATCCGCAAAAAAAATGTTCCTGCGCTGGATGAAATATTCGCAAAAAGCCTGGGACTACAAACCGTTGACGAGGTCCGCGAAGCCGTCCGTAAAGAACTGGCCTCTTACAAGCACGCGGACTCTTTGGAAAAGATGAAACAGGAACTGTTCCAGAAACTTCTCAAAATGGCAAATTTTTCGCTCCCCGAAAGCCTCGTGGAGAAGCAAAAGGAACGGCTTTTTGAGCAAACTCGGCGGCGTTATGCCCAGATGGGCGTTCCCGAGGAGAGTTGGAAAGAAGAATTGGCTGGTCACGGCGAAGAGCTGTCCCTGAAAGCAAAAGAACAGGTGAGGCTCTATTTCATTCTTCAAAAAGTTTCTGAGCTTGAAAAGATTGATGCCGATGAGATTGAAATCGTCGAAAATCTGAAAAAACTGTGCGAACAATCCGGACGTCCCCTCGAAGAGGTGCGCCGGGTGTTCGAGGATGACTTACGAGAAAGCATGCGCGAGAAAAAGACGGTTGATTTTTTAATCGCAAATGCGAAGTTCGACGAGCGTACAGCGTAAAGCGTACAGCGTTCAGCGAACAGCGTGGAGAATAAACCAATAAACAAATCACTGTACGCTGAACGCCATTTTCATACACGGAGGCACAGACTTATGAGCTACTTGGTACCGATGGTGATCGAAACGACGGGACGCGGTGAACGCGCCTACGACATTTACTCACGGCTTCTGAGAGATCGCGTGCTTTTCATTGGCACGCCGATCGATGACATGGTCGCTAATTTGGTTGTGGCCCAGCTTCTTTTCCTCCAAATGGAGGATCCGGAAAAAGATATCCATGTTTACATCAATTCTCCCGGGGGTTCGATCACAAGCGGTCTGGCAATCTATGACACGATGCAGTTTCTAAAATGTGATGTCGCAACCTACTGCATCGGGCAAGCGGCGAGCATGGGCGCCGTGCTCCTCAGCGCCGGAACCAAGGGCAAACGTTATTCGCTGCCCAATTCGCGTGTCATGATCCACCAGCCGTGGGGGGGGGTGCAGGGCGTCGAGGCGGACATTCGCATCCAGGCAAAAGAGATCTTGAATTTAAAAGAGAGGCTCAACCGGATCATCGCCAAACACACCGGGCAGGATGTCGCAAAAATTGAAAAAGATACGGACCGGGACTATTTCATGTCCGCCGAGGAGGCCAAGGCCTATGGCATCGTGGATGAAGTCGTGATGAACATTCGAGCGATTAAGAAATGACATAGAAAGGAAACCAATGAAGGAAGCGCTGCTTTTAACTCCGGGGCCCACCAACGTGCCTCGGCGGATTCTCGATGCTACTGCCATTCCGATGATCCACCATCGGACGAAAGAATTTCAGGCTATTCTCGAGCGTGTGTTCTGCGGGCTTCAAAAAGTTTTTTACACGAAACACCCGGTCATGCTTTTCGCGGCCTCCGGCACGGGTGCGATGGAAGGTTCTGTCACGAATCTTTTTTCCAAGGGCGACACGGTACTTTCATTCACCGCTGGGAAGTGGGGAGAACGCTACCGCGATATTGCCAAGGTCTATGGACTGGATGTGAAGAATTTTGAATTGCCCTACGGGGAAGCCTTTAATCCAGGGCAGATCGCCGATGCTCTCAGGCAGTACCCGGGCGCCAAAGGGGTTCTGACCGCCCTTTGCGAGACCTCAACCGCGGTGATGCATCCTATTCGCGAGATCAGCCAGATCACTCAGAAATCAGGCGCACTTCTTCTCGTGGACGCGATCAGCGGTTTGGCTTGTGACCCTCTTAAAATGGACGAGTGGGGCGTGGACGTGGCGGTGTGCGGAAGTCAGAAAGGGCTCATGCTTCCTCCGGGCCTGGCGTTCGTGGCGGTAAACGAGAGGGCGCAAAGCGTGTTTGCAAAATCAACGCTCCCCAAATATTATTTTAATTTCGCGGAAACGGTGAAAGCAATCAAAAAAAATGATACGCCGTTCACGCCGGCGGTAAGCTTGATTCGCGGTTTGGAAGCAGCGCTCGAAATGTTGCTGGAAGAGGGGATGGAAAATGTATGGCGCCGCCACGCGGATGTCGCTCATTGGGTGCGTGAGCAAGTTTCAGCGATGGGTTTGACACTCTTTTCCAAGGCGCCAACGAGCGGCTTGACGGCGATCGTGATGCCGAAAGAGATCGCCTCGGGCGACATCATCAAGAGCATGCGCGAGGAGCATCAGGTGATCATGGCCGACGGCCAAGGGGATCTCCAGGGGAAAATAGTCCGCTTCGCGCACATGGGTTACGCATGCACGATGAAAGACGCTAAGACAGGTTTGGATGCTTTCCGTGACGCCATGGCGAAAAAGGGTTATCAAAATATTATCCCCACGTCCGTCCGAGGCATGTCCGCCTCCGGCGGAAATGCGGGGATCAAGATCGATTCCCGCTAAAAGATTGCGGGAATGACGAAAGGAAGCATGACACAGGCAACCATGACCAAAAAGAGTACCTATAAAATTCTTATCTGCGACGACTTGGCGGAGGAAGGGTTGGCGCTGTTTCGCAGCCAGAAAGATTTTGAAGTGTTGATCAAGACCAAACAGCCGCTTGAAGAATTGAAGAAACTGATCGCGGATGCCGATGCCTGTGTGGTGCGTTCCGGCACACAGATCACTGCGGAGGTCCTCGGCGCGGCAAAAATACTTAAGGTCATTGGCCGCGCGGGAGTGGGGCTCGACAATGTGGATCTGGAATCGGCCTCTAAGCGCGGAATCGTCGTTATCAATACGCCCGGAGGGAATACGATTTCAGCAGCGGAGCTGGCCTTTTGTCTTTTGATGTCGGTGGCGCGAAACATCCCCGAAGCGAATAGTTCTGTGAAGCGCGGGGAGTGGGAGAGAAAAAAATTTACCGGGGTAGAGCTTTATGACAAGACGCTTGGTATTCTGGGGTTGGGTCGCATTGGCACCGAGGTCGCCAAACGCGCCCAAGCTTTCGGCATGCGTGTCGTTGCGTTCGACCCATTTTTGCGTGCCGACAAGGCTCTGCAGATAGGGGTAGAGGCCGTGACATTGGAAGAACTATTGAAGAGGTCCGACTTCATGACGCTGCACATGCCTCTCACCGCGGAAAATAAGCACATGATTGGCGAAAAAGAATTTAAGATGATGAAAAAAGGCGCGCGCCTTGTCAATTGCGCCCGCGGAGGACTGATCGATGAGAAAGCCCTCGCGAAAGCCATTCAGGCGGGTCTGGTCGCGGGCGCGGCGCTGGACGTATTTGAGTTGGAGCCTCCACCGAAAGACCTCGAGCTTTTGAAACTTCCGCAGATCGTTGTGACGCCTCACCAAGGAGCTTCGACTGAGGAGGCCCAGATTGCGGTGGCGGTGGACGTGGCGCAGAGCATCATTGACTATCTGCACGGCCGCGGCTCAAGGAACGCTGTGAATATTCCTTTCGTGGACCCGGAAGTGCTGGAGCAGATCAAACCCTATTTGTACCTCGGTGAAAAATTGGGGCTTTTCGCCGCCCAGCTCATGGAAGGCCATATTTTGCAGGTGGACCTGCAGTATCTCGGACAGGCCGCAGAATGCGAGACGACGCCCATCACGGTTGCCATTCTAAAGGGGCTTTTGACGCCTATTCTGGCGGAGAATGTGAATTATGTGAACGCGTCGGTTTTGGCCAAGGAACGTGGCATCAAGGTCACCGAGTCCAAATCCTCAACCGCTGCCTATTATGCGAATCTTGTCCAGGTGGACGTGCGTACGGACAAAAAAACAGTCCGGGTGGCCGGCACGGTGATTTCAAAGCAAGACACGCGTATCGTGACAATCGACAATTACAACGTCGAAGCGATCCCCGAGGGCTATATTCTTCTCATCTCCAATAAGGATGTCCCGGGGATTGTGGGACAGATCGGGATGCTTCTCGGCGTCAATCATGTGAACATTGCCGGGATGACTCTGGGACGTGACATGCGTGGCGGGCAGGCAAAGACAGTCCTCAAGATAGACAGCGAAATCTCAGAGTCGCTGATGAAAGAGATCCGGCAAGCCAAGAATATCTTGGATGCGAAACTGATTAAATTATAAGGGCGTCTCCAGCGGACACCGAACAGTGTGCGGGAGACAGAAAATAGGAAAAATTTTCTTTTTCCTTTCTGTCGCCTGTCTCCTGTGCGCTGTCCGCTAATAAGCGTAAGGAGTTTCTTGAGCAATATCGTCGTGGTTGGCGCCCAATGGGGCGATGAGGGAAAAGGCAAGATCATCGACATCCTCTCCAAGGATGCGGATTATGTGGTTCGCTATCAAGGCGGCAACAATGCTGGCCATACGGTGATCAAAGCCAGCGGGGAATTCGTGCTGCATCTGATCCCATCCGGTATCTTTCATCCGCAGGTCACCTGCGTGATCGGCAACGGCGTCGTTGTGGACCCCGAGGCCCTGGTTCACGAAATTAAGAGCTTGTCAGCCAAGGGGTTTGAGGTCAAGGGAAGGCTCTTCATCAGCGACAGAGCGCATTTGATTTTGCCGTATCACCGCATTTATGACCGGTTGCGTGAGGAGAAAAAAGGTTGCACCAGGATCGGCACCACCGGCCGGGGTATCGGCCCGAGCTACGGCGACAAGGTGATGCGCTGCGGCATCCGCGTGGTGGACCTGTACGACGAACCCCTTTTCCGGGAGAAGCTTCGTAGAAATGTCATCGAAAAAAATGAAATCTTTCGGAAAATCTTCGGATTCAAGGGGTTCGAATTTGCCCGGATCCACCGTGAATATTTGCATTACGCCAAACTGATGAAGCCTTTCGTGCGGGATACGGCGGTTCTCTTAAATGATGCCGTGAAACGCAAAAAAAAGATCCTTTTTGAGGGCGCTCAGGGCACGCTTTTGGATGTGGACCATGGCACCTACCCCTTTGTCACCTCAAGCTATGTGACGGCGGGGGGCGCCTCTGTCGGGACGGGCGTGCCGCCAAACGCGATGGATAAGGTCGTCGGTGTCGTCAAAGCGTACACGACCCGGGTGGGGGAGGGGCCGTTTCCCACGGAGTTCGACCCGCGTTTGATGGAAGAGATCCGTAAAAAGGGAAAAGAATTCGGCGCCACGACCGGGCGACCGCGCCGCTGCGGTTGGTTTGACGCAGTGCTAGTCAGATACTCCTGCATGGTGAATGGCATCAACGAGATCGCAGTCACAAAACTTGATGTTCTTGATGATCTCAAGGAAATCAAGGTCTGTGTGGGGTATCGCCATCGCGGAAAACTTTACCGCCACTTTCCGGCTTCGCTCACCGTCCAGGTGGACGCGGTCCCGGTGTATGAGTCCCATAAAGGCTGGTTATCCGACACCTCCGGCGCGCGGAAGCTCTCGGATCTTCCGGTGAATGCGCGGCGTTATCTCAAGCGGCTTTCGGGTCTTTTGGACGTGCCGATCAAATTATTGTCGGTGGGTTCTCACGAGAAACAAACCCTTCACCTAGGGTCCAAAAATGACCGAGGATTTTTCTAAAAAATCAAAACTGCCGCAGCATGTTGCCATCATCATGGATGGCAACGGGCGATGGGCTCGGGAACGCAGCTTGCCTCGCGTCGCCGGACATCGTGCCGGCGTTCAATCCGTTCGCGAGGTGGTCGAAGCCTCCATCGATCTGGGGATCCCGGTGCTCACCCTTTTTGCGTTCAGTCAGGAAAATTGGAAGCGACCCAAGGAAGAAGTGTCTGTGCTGATGGAGATCCTGGATACATTTCTCGACAAGGAGATACAGGGTTTGGTCCGGCAGGGTGTCCAATTTCGCACGCTTGGGCGCATCGAAGCGCTTCCACAAAGCATCCAAAAAAAACTCGCAGAGGCCGTCCGCGTGACGAATCAAAATCACAAACTCATCTTTAACGTTGCGCTCAATTACGGTTCTCGCACGGAAATTCTCGATGCCGTGCAGGAGATCCTGCAAAAGGCTGGCGTCGGGGCGCAGCATGCCGCGACTCTGCAAAACGGCGGTCTTACCGAAGAATTTTTTTCTCAACATCTCTACACCCGGGGGCTTCCCGATCCCGATCTGTTGATCCGAACCAGCGGAGAGATGCGCCTCTCGAATTTTCTGCTGTGGCAGTTGTCTTATGCCGAGATTTACATCACCAAAAAAAATTGGCCGGATTTTCGAAAGGCAGATTTTGTGGAGGCGATACACGAATTCGAGAAACGCGAGCGGCGCTTCGGTGACATCGGGCCCGGGAGTTTAACCGAGTGACGTTATCCACAAGAATTATTACAAGCACCGTTCTTGTATCGGTTACGGCGAGTGTTATCTTTTTTTCGAACCAGACCGCTTTCAGCGCGCTGGCTTTTGGATTTGTCGTGCTGGCGCTCTACGAGTTTTTCACAATGCTGCGGGCCGCGAAGATCCCCAGCTACCGTCTCTTTGGTGTGGTGATGGGGGCCATTCTGACGCTTGTGGTTGCTTTCGAGCAGGGGGCGACGCGTTCCGGGGAAGTGTTTTTCATCGTGATCGGCTGTCTGCTTCTTTTTGTTTTGCAATTCTCGCATAAAAATAACGAGGAAGCGCTGACAGGCATCTCTCTGACGCTGTTCGGGATCCTTTATGTGAGCTGGTTCTTAAGCTTCACGATCAAAATACGTTATTTGGACGGCGGCGCCATGTGGCTGGCGTATCTTCTCTCGGTGACTAAAGCGGGCGATATTGGCGCGTACATATTTGGCTCTCTTTTTGGGCGCCACAGTCTGATCCCGCACGTGTCCCCCAAGAAATCGGTGGAGGGGATGTTTGGAGGGCTGTTCCTGAGTTTGATCATGTCGCTTCTGTTTAAGCCCTATCTGCCGCTCCCTTGGAGCTGGCTGCACCTGTCTATTCTTGGCGTCCTAATTGGGATTGTTGGACAAATCGGTGATCTCTCGGAATCTTTGCTGAAGCGTTTTTGTCAAATCAAAGATTCGGGAGCAATCTTGCCCGGCATGGGAGGGATGCTGGATGCCCTGGACAGCATTTTATTTACGGCGCCTATTTTTTATTATCATTTGACGGTGTTCTCGTGATTGCGGCGGGTCCAAAAAAACGTTCGGACGCAAAGTCGACTGGCCGGGCAAAGCGAGTGACGATCCTGGGGTCCACGGGTTCCGTTGGATTAAACACGCTGGAGGTCATCCGCCGTAACCCGGGCGCTTTCCGGGTGGCAGGCCTTTCCGCCGGCTCAAATGGGGATCTCTTGGATGCTCAGATAAGGGAATTTTGTCCTGAGGCCGTTTATCTCAAAGACCCGCAAGGTGCCGCGAAACTCCGTGCGAGGCACCCCGAGCTGAAAGTCTTTAACGAACACGAAAAGATTCACGCATTCGCGGCATATTTGGATTCGGATATTTTAATGGCGGCATCGGCCGGAACGAGCGCTCTGCTCTCGGTTCTGGACGCCATCAAAAATGGCAAGCGTGTGGCCCTGGCCAATAAGGAGATCTTGGTGATGGCGGGGTCATTGGTGATGCGTGCTCTGAAACAGGCTAGCGCAGGGGCACGGCACCTGCCTGCCGGCAGGCAGGTGCCCGCGCCCCTCCTGATACCGGTAGACAGCGAGCACAGCGCAATTTTTCAGTGTCTCCTGGGCTCAGACCCGTCTGATGTGGAGAAGTTGATCCTGACCGGTTCCGGAGGCCCTCTGCATCACGTCGCCGGGGCCCATTTTTCAAAGCTCCTGAAAGAAGATGTCATTCGTCATCCCAAGTGGAAGATGGGAAAGAAGATTTCCGTAGATTCAGCGACCCTGATGAATAAGGGGTTGGAGATTATTGAAGCGTCATGGATTTTCAATCTACCGGTGGAGAAGATCGAGGTGCTGATCCATCCCGAAGCTGTCATTCATTCCATGGTGGAATTCAAGGACGGCTCGATCCTGGCGCAGTTGGGAGTGACGGACATGAAGCTTCCCATCCAGTTTGCGCTTTCTCATCCGCGGCGTTTGGCGTCGCCGAAAACGTGGAAGCTGGATCTCGCCAAAATAGGGGCGTTTCATTTTTTACCACCTGACCGTAGAAAATTTCCCTGCCTTCAGCTTGCTTACGACGCCGCAAAATCCTCGGGATCGGCGCCTTGCGTCTTGTCCGCTGCGGATGAAGTGGCGGTGGAGGCTTATTTATCGGATAAGATTCCATTTGTAGATATCCCCAAAATCATCGAGAATGTACTGTCGCACCACCGGCATGTCGCGGACCCGAATCTCGATGAGATCCAGTCCGTGCATCGATGGGCTACCGAGGAGACGAAAAAACTGTGCAAAGTGCTCTGAGTTTCATTTTTGTTTTAGGGGTCTTGGTTGTTGTTCATGAGTTTGGTCATTTTATCGTGGCCAGGATGCTGGGGATCCGTGCCGAGAAATTCTCCATAGGTTTCGGGCCGGTTATCTTTGCAAAGAAACTCGGTGAGACCGAGTTCTGCATCTCGCTTTTACCGCTCGGAGGCTTTGTGAAGTTGGCTGGCGAGAGTCCGGAGGAAGCCAAAGGGGCGGCCTGGGAATTTCAGTCGAAACCACTTTTATCGCGTGTGGCGGTGGTTTTGGCAGGACCCCTGATGAACGCTTTTCTGGCCTACGTTCTTTTCTTCTTCGTTTTTCTGTCCGGCCAACCCACGATGACGTCTCGCATCGGAAAAGTGCTTCCGGACATGCCTGCGGCCAAAGCGGGCCTCATTGAGAATGACAAGATCCTTTCGGTGAACGGCGTAGCCGTGAAGACGTGGGAAGAAGTCCTGAAAGAGGTCCGTTTGGACAGAGAGACAGTCACTCTCAACATTGAGCGCGGCGCCGGTACCTTGGACGTTCGCGTGACACCGGTGAAGCGGGAGACGCGGGATATTTTTGGACGGCCTGCCCGCAATGCATTTTTAGGCATCGCGCCGGCGAACGAAATGATCCAGATAAAGACTCCGTTTTGGAATGCCTGGGGACTCGCCGCTGAAAAACTCTGGAACCTTACCGCGATGATCTTTCTCTCTCTTTGGCTTATGATCACGGGTGCTTTGCCTTTCAAAGATTCGATGACGGGACCGATTGGGATCTTCTTCATGACTCAACAGGCCGCGCAAATGGGCTGGGCGACGCTTTTGTATTTTATGGCTTCTCTCAGCGTCAGCCTTTTTGTTCTGAATCTTCTGCCCATCCCGGTTCTGGATGGGGGACATCTTCTTTTTATGCTCATCGAAAAAGCGAAAGGCTCTCCGCTGCGCGAGGCCGTTCGTGAAAGGATGACGCAAGGCGGCATGGTGGTTCTTCTGGGACTGATGGGCTTTGTGATCTTACAGGATGTCAGTCGCTTTTCAATCCTCGAAAATATCATGAAACTATTCAGATCATCATGACGAACGTGGTTCCGTTCGTGCGCTGGTCGCAGACGCTTATCCCCACGCTGAAAGAAAATCCTCAGGAAGCCCTGATTAAAAGCCATCGGTTGATGCTACGCGCCGGACTGATCCGCAAGCTCGCCAGCGGCACCTACAGTTATTTGCCGATGGGGCTTCGGGCGCTGCAAAAAGCCGAAAACATCATCCGCGAAGAGATGCGCCGCGCCGGAGCCGTGGAGCTTCTATTGCCCGCGATTCATCCTTCGGAGCTCTGGAAAGAGACCGGGCGGTGGGAGATTATGGGCGAGGACATGGTTCGTTTTAAGGACCGTCACGGCAAGGAGAATGTTCTCGGACCCACGCACGAGGAGGTGATCACAGATCTGGCTCGGCGGGAAATTCACTCTTACAAACAACTGCCCATCACTCTTTACCAGATTCAAACCAAGTTCCGTGATGAGATGCGCCCGCGGTCAGGAATTATTCGAAGCCGGGAATTCCTGATGAAAGACGCGTACAGCTTTCATGCCTCCGACGAGAGTCTGGACGAAACCTACCAAAAGATGAAAGAGGCATACCAGAAAATATTCACGCGATGCGGCCTTGAGTTTTTTATCGTGCAGGCCGATCCCGGCGCCATGGGCGGGTCCGGCTCTCAGGAGTTTGTTCTTTTTTCAGATGCCGGCGAGGACCGCGTGGTTCAGCTGGGTGATTCGGACGTGGTCGTCAGCGTGGAAATGGCATCCCGAAAATTGAGGGGTCTGAATTTTCCAAAAAATGCGCCCTCGGGGAAATATTCAAAGGTGCACACGCCCAAACATAGCAGCGTGGAAAGCGTTGCCTCGTTCCTAAAAAAAACGCCGGCAGACTTGATCAAAACAATGATCTACCAGCGGCCTGACGGCTCTTTTTTTGAAGTGCTGGTGGGAGGGGACCATGAGGTTAGTGAATACAAACTAAAAAAAGTTGAGCCTGGCAGTTTCATGGCCTCCCGAGAGGCGATTGAAAAACTTGGTTTTGCGTTTGGGTTTAGCGGGCCGGTGGGAGGCCGTCTCAAAACGTATGTTGACGAGGATATTCTTCAGATGAAAGATTTCGTCACGGGAGCGAATATTCATGACCACCATTTGGTGGACGTAAACTTGGGGGACATCCAAGGAAAAGAAATAGCCGTCGGAGACTTCCGCCAGGTGATTGAGACGGATGTCTCGCCGGAAGGACGGCCCCTCAAGTTCCGCACGGCCATCGAGCTGGGCCATATCTTCAAGTTGAATCTGCGCTATTCAAAACCAATGAAAGCGAATTATTTGGATGCGAATGGCAAGGAGAATCCCGTGATCATGGGGTGCTACGGCATCGGAGTGAATCGCATTCTAGCTGCGGCAATCGAGCAGCTGGCTGACGAAAAGGGAATTGTTTGGCCGAAGACCATCAGCCCTTACGCCTTGCAGGTGCTGATGATAGACCCTAAGGACGCCCAATCGCAAGAGATCGTGGAAAAGCTTCTGAGATCCGAGCCGCTTGCCAAAGCAGGTGCGGATATTCTCATCGATGACCGTCAGGACACCGCGGGAGTTAAATTCAACGACGCGGATCTTCTGGGAATCCCGTTACGTATCATCTTGGGGCCCAAGAACTTAAAGAATGGCAAGGCGGAAATAAAGCTTCGAAAAACAGGCGAATCTTTCCTGGTGGACCTCCCAAAACTGGAGACAGAGCTCCTTGATCGGCTTGACAAAATAGGTTAGTTTTTGGTACTCTATCCCCGTAATTTTTAGATGTACAATCTTTGTTGTTCAAGGGAAAGTGGGTGAAAGCCCACTTTTTTTATTCTCATGGCATTGCCTCTTGAAATCGAAAAACGAGTGCAACAGATGCGGGCCGAGGTGGAACAGGCCGGAATCGAGCTTCTCGAGGTGCAGTTTCGGAGAGCCGGTTCCAGGGGCATTTTGACTCTGACGGTCGATAAATTAGGCGGCGTGACACTGGACGAGTGTGCCGCGGTGAATCGCCGATTGGGCGAATTTCTTGACCGCGAATCAGAACTGGATGCAGATTTTCTTAAGGGATCTTATTTTTTAGAAGTGAATAGCCCCGGATTGGACCGGCCTCTAAAGAGTCCGCGCGATTTTGAGCGTGTGCGAGGCGACAAGGTTCAGGTGGCCTGGAAGACGCCGGAGGGCGCCGGGCTTGTCACCATCGGGCGTTTGGCTGGGATGGATGACCGGGGAATTGATCTGGAAACCAAAGCCGGGCAAAATATCAAGATCTTATTTGAAAGCATGACCAAAGCAACGAGAGAAATTAAGATATGAGCGCTAAAATATGAGCACAGAATTTTTAACGGTCTTAGAAAATATTGAACGCGAAAAAGGGATCACCCGCCGCGTCCTGATCGAATCCATCGAAGCCGCTCTTGTGTCCGCCGCCAAAAAGGTGCTTCATGACAAGGATAAGGACGTGGAGGTCAAGATCGACCCGGAGACCGGAAAGATCAAGATTTTTTCGGAGGGCAAGGAGATCGTCTCCCAAGAATTTGGGCGCATTGCCGCGCAGACTGCCAAGCAGGTTATTTTTCAGAAGATCCGAGAAGCGGAGCGCGACGTGGTTTTCAACGAATTTCACGGGAAGATGGATTCAATCACCAGCGGCACCGTGTACCGTTTTGAAAAAGGTTCGCTCCTGGTGGACCTTGGAAAGACCGAGGGCATTTTGCCCAAGCGTGAAATGTCGCCTCGTGACAATTATCATCAGGGCGACACCATCCATGCTTTTATTCTGGAGGTGAACAAGACCGCCAAGGGTCCCCAGGTGATTTTGTCGCGTAGTCATCCCGGGTTTGTGCGCAGTCTATTTGAATTGGAAGTGCCTGAAGTGGCCGAGGGAACGGTGGAGATCAAGTCCGTTGCGCGCGAGGCGGGGGACCGCACCAAGATCGCGGTATGGTCGAAGAATGATAAGGTCGATTGCGTCGGGGCCTGCGTTGGAATTCGCGGCTCCAGGGTTAAGGGCGTAGTGAAAGAATTGCAAGGTGAGAAGATAGACATTGTTCGCTGGTCGGACAGCGTCGAAGAATACGTTCGCGCGGCGTTGTCGCCTGCCGAGATCGTGTCGGTGGCAATCCTGAGTGAAGAGGATCACAAGGTGGAGGTTGTTGTTGCCGATGACCAATTGTCTCTTGCGATCGGGAAGAACGGGCAAAACGTGCGCTTGGCTTCAAAATTAAGCGGCTGGTCCATCGATATTCGTTCGAAAAAAGAAATGGTCAAAGAAAAATTAGAAGCGAGCATGACGCCGGATGGGGCCGCATCGGACCCAGACGTGGCCTCGAGCGAAGGCGAATCCTTGGAGGCTATTGACGGAATTGGACCGAAAACGGCCGCGGCGCTCAGGGGCGCCGGGTTCAACACTGCGGATGATCTGAGAAAAGCCTCCAAAGAACAGCTCACGGCCGTCAAGGGTGTGGGCCAAAAGACCGTTGAAAAAATCATGGCTGCTTTGGGCCGAGGGTCAGAAGAGACCTCGTCCGCTCAAAGCCAGAAAGAGTCCGAGGCCGGCGAATGAGCGTTCGAGTCCACGAGATAGCGAAAGAATTGAAGCTGACCTCCAAAGAGGTGATGGATAAACTGAAGTCGCTCAAGGTGGACGTGAAAGGACATATGAGCGTTGTGGAAGCCAAGGATGCAAAGCTGCTGAAAGATTCTTTGAAAAAAACATCGGCCCCATCCATTAAAGGAGGAAAAACGGCGACACTCCCGCCGGCTGCTTCCAAAACAGTTGCCCCTGCGCCCACTTCACGCGAAGCGCAAACACCCTCCATCGAGAGCGTCAAACGAGAACTGTTGCTTCAACGCATGAACGCTGTGAGGACGGCGCCGGAAGTGAAGAAACCAATTTATACACCGACGCCCCCGCGGCGACCCTATGTTGGGCCCTCCACCCAAGTTTCAAAGCCGAGGCCCCCTGTCTCGGGCCAGGATATTAAAAAAACGCGCAGCGGCGACCCTGATAAAACGGTTTCTATCGCGCCCGCAGTGAGCGTCCCGGAACCAGTCAAGATTCGTAAAGTTCAGATCCAGACGCCGATCACGGTCAAAGAGATGGCATTAAAATTAAACGTAAGACCGAGTGAGCTGATCGGGCGCTTGATCAAGATAGGTATTTTTGCTTCCATCAACCAAAGCATCAGTTTTGAAGTCGCGGCAAAAGTCTCCATTGATTTTGGGGTCGAGCTACAGGAAGCTGCTCTCGTAGAGGCGAAGTCCGCGCCCGCGGCATTGCCCAGCGAAAAGGATTTAAGCAGGCGCGTGATGCGTGCTCCCGTGGTTACGTTCATGGGACATGTGGACCATGGCAAAACATCTCTGCTGGATGCCATCCGGAAAACCAAGGTGGCCGCCGGCGAAGCGGGCGGGATCACCCAGCACATTGGCGCCTATGAGGTTTTTTTGCCGAAAGGTTCCGTTACTTTTTTGGATACGCCCGGTCATGAGGCGTTCACCCAAATGCGCGCCCGCGGCGCGCAAGTGACGGATGTCGTCGTGCTGGTGGTGGCAGCCGATGATGGGGTGATGCCTCAAACGATCGAGGCCATTGACCACGCCAAAGCCGCGAATGTTCCGATCATTGTCGCGATCAACAAGATAGATCTGCCATCGGCGAACCCTGAGCGTGTGAAAAAAGCATTGATGGAGCATGGTCTTATGTCCGAAGATTGGGGCGGGAAGACGCTTATGTTGAATGTTTCCGCGAAGACCGGAAAAGGAATTGAAGAACTCTTGGAGATGCTGGCGCTCGAGTCTGATCTCTTGGAACTCAAAGCGGACCCGGCAGGTCCGGCGCTTGGCGTCGTCGTGGAAGCGGAGCTTTCGAAAGAAAGCGGTGTTTTGGCCACGATCCTGGTGCAGGACGGCACCCTCCGTGTCGGGGATTATATCATTGCGGGCAATCAGGCGGGCAAGGTGCGTGCCATGATGAATGATCGCGGACAGCGCATCCGCGAAGCGCTTCCGTCGATGCCCGTGGAGATCATGGGTCTGGAAGCGGTCCCGAGGGCAGGCGACCGTATCCGCGTCGTGAAAGATGAGCGTGAAGCGAGACAGATCGCGGAAAGTAAGCAAGCGCAGATCCAGCAGGGGAAGCTCGCGAGAGTCTCTCACATTACCCTCGAACATCTTTTGGAAGACGTCAAAGCCGGAAAAGTTGAGGAGTTGAAACTTGTTTTGAAATCCGATGTGCAGGGCTCTGTGGAAGCGCTCCGCAACACGTTGGGCACCATCAAATCCAAAAACGTCCGCCTAAACATCATCCACTCGGGCATTGGGGACGTGACGGAATCGGACGCCCTACTCGCGGCGGCTTCCAATGCGGTCATCATCGGTTTTCACGTGGCCTTGACAGAGGGCGCGCGAGACATCGCGGGGCGCGAAGAAGTCGATATTCGTTTTTACGAGATTATTTATGAGGTTAAGACAGCCATTGAGAAAGCCATGGAAGGGCTCCTCATGCCCGAGGAAAAAGAGGTTTTTGTCGGCACGGCCGAGGTGCGTCAGGTGTTTAAGGTTTCCAAGATTGGCACGATCGCCGGTTGCACGGTCCAAAAGGGAAAGATCGTTCGGAATTTTTCCTGCCGTGTGATCCGCGACGGCAAACGTTTGCATGAGGGAAAAGTCATAAGTTTAAAACGCTTCAAGGATGATGCGCGCGAAGTGCTTGAGGGTTTTGAATGCGGAATTGGCGTCTCCAATTTTGATGAGCTTGTGGCAGGCGACCGCATTGAAGTGTATGAAATTCAAAAGAAAGCAAGGAAACTCGAATAGATGACGGTGTTTGTTGAGTCGTGGAGTCGTGGAGTCGTGGAGGCGAACATCATCAACTCATCGATTCATTCCCCGGTCGACTCAACAACTCAACGGCGCTACGACTCAACAATCCCAAGGCCATGTCTGTGAAGCGCGTCCTCTCCGGCATGCGTCCCACGGGCCCTTTGCATCTGGGGCACCTGCTGGGCGCTTTGGACAATTGGTACGCGCTCCAAAAGGAGCGCGAATGTTTTTTTATGGTGGCGGACCTCCACGCGCTCATGGGGGAGTATGAAGACCCCTCTTTGCTGCGCCAAAACTCAATCGAGATGGTGATCGACTGGCTGGCTTGCGGCATCGATCCGAAAAAAAACGTGATTTTTATCCAATCCCAGATTCCTGAACATGCGGAGCTGGCGCTTATTCTCGGCATGATGACTCCGCTGGGATGGCTCGAAAGAAACCCCACCTACAAGGAACAGCTGCGTGAGGTGGAGGGGCGCGACCTGACAACCTTTGGATTTTTGGGTTACCCGGTTCTTCAGGCGGCGGACATTCTTCTTTACAAGGCGAACCAGGTTCCGGTGGGGGAGGATCAGCTGGCGCATCTTGAGCTAACGCGGGAGATCGTCCGGCGTTTTAAATTTTTGACCAAAAAGGATATTTTTCCGGAACCGGAGGCTCTTCTGACGAAAGAAGCGCGGCTTCTGGGTTTGGACCGGCGGAAGATGTCAAAGAGCTATGGGAATGCCGTCAATCTTTCGGACAGCGAAGAGGTTTTCCAGAAGAAAATAACCTCCATGATCACGGATCCGGCCCGGGCGAAGCTGTCAGACCCAGGGCATCCGGAGATCTGCAATGTGTATTCCTATTATCAAATATTTGCTCAAGAGGCCAAAACGAAAGAGGCCTACGAATGGTGCGCCGGCGCGAAAAAAGGTTGCTCGGATTGCAAAAAGGAACTCGCTGGAATCATGGATAGCGGCCGCATCCGTCAGATCCGTGAACGCAGAGCGCTTCTTCAAAAGGACAAGGGTCTCGTGGAGGGTATCCTCCGTGACGGGCGCAAAAAAGCAGGCGAGATAGCGCAAAAAACCATGGTGGAAGTGAAAGAGCTCTTGCATTTGGCGGTTGAAACATGAGCTACAAGGTTAAACTGGAAGTCTTTGAGGGGCCGCTTGACCTGCTTCTCTATCTTATTAAGAAAGAGGAGCTCAATATTTATGACATCCCCATCACACGAGTTACGGAGCAGTATCTCGAATATCTGAACATGATGGAACTTTTGGATCTGGACATTGCCGGTGAATTTCTCGTAATGGCTGCCAGTCTGATGCAGATCAAATCCAAGATGCTATTGCCGCCGGACCCGGAAGGGATCGAGACGGAGGATTCGGATCCTCGCGCCGAGCTTGTCAAGCGTCTTTTGGAGTACAAAGCATTCAAGGAGGCTGCCGAGCGCCTTCATGGTTTTGAATTGGAGAGAGCCAAACTTTTCACGCGTACCGGGGTGGAGCCCGAGAGAAACGAAAACGACTTGTCCCTTTTAGAGGTGTCGCTTTTTGACCTCATTGCCGCATTCACGCATGTTTTAAAGGAATTGCCTAAAAGCGACCCTCATGAGATCGCAAAAGATGAGTACACGGTGGCCGAGAAAGTTCATGAGATATTCCACCGGCTCGCAAAACATCCCATGATCTATTTCAGCGCGCTTTTTAAACAGGCGAAGAATAAATCAGAGGCGATCACGACGTTCCTGGCGCTTTTGGAACTGGTGCGTCTTAAGGAAATTTTGATCCGCCAGGATGCGCAGTTCGGCGAAATTGAAATTATACGCAACACAAATTGGATAAAACCGGTGAACCCAACCAACGGAGCGAGCGAAGATGGACAATCCTGAACTGAAAAGATCGATCGAGGCCCTGCTATTCGCGAGCGAAAAACCTTTATCCGCGGAAGAGATCCAGGAGGCTTTCCAGGATGATGTTTCTCAGGCTGAGATTCAAGCGCAGGTTCATGAATTGAGGAATGAGTACGAAACCGAACGGCGCGGGTTCCGTGTGTATGAGATCGCAGGAGGATTCCAGATTGCCTCGGCGATTGATTTTGCCGAAATTTTAAAGCGATTTTATCAGGCGCGGGAAAAGAAGAAGATGACGCCAGCCAGCTTGGAGACCCTATCCGTGATCGCCTACCGTCAGCCTGTGACGCGTGCGGATATCGAGGCGATCCGCGGGGTCAATGTGGATGCAGCGGTGAAAGGACTGATGGAAAAAGCGTTGATCCGGATCGTGGGCCGCAAGGAAGTTCCGGGACGTCCCATCCTCTATGGCACCACGCGTGATTTCTTGGAGCGTTTCGGGTTGAAGTCTCTGAATGACTTGCCCCCGCTATCGCAGTACACCTTGAAAGATCTTGACCCGAGCCTCTTGCCGCCTGAATTGAAGCAAAACGACGCTGAGACCGCAGACCAGGGACTGCCGGCTGGAGACGGCAGACTGCAGACCACGGACAACCCCGAAAAAAAATCGGAGGATTCAGATGCTTCTTAAAACGTTGGATGAGTCTGCAGTCTCTAGTCGGCAGTCTACCGTTTGGAGGCCACAATGAGTTTACAGGAAATCCGTAGAAAAATAGATACCCTGGATTCAAAAATCTTAGCGCTTCTCAACGCCCGCGCGCATGCTTCGGCAGAGATCGGGAAGCTCAAAAAGATGGGTGGGCAGGGGATCTATGCGCCGCATCGGGAAAAAGAGGTGCTGAGTAGATTAAAGAAAATAAACCGCGGCCCGATGACGGACGAAGCCATTGAGGCGATCTACCGGGAGATCATGTCTTTTTCCATCAGCCTTGAGAAAAAGGTCAACATTGGCTATCTCGGGCCTGCGGTGACCTACACGCATCAAGCCGCGCAGAAGAAATTCGGATCCTCCGTGGAGTATGCGGCCTGCGGCTCCATTTCAGATGTTTTTTCTGAGGTCGAGAATGGCCGTAGCGAGTACGGCGTTGTGCCGGTTGAAAATTCAAGTGAGGGCGCGGTGAATCACACGCTGGATCTTTTTATCGAATCGGATCTCAAGATCTACGCGGAAATTTATTTACCGATTCATCATCATTTGATGTCCATCGGAAATCCCATAGCCGGCGTCACCCAGGTGTATTCAAAAGACCAGGTGTTTGGTCAATGCCGCCTTTGGCTTGAGTCGAACCTAAGAGGCGCGGAGCTCATCGAAACGGCGTCGACGGCGGAGGCGGCTCAGATCGTGGCGAATAACTCCAATCGCGAGGGGATTGCCTGCATTGCCTCCAAGATTGCTGCGGACATGTATGGGCTGAAAGTTTTGGCGTCTTCCATCGAGGATAACCAGAACAACACCACACGCTTTCTTGTCATTGCGCGCTCTGAAGCCAAGCCCACGCAGAGCGACAAGACCTCGGTGGTTTTTGAGATCAGGGACAAGGCCGGCGCTTTGCATGATATCTTGGTGCCATTCAAGAAAGCGCGGATCAATCTGACGAAGATCGAATCGCGTCCCTCGAAGAAAAAAAGGTGGAGCTATTATTTCTTCGTGGATTTCGAGGGACATCACGATCAGGGACATGTCAAAAAAGCGCTTGCGGCGCTTGGCAGGCATTGCACATTCCTCAAAGTTCTGGGCTCCTATCCGAGGGCCGAGAGCTGATGACTCTTTTTTCCACCGCCAAACCGAATCTTAGCCGGGTTAAGAACTACGTTCCGGGGAAGCCTTTGGAAGAGCTGGAACGCGAGTACGGCATCAAGAATGCCGTGAAAATGGCTTCGAACGAGAACGCTCTGGGTCCGTCGCCGAAAGCCATGGCGGCGATCCGTAAGACCCTTATGAATGTTCACCGCTATCCGGAGGGCGGTTGTCATTATTTACGCCAAAAGCTATCACGCCGCCTAGGTGTTCAGCCTCAGGATCTTGTGTTCGGGAACGGTTCGGACGAGCTTCTTGTGTTCGGAGTCCGCGCTTTTGTGGGTTTGAATGATGAGGTTGTGATCGCCGATCCGACGTTCCTTGTTTATGAAATTGCGACGAATGTTGAAAACGGAGCAGTCATCCGAGTTCCGATGAAAGATTTCCACTATGATCTGGATGGGATGCTCAAAAAGATAAGTTCCCGCACCAAGCTTATTTTTATTGCCAATCCTGACAACCCGGTAGGAACCTACATTTCCGAGAGAGCGCTCAAGGATTTTTTGCGCTTTGTTCCAAAGCAGGTGGTCGTGGTTCTCGATGAGGCGTATTATGATTTCGCCCGTGTGAAACAAGATTACCCTGAGTCTTTGAAGCTTCTGAAGGATCATAAAAATTTGATCGTCACACGCACGTTCTCGAAAGCTTACGGCTTGGCAGGGCTGCGCATCGGATACGCGGTGACCTCCCCTGAGATTGCGGTGGCTCTCAATAAGGTGCGCGAACCGTTCAACGTCAATTCATTGGCGCAGGCCGCGGCTGTGGCGGCGCTGGATGACTCGGGCTTTCTTAAGAAAACGGTTAAGACCGTCAATGACGGCAGAACTTATCTTGTGAAAGAACTCCAGGGTCTGGGATTTCGCCCCGTCGACACGGTGACCAATTTTATTTTATTTGATCTGAAGCGCCCGGCGCAACCGGTGTATGAGGCACTTTTAAGGCAGGGAGTTATCGTGCGGCCCATGAGCGGCTGGGGCCTGCAGACTTTTTTGCGGGTGACGATTGGAATGAAAAAGGACAACCGTCGTTTCATCAAGGCGTTGAGGAAGACGCTTTTGTAAGCATTAAGCGGCGCGATAAGGTTGTTGAGTCGTTGAGAAGTTGAGTTGCTGAGATGAGATGTTCGACTCAACAACTCAACAACTCAACAACTCAACGACTCAATCAGTGTTTATTAGGAGAACCCAATGATCATCGTACTGAAGCCGGACGTGAACAAAAAACAGATTGCCCACATCGAGGAAAAGATTCGCGCGTTAGGTTTGAAACCCATGTTGTCGGTGGGAAAAGAGCGATCCATCATCGGCGTGATTGGCGAGGAGGACAAGGCGAGGCTTCAGCCGTTCGAGGCCTACCCGGGCGTTGAGAGCGTGGTCCCGATCCAGAAACCTTACAAGTTCGCTTCGCGTGAATTCAAGAAAGAAGACAGCGCGATCAAGATCGCGCCGGGCATCGAGGTGGGTGGGAGCAAGGTCATCATCATGGCCGGGCCCTGCACGGTCGAAAGCCGCGAGCGCCTAATGAACATCGCGAATCTGGTCAAAAAAAGCGGCGCCAAGATTCTTCGCGGCGGCGCTTTCAAGCCCCGCACCTCTCCCTATTCCTTTCAAGGGTTGAAAGATAAGGGGATGAAATTTCTGTATGAAGCCAAAAAAGAAGTAGGAATGCCGATCGTGACGGAGCTCATGGATCCCCGGGATCTGCCGCTTTTTCTTAAATACGCGGACATTATTCAAATCGGCGCGCGCAACATGCAGAATTTTGAACTTCTAAAAGAAGTCGGCAAAACCAAGAAGCCTATCCTCCTGAAGCGCGGCATGGCGAGCACCATCAAGGATTTTCTGTTGTCGGCGGAATATGTGATCTCGGAGGGAAACCATAACATCATTCTTTGCGAGCGCGGCATCCGCACGTTCGAAGATGCGACCCGCTTCACGCTGGACATCAGCGCGGTGCCCGTGATCAAGAAGCTGTGTCATCTGCCCATTGTCATCGATCCCTCACATTGTTCGGGGATATGGGACTATGTTGCGCCGCTTTCCAAAGCAGCGATCGCGGTCGGCGCGGACGGTCTGCTCATCGAAGTGCATGACGATCCCGAGAAAGCCCTTTGTGACGGCCCTCAGGCCTTAAAGCCGGGGAAATTCGACACGCTCATGATCGAGCTTAAAGCGATCGCCAAAATTGTTGGGAGAAGCATATAAAAAAGAAAAAGATTTTGTTTGACAGGGTCGCCATCGTCGGCGTCGGTCTGATCGGCGGGTCCATTGGCTTGGCCATAAAAAGGCGGGGACTGGCCAGGCTGGTGATGGGTGTCGTGCGCCGGCGAAGCACGCTTGCGAAAGCATTACGTCACCGTGCGCTTCACGCCGCGACGATGAGCCTCAAAGAGGGTGTCCGGGGCGCGGATCTTGTCATTCTCTCTGCGCCGGTCTCGACGATCCTTCAGCAGATTAAGACGCTCAAGCCTTTCCTTTCACCGAACGCCGTGGTAATTGATGTCGCCAGTTCCAAGACTCTCATCGACCTTGCGGCGAGGAAATATTTAAAAGGTGTGCGCTTCACCGGTTGTCATCCGATGGCCGGTTCCGCCAAGACCGGGATCTTGAACGCGGACGCGGACCTCTTTGAGGACGCCGTCTGTTTTATGACGAATACCGATGCGAAAGTGAAGACGTTCTGGAATACGCTCGGAAGCCGGGTCCAATATCTGACGCCGGAGGAACACGATGATTGGGCCGCCCGCGTGAGCCATCTTCCGCACATTCTTGCGTTTGCCCTGTTCCAATCGGGGGGGGCTCAAAAATTAACGAACCTCGGAATCACCGCCTCCAATCCCAGCATTCAGGACCTGGCGCGTTTATCAAAATCAGACCCAAAGTTATGGGCGGACATTCTTGTAACCAATCAAAAAGAGATCCTCAGGGCGCTTGTCGACCATGAGAGGGGGATCGCTGTTTTAAAACGCGCCCTCTCCATTCGAAATTTCGGCGTGATCGAAAAGTTCATCAAGCGGTCTAACGCTGTTTCTCACCGCTTGTGCCCGGGCAAATGACAGCTGGCAAGCGACGGGTGACGCGGAGCGGGGCGCAGCGCAGCGGCAGCCTGCCCGCCGACGCCTTAGTGGCGGGGACCCATTCTCGCCGAAAACTTATCATCGCCATTGATGGGCCTGCTGGCAGTGGCAAATCTACCACCGCGCGTGCGTTGGCCATGCGTCTCAAGCTCCCCTATATCGACACCGGCGCCATGTACCGCGCGCTGACCTTGGAAGCCATGAGGCGCCAAATTCCTTTCGAAAAGATCCCGGAGCTCGTCAAACTTGCAAAGAAGATCCAAATCAGTTTTGGTCCCATGCGCGTCATGAAGCAAAAGGTGTATCTGAACGGGAAAGACGTGACGAAAGCGATCCGTACACCGGAGCTGACCAGGAACGTGATGTTCGTGGCACGCGAGCCGAGGCTTCGGCGCGAGATGGTGGCTAAACAACGTCTTCTTGGAAAGTCCGGCGGTGCCGTGATGGAGGGCAGGGACATTGGCACCGTGGTCTTCCCAAAAGCCGATTATAAGTTCTTTTTTGATGCGAGCCCCCAGGTCCGGGCCCGTCGACGTTACCGGGAGCTCCTGGCTGAGGGCAAAAAGCCATCCCTGGCTCGGGTGGCCCGGGAGATCGAGATCCGGGACAGGTCCGACCGAGAGAGGAAAGAGGGTGCCCTGAGGGTGGCTAGGGATGCCAGGGTGCTGGATACGTCCGGATTGACAATTGAGGCCACGGTTGATAGAATCCTCGACATCCTGGCGGAGGCTTCTTAGCCGTGGGCGGCAAGGCGCCTCTGGGGGGTAGCGTCTTTCGTTACCGTCTGTTCCAGAGCGCTCTTTTTACGTTCTACAAGCTCTTTTTTCGTTTTCGATCTTTCGGGGCTGAGAAAGTCCCCGATGAGAACGATCCCCGGGGTGTCATTTTGGCCCCGAATCATGCCAGTTACTTGGACCCGCCAATCCTGGGCATTTCGCTTAAGAGACGTGTCACGTATCTTGCCAAAGACTACCTTTTTAAGCACCGCTTTGTCGGATGGGTTTTGCGCAGCGTCGGGGCGTATCCTATAAAATCGGAATTTGCGAATGATTTTCGGTCCATTCGTGATCTGATTCGAATTTTGAAGAAGGGCGTCTGCGTTGTGGTGTTTCCTGAGGGCACGCGTTCAGAAAACGGACTTTTCCGCGAGCCTGAGGGTGGCATCGGTTTTTTGGCCATGAAAAGCGACGCTTGGGTCGTTCCCGTTTATATCGCCGGCAGCTACGCGGCGCTGCCAAAAGGGGCCAAGCGTTTCAAAGGCCATCCGATCGCGGTGTATTATGGCGAGCCGTTTATTCCCGCCCGGATGCAGGGGTGGGGCGAGGGAGAGGATCGTTATCTCGCGGTGGGGCGACACATCATGGCCGAGATAAAAAAGATTAAAAAGGGTCTGGAAGAAAAAAAAGTTTCGGAGTAAATCGATATCCGCCGAATCTTCGTCGGAGTCGTTTCCGTGTATGGAGGCAGCATGTTAGCAGAGGGAATTCAGCGCTCGTTCGTGGATGAGTCCGAGGACTCGCCGCAAGCGGGTTCGAGCATCAATTACGAAGGCACGTTTCATCATATTTCGCAGGGACGTGTGGTGAAGGGTCGCATTATCGCGATACTCGCGAAAGAGGTGGTCGTTGACATCGGATTCAAATCCGAGGGCGTCATCCCCTCGTACGAGTTTGACTCGCTCTCAACGCTCAAAGTGGGCGACGAGGTCGAAGTGCTTTTGGAAGAGACTGAGAACGACAAAGGGCGGATCGTTCTTTCCCGTAAGAAAGCCGAGAAGAGCCAGGGTTGGGACCGCGTCGTGGAACTTGTTGGCGAGGGTGACACGGTGGAGGGCAAGGTTACCCGCAAGGTAAAGGGCGGTCTCATGATGGACATCGGCGTCGAGGCATTTTTGCCCGCATCACTGGCATTCCTCAAGGGATTCGGAAGCTTGAATTCCCTGCTTGGCCAGACCATTCAGGTCAAGATCGTGAAGATCAACCCCAGCCGCAAAAATATCATTGTCTCGAGAAAGGATCTTCTCGAGAAAGAAAAACTGGAATCCAAGGCCAAGACCATGGAAGAGCTCGAAGTGGGCTCGATCCGCAAAGGCGTCGCGAAGAACATTACGGACTTCGGCGTCTTCATCAATCTTGGAGGCATTGATGGCCTGTTGCATATCACGGACATGAGCTGGGGGCGCATCAGTCATCCGTCGGAGCTCGTGAAGGTGGGCGACCGGATCGACGTGAAGATCCTGTCTTTCGACAAGGAAACGATGCGTGTTTCGCTGGGTCTGAAACAGATCGAAGCCAACCCCTGGGTCCATGTGGACACCAAGTACCCGATCGGCTCGCGTGTCAAAGGCCGTGTCGTGAACGTGGTACCCTATGGCGTCTTTGTGGAGCTTGAGCGCGGCATCGAGGGTCTCGTGCACGTTTCCGAGATCTCTTGGTCGAAACGCGTTACTAATCCCGCCGAGGTCTTTAAAACAGACGACAGCGTGGATGTGATGGTGCTCAACATCGATAAGGAACATGAGAAGATCTCGCTCGGCATCAAACAAACGGAAGCCAACCCCTGGGTCGGTGTGGAGAATCGCTTCAAGACCGGTGACCGCGTGAAAGGCATCGTTCGGAACCTTACCGAGTTCGGCGCATTCATCGAGCTCTCGGAGGGAATCGACGGCCTAATCCATGTGTCCGACATGTCTTGGACTCGCAAGGTGAATCACCCCAAGGACGTGTTGAAGAAGGGCCAGGAAGTGGAGGCCGTGGTGCTTGTCGTGGACGAGGTCAACCACAAGCTTTCGCTGGGCCTCAAACAACTCATCACGGACCCCTGGGAAGAGATTGCCTCCAAGCTCTCCACGGGCTCCATGGTGCTCGGAGTTGTGACCAAGGTGGCCTCGTTCGGCGTGTTCGTCGAGATCGAAAAGGATGTCGAGGGGTTGCTGCACATCTCGGAAACGGACCTCGCCAGCCCTCAACTGCTGGAGACGACCTACCCCATCGGAAAGAAAGTCCAGGCACGCATCGTCAAGATTGATCTCCCGATGAGGAAGATCGCTCTTTCCACGAAAGGTGTTTCGCAGGACTAAAAGAAGACCCAAAAAAACCCCGCTGCCACGACCTGGCGCCGGGTTTTTTTGTGTCCAAATTTTTCGGCGGGTCCTACCTGTGACTCAGAGGATCGCGTCACCTCCTCCGGGCTAGGCGACCATGCACCTGTTCCCTCCGGAGACGGCGCGATCCTTTTTCTGCTTTGAACGTCACCCGCGCCGCTATTTTGGATAGCGTAAAATAAATTGGGTAAATTCAAACTTGATAGATGAGTCGATTTTTGA
>CAYZGM010000011.1:0-32253 GCA_964478015.1 uncultured Planctomycetia bacterium
GCTTCTCATTTTAACTGCCGCTCGGCAGCCCCTAAAATCCTTGCGTAACTTCGTTCGCGGCGGATTTTGGGGCGCCCCGCCTCCCGTCACCCATCGTCAGCGCTGAGTGGTAGAATATTCAGGTTCCGGCGGGTTCCGACGTTCCGGGCACGTTCCGGGGACACGATACTTAATCGAAGATACATTTACGGTGTCAGTCCTTGACATTTGACATGCGTCCGCAGTGAAATAAGGGTCTCCCTGACTACATCCTGGCCTGGGAATTGGAGAAAATACCGTGAGAGTCACTAGTCCTGATTTTGAGAGCAATGGGTTTATTCCGAGGAAATTCACCTGTAAGGGTGAGGATGTAAGTCCGGGGCTTGTCATTGAGGGGGTGCCAGCGGCTGCGAAAAGTTTGGCACTAATTGTGGATGATCCGGATGCTCCGGGAGGGATGTGGGTGCATTGGGTGGTTTATGATATCGCGCTTACGAACCGGATCGAGGAGAACAGCGTTCCCGGAAAAGAAGGGTGGAATGATTTTGGCAGAGAGCGCTATGGCGGTCCCTGCCCGCCCTCCGGCACGCATCGTTATTTTTTTAAAGTCTATGCGTTGGATACCAAGCTGGATCTCGAGCACGTTCCGGGGACACGATACTTAATCGAAGATACATTTACGGTGTCAGTCCTTGACATTTGACATGCGTCCGCAGTGAAATAAGGGTCTCCCTGACTACATCCTGGCCTGGGAATTGGAGAAAATACCGTGAGAGTCACTAGTCCTGATTTTGAGAGCAATGGGTTTATTCCGAGGAAATTCACCTGTAAGGGTGAGGATGTAAGTCCGGGGCTTGTCATTGAGGGGGTGCCAGCGGCTGCGAAAAGTTTGGCACTAATTGTGGATGATCCGGATGCTCCGGGAGGGATGTGGGTGCATTGGGTGGTTTATGATATCGCGCTTACGAACCGGATCGAGGAGAACAGCGTTCCCGGAAAAGAAGGGTGGAATGATTTTGGCAGAGAGCGCTATGGCGGTCCCTGCCCGCCCTCCGGCACGCATCGTTATTTTTTTAAAGTCTATGTGTTGGATACCAAGCTGGATCTCGAGGGAAAGGTCGACAAAAAGACCCTGGAGCGGGCGATGCAGGGACACATCCTCGACAAGGGAGAGATCGTAGGCCTGTACAAGAAATGATTCCAACGTGAAGATTGATCATGGAACCGTTATTCTAGTCATTATCGGGGGGTTTGTGGTGTTTATGGTGTGGTCCGTGGTGAAATACTCGACGGACAATCCAGATTTACGTGTCGCGGAGATCACCGCGCTGCCGAAGAGAGAAGGGCTCCACGCTGCCTCGTGATCGGACGCGCTGCAGTCGGACACCGTCCGACGGGGGAAGCATTGAAGATCAAACTGAAAGTAAAAACCAGAGCAAAGCAAGACCGTGTCGAGCGGATTGCCGAGGGCTCGTACAAGGTTTGGGTTAAAGCGGCGCCTGAAAAGGGCAAGGCGAATGAGGCGGTTGTCAAAGCGTTGAGCGAGCATTTCGGCATTGCCAGGGCCGGCATCTCGATCGTCTCGGGCTACACATCCGCTGCAAAAACAGCGCGGATAGGGGTCGATTCATGAAATTTAACAGGCGAGAGGTTGTTAACATAGGAGGACGGTGATGAAGGGATTGGTTTGCGTCGAGGTTGTCAGGGGAAAGGGCGCGTGGGCGCTTTTGGTTTTGAGAATGGTCGCGGGACCGGCGTTTTTTTTACACGGGTGGCCAAAAATACAGAATGCGTTTGGGTGGATGGGCGACGGGGTGCCTGGGTGGCTTCAGGGGTTGGCTGCTTTTGCGGAATTTGGGGGAGGCATCGCGCTGCTTGTCGGTCTTTTGACTCAGCTTGCGGCGCTGGGCATTGGCTGTGTCATGCTCTACGCGATCTTTCTGATCCACATCCCGCATGGCGACCCATTCGTCGGGAAGGGCGGGGGCTCCTGGGAACCCGCCGCGGACTATCTGGCGATCATGATCGCCCTGATGTTGCGCGGGGCCGGGGCTATCTCGCTGGATGGGCTTCTCTTCGGTAAAAAGGAAAATTAATTGAACGACATTCGGTAAGCCTATGACCAGACATCATCTGGAAAGACACCGGACGCAGCGGGTGGGCTGGTTGCGGGCGGTTGTTTTGGGAGCTAATGACGGGATCGTGTCTACGGCGAGTCTGATCGTTGGGGTTGCGGCGGCTCATGCCTCACGGGGCGAAGTGTTCATCGCAGGGATGGCGGGGTTGGTGGCTGGGGCGATGTCGATGGCGGCTGGGGAATATGTTTCGGTGAGCTCACAGGCGGACACGGAACACGCGGACCTGGAGCGTGAGCGTAAGGAGCTTGAGACCGACTATGCGAACGAGAAAAAGGAACTGGTGGGCATCTATGTCGCGCGCGGATTGAGCGCCGCATTAGCCGAACAGGTTTCCGACCAGCTCATGACGCACGACGCACTGGGCGCTCATGCGCGCGACGAGCTGGGAATCACGGATGCATTGGCCGCCCGTCCGGTGCTGGCGGCGTTCTCCTCCGCAGCGGCTTTCGCCACAGGTGCGGCGCTGCCTTTGTTGGCGGCCCTGGCGGCCCCCGCCGAGCATCTGGTTCCGGTCGTTTTTTCCCTCTCGCTTCTTGTCCTATCGATGATGGGTGCCCTGGCCGCACGCACCGGGGGATTCTCCCTGATCAAGGGTATCGCCCGCGTCACCTTCTGGGGCGCTTTCGCCATGGCCGTCACCGCGGGGATCGGCGCGTTATTCGGGCATTAGATCCGAGGGGTCGGCCCGGCCGTCATTTATTAGCATATTGATATATCTATGCCATTATGCTACTGTTGCTTTGGAGGTGATCCATGATCCGAACAATGGTTTATTTGCCCGAGGCACTGCACAAGGCGATCAAGCATCTGGCGGTGGAACGAGGGACCTCCCTTGCCAAACTGGTCACGGAGGCTTTGGAGTCGCTCTACAAAGAGGATATTGAGGACCTGGGTATTGGACGCGAACGGATCCAAGCCCACCTAAAAAATCCCGAAAAGGCCGTTCCTTATTCCGACTACAGAGTCAAAAGGTCCAAGCGGTAGGTGGGCAAGGTTTACGGAGTCCTTTTGGAGCCGCGCGCGCAGAAGGAGCTTGATAAAGTTCCTGCCGAGGTTTTTCCAAAGATAGACAAGGCCATCCTTGCGTTCGCGAAAAACCCGCGGCCTTTCGGTACTAAAAAATTAGATGAGAAGTTGCACAGGATCCGTGTCGGGGACTGGCGTATTTTATACGCGATATTCGATAAAGAGGCGCGCGTGATCGTGCTGCGAGTCGCCCGGCGCAGCGAGAAAACTTACAGGGCGGTCTAAATTATAATGAAATTCCACACCGATTATTTGAAACTCCACACCAAGAAGAAACGGGAGTATCTGAACATTACGCCTCAGGTGGAGGAGGCTGTGCGCAAGTCCGGGGTAAGAGAGGGGATGGTGCTGGTGAACGCCATGCACATTACGGCCAGCGTCTATATCAACGACGATGAGCGTGGCCTGATCGAGGACTTTGATGAATTCCTGGAAAAGTTGGCGCCCTACGACGTGAAGAAATACCGCCATCACCAGACGGGCGAGGACAACGGCGATGCGCACTTGAAGCGTCAGATCTTTGGACGAGAGGTCGTGGTTGCCGTCACTCAAGGAAAGTTAGACTTCGGGCCCTGGGAGCAAATCTTCTACGCCGAGTTTGATGGCCAACGCGATAAGCGGGTGCTTGTGAAAGTGATGGGAGAATAAGTTGCACTGGGATGCTTACCTTACCCTAAAGACCATGGGCATAGCGGTGTTTGTGTTTGGCGGCGGTTATACGGCGGCCAAACATCTGGGTTTGAGCCGAAGCAAAGCCTATCTCATCAACTTAGCCGCCGTTATCACCGGCGGCGTTTTTAGCCGGGTTTGGTATATCGTTCAGCATTATTTCGGGAGAGAGCCCTACGATCTGCCGTATCCTCCGTCCTTTTTTGGGGCATGGGCTCATTCCGGGGCTGTCCTTTACGGGTGGGTGATAGGCGGCGCGCTGACGATTATCCTTCTCAGTCGATGTCTTAAAATTCCCACAGTGCGGTATCTAGACTGCCTTGCGCCCTGGCTCCTGGTGGCTCAGGCTTTGAACCGGCTAGGATGTTTTGACGCGGGGTGTTGTTACGGAAAATCAATTTCACGGGGATTTATTTTATTGCAACGCCCTAATCTTCAAGCGGTCCTCACCGAATTAGGACGTCATCCAGTGCAGTTGTACGAGGCGCTTTTTGATTTACTGCTGCTGTATGTGATAAAGATGGCGGCCAAACGCCAAGGACAGACCACAATTTTTTATTTTACGGGATACGCCGCCGGCCGGTTTTTCCTGGAATTTCTCCGCGGCGACAATCAACCTACGCTCCTTTTCATGACCGTCCCACAGGTCACCAGCGTCCTCATCCTCAGCGCTGTTCTCCTCCTCCGCAAACACATTCTTTCCGCTCCAACTCAACTCCAGACGGGAAGCAGCGCGAACTAGTTGTCCGCTTGCCTGCTCGCTTGAGGTTCCAAAGCATTGTGTTATAATCCAGTTGATCGAGTCAGATTTTTTCTGGACGCTGGGGCGGGCTCGCAATGACACGGGAGAAAATTTTTAGTTATGTCCGGACATTCTAAGTGGGCGACGATCAAGCATAAAAAGGGAGCGCTGGACGCCAAGCGTGGCGCGCTTTTTACGAAGATCATCAAGGAATTGACCGTCGCGGCTAAAAATGGCGGCGGCAATCCCGAGGCCAATCCGCGCTTGCGAACGGTGCTACAAAAGGCCAAGGAAGCAAATATGCCGGCCGACAATATCGATCGCGCGATAAAAAAAGGCACCGGGGAGCTTCCGGGCGTTGTTTACGAGGAAATTGCCTATGAGGGATACGGGCCATCCGGCGTGGCTATTCTTGTGGAGGTGTTGTCCGACAACAAGAACCGGACGACAGCCGAGATCCGAAGCATTTTTGACAAAAGGGGCGGCAATATGTCTGGCGCCGGCTCCGTGGGCTGGCAATTCGCAAAAAAAGGCTTTATTGTCATAAAAAAATCTGCTGTGGATGAAGACAAGCTGATGGGCATCGTGTTGGATGCGGGCGCTTCCGATTTCAATGCAACGGAGGAGGCTTACGACATTAGCACCGAGCCCAATGATTTTGAGAAAGTGAAAAAAGCGATTATGGACGCTGGGATCACACCCGAAAGCGCGGAGGTCACTAAGATCGCCGCCAATTCCGTAAAGATCTCGGATCTCAATACGGCGAGAGCGATCATGGCTCTCATGGATGCCTTTGAGGATCATGAAGATGTGCAGAACGTCTATTCCAATTTTGACATCCCGGATACGATCTTGCAGGAACTCGCGAAGTGAGGATGCCCCAAAGGCGTCCTCATCCCCGCGTACGCGGGGATCAAGGACATGCGGGGATCACGGCAAGCAACGGGATCAAAACCAGCATGATTCCCGCTAACAGCACGCGGGAATGACAGGTGAGGATTCTCGGCGTCGACCCGGGGCTTCGCGTCACTGGGTACGGACTGATCGAGGTCTCGTCTAAACCTGGGACCCTGCCCAAGATTAATCTCCTTGAGGCCGGGGTGGTGCGGACCCACGAGCGCGAGGGGATCGCGGAGCGACTCCGCAAGGTTTACGACTCGCTTTCCGACGTGGTGCGAGAATTTAAGCCGGATGTCTTGGCGATCGAGAAGCTTTACACGCATACGAAGCATCCCGCCACGTCCATCTTGATGGGGCATGCGCGCGGGGTAGTTTGCCTTTTGGCGGGTGTTCGGAATATCAAACTTGTGAACATCGCCTCAACGCATGTAAAAAAATCTTTGACCGGTCATGGGCATGCAGGAAAAAGACAGATCCAGCGCATGGTCCAGCGTCGGCTTGGGTTAAAGGACTTGCCCGAGCCGCCGGACGTGGCGGATGCTTTGGCGGTTGCCATTGCCTGCGCATCGCAGCAGCGAGGAGCAAAAGGATGATTTCTCAGATTGCCGGCACCGTGGAGCATGTTGCGGAAAATGTCCTCACGGTCCAAGTTTCGGGATTGAGTTACGAGGTCTACATTCCGACAGCGGTCATGAGGAATTTTGACGGCAGGCTTTCTGCGGGCGCAGCGATCTCGCTTGTCACCTACCATTATTATCAGACCGACCCATCCAAAAGTATCCCGATTCTAATCGGGTTTTCCAACCGTGTGGAAAAAGATTTTTTTGAGAAATTTATCACCGTATCCGGCGTGGGTCCGAAAGCCGCCGTACGAGCGCTTTCCCAGCCCATTGCGGATATCGCCGTAGCCATAGATGCCGCAGACCTGCCGTACTTAAAGTCCCTTCCCGGAATCGGGGAGCAGCGCGCGAAAGAAATTATTGCCAAGCTCCAGGGGAAAATGGGTAAATTTGCGTTGATGCGCCACGAGAACGGCGCGCCGAAGGGCGCCAGGGTGTCTACGGTTGATGGCGTCCAGGCCGAAGCCTTGGAAGTTTTGCTGCAGCTTCAGTACAAGAAAGAAGAGGCCAAGGAAATGCTCCGAAAGGCATTCTCTCGAAAGCCCGAACTTTCCAGCGCCGAGGAAATTTTGAATGAGGTTTATCGGCAGTCCAAAGAAAAACCGCAGCCTGTATGAAAAAACCCCCGACCAAGAAGAACGGCCGCGAAAAAATCCTCTTTGAGCGAGCCGAGCGCGAGAAGCTCATTCAGCCCACAGCCGAGGACATGGAAGGGGTTGTTGAGATCTCGCTGAGGCCGTCCAAGATCGATGAATTCGTCGGCCAAGAACGGGTGAAAGACAATCTTAAGATCACTCTCCAGGCCGCCCAAAAAAGAAAGGAGGCTCTTGAGCACATTCTGCTTTCCGGGCCGCCGGGTTTGGGTAAAACGTCTCTGGCGCATATCATTGCTCATGAAATGGGCGCCAAAATCCTCGCGACCAGCGGTCCTGCGATTGAGCGCGCGGGGGATCTCATTGGCATTCTGACGAACCTTGAGGCAGGGGACATTCTTTTTATTGACGAGATACATCGTCTTTCCAAGGTGGTCGAGGAGTTTATCTATCCAGCCATGGAGGATTACAAGATTGATTTTGTTGTTGACAAGGGCCCTTATGCCAAAACGATCAAGTTTGCGCTGAAACGTTTCACATTGATTGGCGCGACCACTCGGCAGGGGCTGCTGAGCTCGCCGCTGCGGGATCGGTTTGGACTTTCCTTTCACCTTGAGTTCTATGAGCCGGAGGATCTTAAAAGGATCGTCCAGCGCTCTGCGAAGATTTTGTCCATCGAAATCCGTGATGATGCGGCTCTGGAGCTTGCCTGTCGATCGCGTGGCACTCCGCGCATCGCCAATCGGCTTTTGCGACGGGTGCGTGATTATGCCCAGGTGAAGTCGCATGCCTCGATCACGCTTGAAACGGTTGAGAAGGCGCTTCAAAGCCACGACATCGACCGGCAGGGGTTGGATGCGCTGGACCGAAAAATATTATGCACGCTTATCGAATCCTATGATGGCGGTCCTGCAGGCATTGAATCTCTTGCCGCGACGCTCAATGAAGAGGTGGACACGTTGGTGGACGTGGTGGAGCCTTACCTTTTGAAGATCGGTTTTTTAAAGCGAACATCAAGGGGCCGCGAAGCCACCTCTCAGGCCTATCAGCATTTGAAGCGGAAAGCCGCCAAGGACGCATCCTCTGACACACCGGATCTTTTTGAATCTCCTTAAAACCGCGTGCCCATCCAATCAGCCCCACAGAGCATGGCGGAGAGGCGCGGCATCCGCTTTGGCCTTGTTGTTATTTTGTGGGAACGTCCTCTGCGCCCAGGTCGTGCCCGTTACGGGTAAAAGCAAACCTTTTTTTGTCCGAGTCTTGGTTTCTGAGAACCGCACGTTCATCCAGCTTACCGTGAAGAAGAAATACCTCATCCGTCTTTTACCCTCCGCGAAGATCGTCAGGGTGGGGGATCAGCTAACCGGTGAACGCTTATCGCCCACTGCAAATGGGTTCCGGTTGGGTCGGGAGGAATGGGTAGCCTCAGGCATTACCATTGAGCCGGGCGAGGATCGAGACCTCTATCTAGAAGATACGCGTTTCCGCGGCAACCTCACCATTTTTAAGCAGCCCAATGGTCTGCTTTATGCCGTGAACCGCTTGGATATCGAGGACTATCTTTACGGAGTCTTGCATCACGAGGTAGCCCACTGGTGGCCCATGGAGGCTTTGAAAGCACAGGCGGTTGCAGCGCGCACCTATGCCATCTACCAGTCTCAGGTTAGCAAGGCGGCTCCCTATGACCTTAAAAGCGGCACCAGCTCCCAAATGTACGGCGGAAGCACGGTCGAGCGCTATCGTACTAAAAAGGCGGTAGACTACACGAAAGGACAGGCATTGACTTATCAGGGGAAAGTTTTTCCTGCTTATTTCCACGCGACTTGCGCGGGTATGACCGCCGGCGCTCAGGAGCTCTGGAATGTAAATCTGCAGCCGATTTCCGGTGGTGTGAAGTGTTCCTATTGTCGCATTTCCCCACATTTTTATTGGCAGGCGAGAGTTCCTCTTTCAGCGATTGAAATGAGACTCAACAAGAGCGGCCGGTCCGTCGGACAGATCTTGAAGATAGAGCCGGTGTCAAAAACACCCTCCGGCCGGGTTGGAAGTCTCAAGATTACAGGCACCAGCCAAGAAGCGGTGATTGCCGCAAAGGATTTTCGTGTTTGGGTCGGGGGAGATCTTATGAAAAGCACGAACTTCACCGTGGAGATCAAAGAGGATCTCGCCGAATTCCAAGGCAGGGGATGGGGCCATGGGGTTGGTTTATGCCAATGGGGCACACTTGGTCAGGCTCTGGGGGGTAAAGCTTACAAGGACATCCTTAAGTTGTATTATCCAGGCTCGTTTATCTCGCAATAATCCCGATGAATCTGTCCGATCTCGATTACCCGCTTCCGAAAGAGCTTATTGCTCAAAAACCTCTGGAGAAGAGGGATGCCGCGCGTCTTCTGATTGTGCGCCGTGACGGGGGGAGACTGGAAGACCGTACTTTCTCCGACCTGGCGGAACTTTTCGATGCAGGCGACATTCTCGTTTTGAACAACACCAAGGTTTTTAAGGCACGGGTTCTCGGTAAAAAAAAAGGAACCGGGGGAAAGGTGGATGTTTTGTTTTTAGACACGGAACCTCTAGACGGGCGATACCGCTGCCTTATCCAACCGGCGTTGAAAGAGGGGCAGATCATTGAATTTCCTGAAAATATTGAAGCGATCTACGCCGGCCGTGACAAAAATGGTACGGCGCTGTTGGAATTTATAGGGGCACGGCGCCCGCCTGCCGGACGGGCAGGTGACGTGCCCCCACATGATTTCTTGGAAAAGCACGGCACTACCCCCTTGCCTCCCTACATTAAGCGGAACCCGGAAATCTCGGATGAGTTCGCGTACCAGACGGTTTTTGCCCGGAGGGTGGGGGCTGTCGCGGCGCCGACGGCGGGGCTTCATTTTACGGAGGAACTTTTGGAAAAGATTCGTCAAAATGGTGTGGAAATTCTTTATGTGACGTTGCACGTTGGTTATGGAACATTCAAACCTGTCGAGGACCTGGAAAATCATAGGATGCATTCAGAGTCTTTTGAATTGACTCAGGAGGTGGCCGAAAAAATTAACCGAGCCAAAAACGCTAAGCAAAAAATATGGGCCGTCGGAACAACGACACTCCGGGTCCTCGAGACCTGTGTTCAAAAAAAACGTCTGATCGCGGGAAAGGGAGAGACAGACCTTTACATTAAGGACCCGTTCCCTTTTGAGGCCGTTGACCGACTCGTGACTAATTTTCATTTACCAAAAACAACCTTGCTTCTTCTGGTGTCGGCATTCATGGGCGAGGCGTTGAGAAAAAAGGCGTACGAACATGCCCTTGCGGAAAAATATAGGTTCTACAGTTATGGGGATGCGATGGTGATTGTATGAGAGAGTGTATTATATGTATAAATTAAATCATCAAGACACCCATTGCGCTGCGAGAGCCGGACTTATCTCCACGCCGCACGGTGACATTGAAACTCCGGTTTTCATGCCGGTCGGAACTCAGGCGACGGTTAAAACCATCTCTAACCGCGAACTGCTTGAGGCAGGCGCCCAGATTATTTTATCCAACACCTACCACCTTTTTTTAAGGCCGGGGGAGAAGCTCATCGGGGAGGCTGGGGGGTTGCATCGTTTCATGGGTTGGTCCGGACCGATCCTGACGGATTCCGGCGGTTTTCAGGTGTTCAGTTTGTCCGATTTTAGAAAGATAACCCAGGAGGGCGTGGAATTTAAATCGCACATTGACGGCCTGAGGCATTTTTTAACGCCCGAAAGCGTCGTGCGGATTCAACACACGCTTGGCAGTGATATTTTTATGCCGCTCGATGAATGTTTGCCCTATCCCACAGAAAAGAAAGAGGTCGAGCGCTCTATCCAATTAACGCTGGATTGGGCGGCTCGCAGCCGGTTGGAATGGCAAAAGGCGGACGGAAAAAATGATTACGGGGGACCGTCGCAGCTTTTTGGAATTATTCAAGGCGGCATGTATCCGGATTTGCGTAAGCGCGCGGCCCAGGAAATGGTGGCGCTGGATTTTCCAGGTTATTCCATCGGGGGCCTGAGCGTGGGCGAGCCCAACCCGCTGATGTATGAGGTGCTTCGGGCGACCCTGCCGCACCTGCCCCCCGGCAAACCTCGTTATTTGATGGGAGTGGGGATGCCGTTAGATCTTTTTGAGGCGGTGTCCCGGGGAGTGGACATGTTTGACTGTGTCGTTCCGACGAGGAATGGCCGCAATGCCACGGTGTTTACACGAAAAGGAAAGCTCCTTTTGCGCGGCGCTTCATACACCAAGGATTTTGGACCCATCGAGGAGGGGTGTCCCTGCTACGCCTGTCTCACCTACACGAGAGCCTATATCCGGCATCTTTTCAACACTCAGGAGTATCTGGCGGGGCGTCTTGCGTCTTTACACAACCTCACATTTTTTATACAATTGCTGAAATCGATGCGGCAAGCTATTATGGATGATCGATTTATAGAATTTCGACGCGAGTTTGAAAACGATTACAGAGAATAACAAAAAGGATAAATAATGACTGAAGCAGCTCCAAGCCCGATTCTGCAATTTTTACCGCTCGTATTTCTTTTTATTATTTTTTATTTCCTGTTAATCCGACCGCAGCAGAAGCGCCAGAAAGAACATGTGGATATGCTGACAAAGCTTGAGAAAAACGATGAGGTGATTACAGCCGGCGGAGTCCATGCCACGGTGATTTCGGTCGGAGACAAGACAGCCATTGTCCGCATCGCTGAGAACGTCAAGGTTGAGGTCGAGAAAAGCTCGATCACGAGCGTGACCAAGAAAAGACAAGAATAGGTTTCTAACGTACAGCGTACAGGAGACACGCGGTAGGACGGCAAAGAGACCACTGCCGCGGAATGTTTAAGCACATCTTTTCTGTCGCGTGGTCCCTGTACGCTATCCGCTAGGGCGATGTAACAAAATTTATAGAGGAGATTTCATGGACCAAAAAAGTTTGAATTGGCGTCTTCCGCTGATTGCGGTTGTGACCGCTGTCGCTCTCTATTATGCCGTTCCTCCCTTTGACCCGGATGGAAGCGGGCCAAGGCAGGGAAAGATCAAGTTAGGGTTGGATCTGCAGGGCGGAATGCATCTGGTGCTGCGGGTGGACACGGCGAAACTCGACGCGGGCGCGCGTGAGGATGCCACGGCGCGCGCGGTCGAAATTATTCGGAATCGTATCGATCAGTTTGGGGTCGCCGAGCCGTCCATCCAGCGCGAGGGCGCGGACCGTATTGTCGTCCAGCTTCCCGGGGTCACGGACCGGGAACGCGCCTTGGCGCTTCTTGGAAAAACAGCCCTTTTGGAATTCAAGCTTGTATCGGACGATGCCGAAAAAATGAAAGAGGCTCTCGCCGGAAAAGTGCCGGAAGGCTTCCGGCTTTATTTATCGGAAGAGGACAGCAACAAGCAGCTCCTTTTGGAAAATGAAGCGCTTCTGACGGGAAAATCGATTACGAACGCCGGAGTGAGCTTCGAATCTCAGTTCAATGAGCCGGTGGTTACGATGGAGTTCAATGCCGAAGGAGCCAAGATATTTTCGGATGTTACCGCGGCGCATGTTGGCAAGCGCCTCGCCATCATCTTGGATGACAAGGTCCAGTCGGCGCCGGTGATCAATGAACGTATTCCTTCGGGAAAAGCGCAGATCACGGGTCGTTTCAATTTAGATGCAGCCAATGACCTGTCTATCGCGCTTCGTGCGGGTGCACTTCCTGCGCCGATCGTCGTGGAAGAGGAAAGAAACGTCGGCCCCAGTCTCGGAAAGGATTCTATCCAGCAAGGCATACGGTCATCTCTGTTTGGTTCCGCGGCAGTCGTTATATTCATGGCCTGTTACTATCTCTTTGGGGGGATCGTTGCGAATATCGCGCTTCTGCTTAACTTGCTCATTATTCTTGCGGCGCTTAGCTATTTTCATGCGACATTGACGTTGCCGGGCATTGCCGGAGCCGTCTTAACCATCGGCATGGCGGTGGATACCAACGTGCTGATTTTTGAGCGCATTCGGGAAGAGCTGCTTTTAAAGAAACCGCTGGCAGCCTCCCTGATCGCTGGGTACAAAAAAGCGTTTTCGACCATCCTGGATTCCAACCTTACGACGCTTTTGACGGCGGTTATTCTTTATAACATTGGGACGGGTCCCATCCGAGGTTTTGCGCTTACGTTGATCGTCGGTATCACCGCGAGCATGTTCACGGGTATTTTTGTGACACGCGCCATTTTCGATTTTGCCACCATGAAAGGCGGGTTCAAGAATTTACGCATGCTGCAATTTTTAGCAAAAACCCCCGCCATCAATTTCTTGAAACTTCGCAAGGCATGTTATTTGCTATCAGTTCTGGTGATTCTGGTTGGCATGTTTGCCATGTGGAAACGCGGAGATCGTGCGTTTGGTGTTGAGTTTATGGGCGGCACGATGCAGGAATACCGATTTGAGAAAGAGATGCCCATTGACCGTCTGCGGGAGGCGCTCACAGAAATAGGTTATGGGACGGCAACGATTCAGCATGTCGGGGCCGGGCCTCAGTTCATCATCCGTTCCTCTCAGGGCTCGGCCGACGCTATCCAGCAGAAACTGAAGACGGGTTTTAAGGACAACCCTTTCGAAATTATGCGCCTGGAAAGCATCGGGCCTGTGGTGGGGAACGAAATGAAAACAAAAGCTCTTTGGGCGACCATCCTGTCTTTGGCCGGAATTTGGTTGTATGTGGTCGTTCGGTTTGATTTTCGTTTCGCTTTTGGCGCGATTCTGTCGCTTTTCCATGACGCCTTGGTGACGGTGGGTTTCGTGGCTCTGTCTGGTCGTGAATTCTCTGTGCCGGTGCTGGCGGCTGTCCTGACCATCCTGGGTTTTTCTATCAACGATACCATCGTTATTTTCGACCGTATTCGAGAAAGAAAGCGTCTGGGCGTGCGTGAAACGTTCGAGCAGTCTGTCAATACGAGCCTGAACCAAACGTTGTCACGGACCATTCTTACATCGTTGACGGTGTTCATGGTGATCCTGGCCCTTTATTTCTTCGGCGGCGAGGTCATCAATGATTTTGCGTTCACGATGCTTGTGGGCGTCATCAGCGGTACTTATTCGACGGTGTATATCGCCGCGCCCGTTCTGGTTGACTGGCCAGGCGCCAAGAAAAAATGACGTCTTGGTCAGTCCACCCTCCCCTGGAGGAAGCGGCTGATCTGGCCAGGCGGCTCAACGTTCACCCTGCCGTGATGGCGATTCTGCTTCGTCGCGGACTCCGTTTGGAATCCGACATCCGTGGTTATTTAAACCCTGCCATTGAGAACCTTGAAAAGCCCTCCGCTTTCACGGACATGGATAAGGCCGTGGCTAGGATACGTCGCGCGATATCTTCCTCAGAGAAAATTCTTGTTTACGGGGATTATGATGTGGACGGCGTGACGGCGGCGGCTATTTTAGTTCCGATCCTGCGTTCTTTGGGGGCGGACGTCGAAATCCATTTGCCCCATCGAGTTTACGAGGGCTATGGCCTGAACATCGATTCCCTTGCCGTGTGGCTGAAACGTAAGGCGGGCCTTGTCATTACCGTGGACAACGGGATCACCAGCGTTGAGGCCGTGAAATATCTAAAAGAAAATAACGTGGATACAATCCTCGTGGACCACCATGTTCCGAAAGACCGCATTCCTTCGGCCGATGCCATTATTAGCGGCGCAGTTCCCGGCAAGGGCAATCCCGATTCGCCGCTGGCCGCATGCGGCCTTGCATTTAAACTCGGTTGGGCGCTGCTGGGAGATTTTGACAAAGTAGAGCCCTACCTTGATCTTGTCACGCTGGGAACGGTGGCAGATCTTGCACCCGTGGAGGGAGACAATCGGATTCTGCTGAAATGGGGTTTGCCGTGTCTTTCCAGGTCGAAGCGGGCGGGCATCCGGGCGCTCATGGAAGCAGCCCGAATTCACCCTGACTTTGTGAACTATCGGGATATCGCGTTCGGACTGGGACCGCGCATCAACGCCGCGGGGCGCATGGGATCACCGATGGAAGCTTTCCGCCTTCTAACGACGGATAATTTTTTAGAAGCGAGAAATCTGGCTCAGATCTTGGAAGCGGGAAATCGTGAGCGGCAGCGCGTGGAGGCGGATGCCTATCGGGAAGCGGCTAAATTCGTGGAAACAAACTTAGCCTTGGATGAACGGCATGTCATCGTCGTTGAAAGTTCTCATTGGCATGAGGGAGTGTTGGGGATCGTTGCAGCCAGACTTACTGAGCGCTTTCACCGCCCGGCCATCGTGATCGCTCTCAAGGGGGGCGTCGGAAAAGGCTCGGGGCGCTCCGTGGCTGGTTTTTCTATTTTTACTTCGGTGCTTGAATGTGAGGATCTCTTGGATAGCTTCGGGGGTCATGCCCAAGCCTGCGGCCTGAGCATCCGAGAGGAAAAAATACCTGATCTCAGAAAACGCCTGAACGCCGCGGCGAGCCATGTTTTTCAAGGCGCCAAGGACAGTCTGGGGCTATGGGTGGAATGTGAGATCACGCCGGCGGAACTGGGCCTGCAATTATTGCAAGATCTGGAGAAATTGGCGCCTTTCGGGCCCGGGAATCCAAAGCCGTTGTTTCTTTCGCGGGGAATGAAGCTAAGGGGTGAAATCAAGAAACGAGGTAAGGATACGCTGCAATGCTGGATGTCGGATGCGGCCGGAGAAGTGACTTGCGAAGTGATCGGCTTTCGAGCCTACGAGCGCTGGCAAACCGGATCAAAAATAAAGCGGGAGTTCGATATCGTGTATCAACCGACGCTTAAAAATTCAAACGGGATCCGGTCGATTACGTTGGAACTGGAATCGTGGAGGTAGAGGTCATTCTGCTTAAACCCCGTCATCCCCGTGCAAGCGGGGATCGGCTTGGTCCCCGATAAAGGCTTTCGGGGACGACATCGTCTTAGGACGATGTCGCTTTCCAGGTGCGCTTCGGGGCTCTCTTGACGTTGCCCGACGCGAGGTAGCTCGCAGTCACACGCACGCGTTTCACGGTGCCGTTTTCGATGATTTTTACGACCTGAAGATTCGGCAGAAAGCGACGTCTGGTGATCCCGGTAGTTTTCAAGCCGATACCGCCGGACTTCTTCGCAATACCGCGGGTGGTGATGCGTTTGCCCATACGGGGCTTTTTACCCGTAAAATAACACTGTCTTGACATGGATTCTCCTAGTGAACAGAAGTGGGATACTATCACGTTAAACTCTAAAACACAAGAATTGCGTAGGCGTATGAAACAGCCTGCCCCCGCACGATCGTTGAATGATCCGGTGCGCTTTTTGAGGGGCGTCGGGCCCGAAAAAGAAAGGATACTGAGCCGCCTTGGAATACGGACATTAGGGGATCTTCTCCGCTGGTTTCCGTTGCGTTATGAGGCCAGAGCACCCCTTAAAAAAATCAGCCAGTTAAGTGGGCTGGAGAAAGAATGCGTCTCTGGGTGCATTGCCAAGGCCAGTGCCATGCGTTTTGGGGGAGGCCTGCCTGTCTTTAAGGCTCTCATAAGAGAGGGAGACGAGACTTTGTCTGTCGTGTTCTACCGGCAGCCTTATTTGGCACAGGTGTTCAAGCCGGGTTCTTATGCGGTGCTTTATGGCAAAGCGGAAATAAAGGGGTCGGCCTCCGGGACGAGTAAGCGCCGTTTTGAAATGACGCATCCTGACTACGAAATATTTTTAGGGGCGCCTCCTGAGAAAACAGCCCATCATGGGCGCCTTGTTCCTATCTACCCCCTGACCGAGGATCTTACACAAAAGAGTTTGCGCCAGGCTATTTACGATGCTCTTGAGACCTCAGCCGGTCTTGCGACGGAGCCCTTACCTCCAAAGGCGCTGAAGATCCTTGGTCTCTGTGGGTCCGCACTGGCCTTGAAGCAGATCCATTTTCCCGATAGCGACGCTCTTCGCCGAGCCGCGTACAAGCGCCTTGTGTTCGACGAATTCTTTTTTTTGCAGTTATCGGTGGCATTGAAGAGGCTGGAGCTTCGTTCCCGAGATCCCAGGGTGATGCATCGAGTTGCCGCCTCGGAGATCTCGCAGTTCTTATGCACGCTGCCCTTTGAATTGACCGCCGGCCAAAAGGGCGCGGTGAACGATATTCTGAAAGACATGGGCTCACCTCACCTAATGAACCGTCTGGTGCAGGGGGATGTGGGAAGCGGCAAGACGACCGTGGCAGCGACGGCGCTTTACTATACGGTTAAGTGTGGTTTTCAGGGGGTCTTGATGGCTCCGACGGAAGTGTTGGCGCAACAACTCTACTTTAATATGACTCGTTTTCTCGAGCCTCATGGGATCCGCGTTTGCTATCTGGCTCAATCCACGCCGGAGGAGCAGAGGAATCGGCTGATGGATGAGCTCCGCGATGGTCTGATGCATGTGGCCGTGGGGACGCATGCGCTTCTTGAAGAGAAAGTGAAATTTAAAAATCTGGGTCTTGCCGTCGTGGACGAGCAGCATAAATTCGGTGTTGCTCAGCGCGAGACGCTCCGGCGGAAAGGTGGGCGGAGCAGTCATTTTCTTCTCATGACGGCGACGCCCATTCCAAGAACTCTTGCCATGACGCTTTATGGAGACATGGACATATCTGTTGTGGCGGAGCGTCCGCAGGGCCGGGGGATTGTTCGTTCGCTATGGTTTGGGATGGACCGGCGAGAAGCCGTCTATGCCTGGTGCCGCGCTGTTTTAAAGGAGGGCGCTGCCGGCCAAGAGAGTGGGCAGGCGCAGGTCTACGTGGTCTGCCCCTGGGTGGATTCAGAGAAAACGCTCGATGTAAAAAATGCCTTACGCGTTTTTGAGGAAGTAAAAAAATTGTTCCCCGATCGCGTGGTTGAGCTTCTCCACGGGAAAATGAGATCCGGGGAAAAAACGGCGACAATGCGGCGTTTTAGAGAGGGGAAAGCCGATATTCTTGTCAGCACGTCTTTGATCGAGGTTGGGGTGGATGTGCCCAGGGCGCGTTTCATGATTATTGAAAATGCCGAAAAATTTGGTTTAGCGCAGTTGCACCAGCTGCGCGGAAGAATAGGCAGGGGCTCAGGGGATTCTTTCTGCTTTGTATTGTCCGATTCAGAGTTTCCCGAGACCGCCGAACGCTTGGAGGCTTTCGTGCGGACCGAGAGCGGATTTGAGATTGCCGAAAAAGATCTTGTCCAGCGCGGTGCCGGAGAACTGCATGGCCGAAAACAGCACGGAGCCATTCGTTTTCGCATCGGAGATTTGGCGCTCGATGGGGCTTTGATGACAAAGGCCAAGGGTGCGGCCAGGGCCTTGATCGAAAAGGATCCTCTGCTGCAGATGCCTGAGCACGCACTCATCAAGCGGGTGCTCGCGGAGCGTTTCGAATCATGACCCCATCCCCCGTTTCGTCCGCAAATGCAGACCAATTGTTGCTACAATCGCGATTGCATCGCAATCGCGGGAAACGGGGGATGGGGTGAAGATCTTGACCGGGTATTTAAAAGGTAAGACCTTGATCTTCGAACCCAACCCCCAACTGCGCCCAACGACGGACAAAGTTCGCAAAGCGGTGTTCGATGTGCTGCAGGGGTACGCCGAGGGTAAGCGGGTGCTGGATCTCTTTAGCGGCACGGGCGCCATGGGGTTTGAGGCGCTTTCTCAGAAAGCGTCCTTTGTCCTTTTTGTGGAAAAGGATCCTCCAAAAACCAGGCGCATCGAATTGGTCTTGAAGCGCTTGCATTTGGAGGCCTCGGCGGAGGTTCTTTGTTTAGACTCGCTACTCGCCGTGGAGCGCCTGAGACTTAGCGGAGAAACTTTTGACCTCGTTTTTTTGGACCCTCCCTATGGCGAGAATCTGGGCGAGCAAACGCTGCATGCCTTGGCCAAGGCGGATCTTTTAAAAAAGCACGGGCTGGTTTTTGTGGAGACGGGGCGCAGGGAAGATCTGCCAGAAAAAGTGCTGAACCTTCTCTTGGTCCGGGATAAAAAATATGGTCAGAGCCGACTGAGGACCTACCAAAAAGAAAGCGTGGGTTCGACCCCCTAGTCGTCTGGGCCGGTATCCTGGGCAGAGTCTTTTAAGAGATCTTTGACAATATTCTGGCTGAAAGGCATTTTTTCCAAAAGCGCCTGGTACTGAAAGTCCTGGATGGCGTCCTCCTCTTCTTGCCCAATATCAATAAATCTGGCGCCTATTTCGTAAGCGCTTTCATCGGGTAATTCGACAACCCAAAGTGGGGCAACCTGCGCCTCGACCGTCTGAAAGGCCGGTAGAGGGATGTACACATAAAGGCGGTTTTGAATCGGAATGAACTCATCCACGCGTATCTTGACCCCGCCGCGGGAAATGTTCCGAACCACGGCGTTTTCAATTCTACCGGGCTCCTGGGAGTCTAGGTCCCGAAACGAAGAGAGTAGCTCACACTCAATTCTAACCGATTTTCTTCGTTCGACCATGTTTGGCTCCTTGATGTTTAATAAGTGCCCACAACCCACCTGAAAGAAGTCTACATGGGAATCGCGCTATATTCAAGGTCTCGAGGTCATGTTTTTCGCGGCTGGGCAAGTGGAATGCTTGCGAATTGAGGACCGCTTTGGTAGAGTCTAGCTAAGAGAAGCCATGAAACTAACCCGCTCCGCTGTTATTTTGGATCTTGAGACCACCGGTTTGTGGGTGGAAAAGGACAAGGTCATTGAGCTGGGCATGATCAAGTGCCTATTGAGCGGGGAGCGGGAAACCTTTACCCGCAGGGTGAATCCCGGGATCCCTATCCCGCCCCGCGTGGTTGAACTTACGGGAATCGCTGACGAGGATGTTCAGGAAGCCCCTTATTTTAAAGACATTGTGGGAGAGGTTCTGGAGTTTATCGGCAACAGCGATTTTGCCGGTTTTAATGTGGAGAGGTTTGACCTGCCGCTTCTCGAACGCGAAGTCTTCGAAGCCGGCCGCCGTCTTGAATGGCGTCATCGCACAATTTATGATGCGCAGAAAATCTATCATATTCATGAAAAGCGTGATCTCAAGGCGGCGTATCGCTTTTTTTGTAACAAAGATTTGATCAATGCGCATTCCGCGCTGGACGATGCAGCCGCGGCGCTGGAGATCCTGAGCGCTCAAATCGAAAAGTATGGCGGAGGAAATGAGTATCTCGAGTCCTTGATCGACTTTGAATATGAGCCGATGAGTTTTTTTTACGACGACGAGAGAAAGTTTCGATGGTGGAACAATGAGCTGTATCCCATGTTTGGCAAGTACGCCCGCAAGCACCCGGTTCGCGAGATTGTGCAGAAAGACGCGGCGTACGTGCAGTATCTTCTCACCACGGATTTTGACATGAAAGTAAAGACGATGTTGCAGGAGGCCTTAGCGGGCAAATTTCCGGAGACCCCGGCCATGAGCCCTGCGAACAAAAGGGGGATTTTGTGAGCTCTAAAAAACGACAGTGGTTAAGGGTTGATATTGACTGGCGCATGAAGTGTCTCCCAAGGGTCCCGGTAGAACTTCTGATCTATTCTGTGGTTTTTCTGATCGGTTTCGCGGATTATTTAATCGGGCATTCTTTTGGCTTTTCAAACTTTTATCTTTTGCCGATTATCGTCACCGTCCGCAATTTGGGAAAGAACAGGGGTCTGTTCATTTCGGTCCTCTGCGCGGCTCTCTGGGCTGGCATGGATTATTTTTATGGCGGGGCGTACTCTTCAAATTTTGCCATGGTCTGGAGCACGCTCATACGCCTGACGCTTTTTACGGTTATCGTGTTGATCTTTGATGGCTTGGAAAAGGAAAAGGAGTGGGTGCGAATGGATCCGCTCACCATGATCGCCAATCACGCAGCTTTCTATGAATTTGGCGAAATGGAAGTGCGCCGCTGCCGCCGGTATGAGCACGGGTTCTCACTTGTTTATTTGGATGTCGATCATTTTAGGCTGATCAATGACCGCTTTGGACATCGGGCGGGAGACCAGCTGCTCGTTTTGCTGGCGGAGACACTGAAATCCAGTTTTAGGGAGACGGACCTTGTGGCCCGCCTCGGCGAGGACGAATTCGCCATCGTCTTGGTCGAAACCCAAGCTTTGGGCGCCGCCCAGGCACTTCGGCGCGTGATGGAGTCGCTGGAGAAAGTTCCAAAAATAGGGTCGCTCGCGACGCTCAGCGTCGGCCTCATTACTTTTACACGCGCGCCGGAAACGTTCGAAAGGGCCGTTAAAAGAGCAGATGAGCTGATGCATCTTGCCAAGAACAAGGGCAGGAACTGCATTCAGCAGGCCGTGGATGATGACGCAAGTTAAGGATCGGGCGTCACGAAATTGACGGGTCTACCCGCATAGAGTATAGTGTCTGCGTCATGTCCTCTCTAAATAAAAAATTTTTGATGGCTGTCACGGGGATATTCCTTTTGGTTTTTGTCGTGGCACATCTTTTGGGAAATCTACAGATCTTTTTGGGTCCCGATTGGATGAATGGCTATTCCAAGCACCTCGAGGAATTGCCGCTGGCCCTATGGCCCGCCAGAGTTTTTCTCCTTGTGACGCTCTGCGTCCACATGGGCACGGGGATCGCGCTCGCCTTTCAAAATCGTGCCGCCCGGCCAGTGCTCTACGCGAGGTCTGGCACCGTTCAGGCCTCGGCTGCGTCACGGACCATGGTTTTCTCGGGGCTGGCGATATTTTTCTTCGTTATTTTTCATCTGCTTCACTTCACCTTTGACGCCGTTCAGCCGCAGTTTACCCATTTCACGGATGCCAAGGGCCGCCAGGATGTTTATTCCATGGTCATTCTAAGTTTTCAAAACGGACCCATTGCCGCAACGTATCTTTTGGCGATGCTGTTTTTGATGGCGCATTTGAGCCATGGCGCAGCCAGTTTTCTCCAAACGCTGGGTCTGTTGAGAGAATCGAGCCTTCCAAAAGCAAAGATTTTCGCACGGCTTTTCGCGCTGGCCGTTTTTGTCGGTTACACGTCGATCCCCGCATCTGCGTACGTGGGTTGGCTGAAGCCGCTTCACGGAGGACTTCCCCTTGGCTCTTGACGCAAGGATCCCGGCAGGGCCCTTGACCGAAAAATGGGACCGATGTAAATTTGAATTGAAACTCGTCAACCCCGCGAATAAACGCAAGCACCGCATTCTCGTGGTGGGGTCCGGACTCGCGGGTGCATCCGCCGCGGCGTCTCTCGCGGAGCTGGGGTACGAAGTGGATTGCTTTTGTTTTCAGGACAGCCCGCGCCGCGCGCATTCGATCGCCGCGCAGGGAGGGATCAACGCGGCAAAAAATTACCAAAACGACGGAGACAGCGTCCAGCGCCTCTTCTATGACACGATCAAGGGCGGTGATTTTCGGGCACGCGAGGCGAATGTTTACCGTTTGGCGCAGGTCAGCGCCGCCATCGTGGACCAATGCGCCGCGCAGGGCGTACCCTTTGCGCGTGAATACGGCGGGCATCTGAGCAACCGCTCTTTCGGGGGGTCGCTTGTTTCCAGAACGTTCTACGCACGCGGCCAGACGGGCCAGCAGCTTCTTCTGGGAGCCTACCAGGCACTTTCTCGGCAAATCGCGCTTGGAAAAGTCAGGATGTTCACGAGGACCGAGATGCTGGACCTGGTGATCGTGAATGGACACGCCAAGGGGATTGTCACGCGTGACTTGGTGACCGGCAAGATACGTTCGCATGCGGCCGATGCGGTTGTTTTGGCCACAGGCGGATATTCGAATGCGTACTACCTTTCCACCAATGCCGTTGGATGCAATGTGACTGCCATTTATCGCGCTTATAAAAAGGGCGCTTTCTTTGCAAACCCATGTTACACACAGATCCACCCGACCTGCATTCCGGTGAGCGGCGAGCATCAGTCGAAGCTGACGTTGATGTCCGAGTCGCTCCGAAACGACGGGCGCGTCTGGGTGCCGAAGAAAAAAGCGGATAGGCGCGCTGCTGCCGACATCCCCGAATCCGAGCGGGATTATTATTTGGAAAGAAAGTATCCCACCTATGGAAACCTTGCGCCGCGGGATATTTCGTCCAGAAGTGCCAAGGAAGTCTGCGATGAGGGCCGTGGCGTCGGGGAATCCGGACGCGGGGTCTACCTTGATTTCTCGGAGGCGATTAAGCGCGCCGGCGAGAATACGATCCGTGAACGTTATGGAAATTTGTTCGACATGTATCAACGCATCACGGGTCAAGATCCTTATCGGGGCCCTATGCGCATCTACCCGGCGCTTCACTACACGATGGGAGGATTGTGGGTGGATTACCACCTCATGAGCAATCTGCAGGGTCTTTTTGTGATCGGAGAGGCCAACTTTTCAGATCACGGGGCGAATCGCCTGGGAGCAAGCGCTCTAATGCAGGGTTTGGCGGACGGTTATTTTATTCTGCCTTACACGATCGGAGACTACATCGCGCGGAACACCAAGCTGCCTGTTTTGGAAGATGCGCCTGAATTTAAAAAAAGTGAAACGGAGGTTGCGGAGCTTACCAAAAAGCTGCTCTCGGTCCGAGGCCGACGCACGGCGGATTCATTCCATAGGGAGCTTGGCGGCCTTCTGTGGGAGAATTGCGGCATGGCCAGGAATGAGGCCGGGCTTAAGAAAGCGCTCCAATCGATTCCTGCGCTGCGGGAAGAATTTTGGAAGGATCTCAAGGTGGCAGGTTCGGGGACTGAATTGAATCAATCCCTGGAAAAGGCGGGACGAGTCGCTGATTTTCTAGAATTCGCAGAGCTTCTCTGCCGTGATGCGCTTCATCGTCGGGAATCTTGCGGCGGGCATTTCCGCGAAGAGTTCCAGACCGCGGAGGGGGAAGCCAAGCGCGATGATGCTCAATTTGCCTATGTTGCGGCTTGGGAATATCTGGCCCCTGGGAAGGAGCCGGCGCTGCACAAGGAACCGCTGGTTTTTGAAAATGTGCCGCTGGCGGAGAGGAATTACAAGTGAAGCTGAATCTTAGGATATGGCGCCAAAAGAGCGCTTCTGAAAAAGGTTTTTTTCAGGAGGTGCAGGCCAACCATGTGAGCCCTGACATGTCTTTCCTCGAAATGCTCGACATGGTGAACGAAGAACTGGCTCAGAAAGGGCTGGAGCCTGCCGGGTTCGACAGCGATTGCCGGGAGGGCATCTGCGGGATGTGCTCGCTCGTCATCAACGGCATTCCGCATGGGCCGAAACGAGGGACCGCCGTCTGCCAGCTTCACATGAGGTCTTTCAAAGACGGGGATACGGTGACGGTTGAACCCTGGAGGGCGAAAGCATTCCCGGTGGTAAAAGATCTCGTGGTGGACCGCAGCGCTTTTGATCGCATCATTCAGGCCGGCGGCTATGTTTCCGTGAACACGGGTTCCGCCCCTGAGGCCAATGCTATTCCCGTGTCGAAAGAGGCGGCAGAAAGATCCATGGACGCGGCTGCTTGCATTGGATGCGGCGCCTGTGTCGCAGCCTGCAAAAATGCCTCGGCCATGCTTTTCGTGGCGGCGAAGGTCTCGCATTTAGCCGTTTTGCCCCAAGGCCAGGCGGAAGCCAAGGCGCGCGTTCAACACATGGTGGCACGGATGGATGAGGAGGGTTTCGGCAATTGCACGAATCAGTTCGAATGTCAGGCGGTGTGTCCCAAGGAGATCAGCGTTTCATTTATTGCCAAAATGAATCGGGAATATTTTAAATCCAATTTGAAAGCGGAGGTGTAGCATGGGCGAGGAAACTCCTGCGGGTATTTCGGGCAGCAGAAAAAAGAAGCCCGGAATCGTGATTTTGATCGCGATTCTCCAGTTTTTCTCAGCGGCGTTCTTTTTATTGCTGGGCCTTTTTTCAGTCCTGGCGCTTGTGTTCGGAGCCCGATGGGGGATCGATGATTATGTGTCCAAACAGGTTGCGCATTATTCCCCGAACGCTAATTTTTCCTATGGCGTGACCGTGATTTTCGGCGCTGCGACAGGACTATTTGTAGCCCTCATGACCTTTTTCCTCGTTCTGGGCATCGGCCTATTGAGGGGCAAGAAGTTTGCCTGGTATCTGCAGGTGGCGGTCAGCATCTTTGGGCTCCTCACGGTGCCGCTCACACTTCCATGGGGAATCCTCACGCTGCATTTGGGGACTATTTTGAACGTCCTTATTTTGGTCTTCTTTTTTCAACCGTCCACCCGCGAGTTTTTCAAGGTCTAAGACATGGCCCTCATCAAGGCAAAGATACGCGTTGGGCACAGCCCCGATCCTGACGACGCGTTCATGTTCTATGCGATCGCGCATGATAAGATTAAAACCGACGGCATCACTTTCTCCCACGTAATCGAAGACATCGAGCGCCTGAACCTCCGAGCGCTCAAAGCGGAGCTTGAGGTCACCGCAGTTTCCGCATTCTCTTTCTTTGAGATCGCAGACCGCTATGCGCTGATGTCCTGCGGCGCATCCATCGGAGAAAATTACGGGCCTGTTCTTGTCGCCAATCGGTCTTTGTATCCCAAAGAGCTCGAGGGAAAAAAAATCGCCGTGCCGGGCATTCACACGACGGCGTATCTGTTATTGCGTCTCTTTCTTTCGAACTTCAAAGAAGTCGTCGTGCCTTTTGACCAAATATTGGACAAGGTGCGGTCCGGAGAGGTGGACGCGGGACTTGTGATCCACGAGGGGCAGCTCACCTACAAGGAATTGGGTTTTCATAAGGTCGCGGATCTGGGAGAGTGGTATTTCGAGATGACGAAGCTCCCCATTCCGCTTGGCGTGGATGTGATCCGGAAAAATCTTGGCAAAGATGTCATCCGGAAAGTGACCAAGATCTTAAAAACGAGCATCGAGTACGGGTTGGACAACCGGGAAGAAGCATTGAAGTATGCGATGAAGTTTGGCCGCGGGATTGAAACGCCCGTCGCGGACGAATTTGTCGGGATGTACGTCAATGACTACACGGTGGACATGGGCAAAAAGGGAAAGGAGGGGCTCCTCACCCTCCGTCGCGAGGCCATCGAAGCCGGCCTCATCAAGGACGTTGCGCCGGTCGAATGGGTGCAGATGTGAGCGGTTTATCGGTGAGCCATGACTAACAAATCGACATTTATCCAACAATCCACCGAGTGGATCCGCAAGTCAAAAAATAGTGACGCCAATCTCAAAGATTACTTCAAAACTTACAAGACGTTTAGATGGGCTTCCGTCGAAAAGGAATTTGATTGGCACAAGACCAAAAAGGTGAACGTTGTTCACGAGATCATCGATCGCCATGCAAATGGATTTCGAAAGAACAAGGTGGCGCTTTACTATTGGGACCCAACCCCGAGTGCCGTGTTTCCAAAAGGCCGCGATGAAAAATACACGTTCTTGGACCTGAAACGTCTGTCGTCGCGTTTTGGGAATGTGCTAAAGAAACACAGGGTTAAAAAAGGCGATCGGGTTGGCGTGTTCTTGCCGCGCACGCCGGAGCTCTATGTGGCGATCCTGGGTATTCACCGCGTGGGCGCCATCCCCGTGCCTCTTTTTGAGGCATTCATGGAAACGGCGGTTGAGGATCGTCTATCGGACAGCGAAGCTTCAGCGCTTGTCACCATGCCGGGGCTTCTCGGGCGCGTTCCTTTCAACAAACTTCCCAAACTTAAACACGTGTTTCTCGCCGAGGAGGAGGGACCCATCCCGCCCTCCGTGGGGGGTGGCCCCGAATTTTATTCGTACTCGCAGGAAATGGCCGCCGCACCGGATGAGCTTGAGCCCGCCTGGCTGACCAAGGATGACGGTCTCGTGATTCATTACACGTCGGGCTCTACCGGAAAATCGAAGGGCGCGTTGCATCGGCAGTATGCGATGGTGGGGCATTTACAAACTTCCAAATGGTCTCTCGACCTGCGCGAGGAAGATATTTATTGGTGTACGGCGGACCCGGGGTGGGTTACGGGAACTTCCTATGGCATTTACGGCCCATGGTCCCTTGGTATCTCGAGCGTTGTTTTAGGAGGGCGTTTTTCGGCCCAGGGATGGTACGAAACGATCCAAAAATTTCAGGTCACTGTCTGGTATAGCGCCCCGACCGCTTTCCGCATGCTGATGGCGCAGGGAAATGATCTCCCCAAAAAATTCAATTTAAAAAGCATTCGCCACATCTGCTCGGTGGGTGAACCGCTGAATCCGGAGGCGCTCCGCTGGATTCGATCGATCACAGGTCAGGCGCCGCATGAAACCTGGTGGATGACTGAGACCGGGATGCATCTCATCTGCAACTTTCGGAGTTTGGATTTTAAGGTGGGCGCCACGGGCCGTTCTTTTCCAGGAACCTACGCCTCGGTGGTGAATGATCTCGGCAAGGAGGTGCCGCCGAACACGCTGGGCCACTTGGTGGTGCGTGCCGGTTGGCCGTCGATGATGAAAGAAATATGGAAAAATAAAGCCAAATACGACGAGTACTTTTGCCTGAAAGGGTGGTACTTAAGCGGCGACACCGCCTACAAGGATAAGGACGGTTTCATCTGGTTTGCAGGGCGGGCCGATGACGTGATTAAGACGGCGGGCGAGAGGGTAGGCCCTTTCGAAGTCGAAAGCGCCTTGGTTCAACATCCGGCGGTGGCAGAGGCCGGGGTCATTGGCAAGCCGGACGAAATGCGCGGGCAAATCGTGAAAGCATTCATCAGTCTGCGTAAGGGCTTCGCGGCGTCGGACCTCCTCAAAAAAGAGATTTCGGAATTCGTGAAGAAAAATTTGGCAGCGCACGCTGCGCCGCGCGAAGTGGAGTTTGTGGACAAAGTTCCCAAAACCCGCTCCGGAAAGATTATGCGCCGCGTTCTTCGCGCCTGGGATCAAGGTCTCCCGGTGGGGGACATTTCGACGATGGAGGAGTAGATTCAGGGTTTCCGGTGGGCCGTGTTTATCTTCCGAGGAGGGTTCGGTGTTCGGAAAAATGAAAGACATGATGGGCCAGATGCAGATGATGCAGAGTTTGATGAAAGATAAAAATTTTAGGGCGTTCATCGGCCACCCCAAGGTCCAGGAGCTGTTTCGCGACTCGGAATTCAAGGCGGTGGCGGGGACGAAAGATTTCGCTAAAATTGCTGCGCATCCCAAGTTTATGGAAATTACCAAGGACCCCGAGGTCGCGGCCCTGCTCTCCAAGCTCAATCCCCAAAGCTTCAAATTTTAATCCACGCTTCATCATCCTGTAACAATTTTATTGTATGCTCACCCTGTCCAGCAAAAGGAGCGGTAAGACCCGGCCCGCTTTTCTTTAACACCCCCGCCCGGCGGTCCGGCCCCAACCCCGACTATTCGCAAGTATTCAATAGAACTTGATTTTCAATCAAAAAAATCGTAAGTTATTGATAATAAGCGCTTAAAAATTGTAAAGAGGGATGTTGTTTTATGAGGAATCAAGAAGCGTTGGTTTTTGCGCTATCAGGTCTGTTTCTTCTCTCTGCCACCCACGTCTGGGCAGAGCAGGATTTTTATGGGATTCGGATGAAGAGCGAATCTTGGGCGAAGAATCTGGTTTGGAATGCCGGTCCCATGGCGAATCAAAATGATCTTGCCAAGGGGCCCGTGCTTAGCCACGACATCACAGCCGAAGCCTCTCTCAAAGAGATTGAAGATGAGCGGATTGATTTTAAGGTCACGGTGTTCAATGGGACCCCCGAAACTCTTTCCACAGACTTTAATTTTCGCGATTTTTATATTACGACGCGCAGTGGTCAGAAGTACCCTCTGATCGACGGGCAGGATCAGCCGGAATTAAATCGCATCGAACCCAAGTCCAGCGTCACCTTTAGTCCCTCGTTGGGAAATCTAAGGGTTCGAAACAAAGACGTGATGTTAATTGAATGCTCATTCGACCTGGGAAAAACGAAAGTATTTCTTTTTCCGTGGTCTGAAAAAAATAAAGTTGCGAAGCTCATCAACCCCTCGATTCTCGAAAAACCGACCGAACGTCCGGAAAAAGGCGCGGCTCCCCCAGAGAGAATAAAAAAATCTCTGAGCCAAGAGAAAACGAAAGTTGTTTCAGGGGTAAAACCAAAAGAACCGAGGCGTAATTTTTGGGAGCGGCTGAGCGGACAGGCAGCCAACACATCTTCGCGAGAAACGATGGTGCAGGAGCGCGAGAGGAATGAGGCAGTTGCTGTGGCGCCGGCAACCGCCAAGGCTCAAACAAGAGCGTCTGCCTTGGTTCAGGCGCCGGGTTCCCTCGGGAGTCGGGTGGCGGAACCTGCAAAGGCTCTCGCGAACTCCTCCGCCAAATCTCAAGGCCCATCCGTGGCGCAGCCGACAAATCGGAGTCTGGATGCGTCCATAAAAAATTTCGTTTATGTTCCGGCGGATGGGGAAGCTAAGACCCCTCCGGTGGCAAGCGGTAACACGGTGACAAAAGTAGCTATCACGTCCACTCCGCGGCAGAGCAGGCCCGTGCGCGCCGAAGCTCGTGTGGTTAGCGTCAACACGGCCTATCACTTTGTGACGCTTGATGCGGGTTCGCGCGACGGTCTGCGAGACGACATGGTCCTTAGTATTTTGCGGGATGGAAAGATCATCGCGAAAGCCCGTGTGAAACAGTTGCGCGAGGCGGTGTCGGCCGCCAGCTTGCTTCCCGAGTTTATTCAAACGGAGATTAGACCAGGAGACCAGATTAGTCTTGTGTAAAAGAACCGCGAGCCTGCTTATTTTCATGAGTCTAATTGCGCCGTCGGCGCACGGAGCAGCCGATTTTTACGGCATTAAGATGAAAAGCGAGGATTTTGCTCAAAATATTGACATCAGGGAAAATAATTTAGTGCCGGATTTTTCTCAAGGCAGACCGGGCACAGATAAGCGTATTTATGCTTATGCCTATGTGAGTGACGTTGTGGGCAGCGGGAGGGGCGTCAGCATTCAGGTTTACAACCATTCCGAGAAACCGCTGGCCACGGAAAAAATTTTCCGTGACCTGACCCTGGTGACCTGGACCGGCAAGCGATATGATCGAAGTCACACCGAAATGATGCGTAACCGCGACAGTCTTGGCCCGGGGGAGAACGCCACATTCAATTTCAGTTTTCCTGGGATCCGCGTGCCCAGGGATCAGATCCGGATGATGATTTGCTCATTCGACCTGGGTACGACCATGATCATTTTATTGCCCCTTCGGCCGGAGTCTCCCAAGGCCGCATTCGACTCCAATGAAAATAAACGAGGGAAGTTGTTTGATTTTTTCAAACAGCAGGAAGATAGGAAGAAAGCAGAGCCAGCCCCCACGCCCACGCCAAAACTGGAAAAAAAAGTAAGTCAAAGCGTGGAAGCTCCCGGAAAAATGACGACGGCCGATCATTGTTGTGAGACGCCTATGAAGATCGCGCAGTCATTCTTTCAGGGGCTCGGGGATAGCTTGCGCGGCAAGAAAAAAGAGGGGCCGATGGCCCGGAGCACGGAGGCCGCGGCGGAGCCAGTCGGAGCCGTGATCCCAGAAGCCGCTCCTGAGAGGAAGGATCGGAGCAGCCCGCCTTTCTACCCTCTTGTGAAATCAACCCAGGTCATCAATCGCACGAGTTATAATTTTCTCCCAGCGCCTAAAAAAAAGGCTCAGAGTATCGAGGGGGAAACACAGGAAGTGCTGCATCGGGACCGGCCCTGGTCGCTCGATAACCCCGACAGGTTCATCGAACGCAGGGAGAAGTTAAGCGCCATTCCGGAACTACCGAGGAATGAAGCGCAGGTTGTTCACGCGAACCTGGAGTATGGGTTTGTTGTTGTGAACGCAGGAGTTGAAGATGGTCTGGACAAGAACAAAATACTCGAGGTTTTGCGGAACGGACGTAAAATTGGAAAAGTGATGGTTACAAAGGCCCGCGAAAAGATTTCAGGGGCCGTCATTCTTCCCGAATGGAAAACGCGCGATGAGATCCGAGTTGGGGACCGCGTGGGGGTTTCTCCGTGAGCCAAACCTTAAAGTTAAACCTTGGGCAAGAAATTCAAAGGAGAATTCATGGGATTTTTATCGGAATTTTGGCGGTCGTTGAAAGGCTTTTTTTCGGGCGGCTCCAATGTTGGTTTATATGATCCAAGCGCGACCGGCTCCCGGCTCTACGTCGGGAATCTAAGTTATCAAGTCAAAGAAGAAGAGTTGCGGGCTTTTTTTTCCAAAATTGGCCGTGTGAAAACCCTGCATTTAATACGAGACCGTCTGACGCGGCGGCTCAAAGGGTATGCTTTTTTGGAAATGTCCCCGGAGGATGCGCGCAAGGCCCTGAGCTTAAGCGGTGCTGATTTTTTAGGCCGTAAGATCGTGGTTTCGATCGCCAAGTCGAGGCAAAAAGCAGCCCCCAGACGCCAACAGGGACCTCCGGCGGCCGGTGGCGGGCGATTCCGTCGGCGGCGAAGCGGACCTCGGGTTTACGGGCAGAAAGACGATACGCCGGTGGAGAGGCTGGAGTAATTGAAAAAAGCTAACATCCTGATTTTTGCGCTATTTTTTTTGCTCGCCGGCCCAGTCTACGCAGAGGATTTTTACTGTGAAGTGATGGCGCTGGAGGGCACGGTCACGGTTTCCAGTGCGACGGCGGGCCCAAAGGCGCTTAGCGAAAGCGATCTACTGAAAGCGGACGACTTGGTGGAGGTTTCTGCGGGGAGTTATGTCGATTTGGCGTATGACCGAGATTGGAGCAATATCACGCGGGTGGAGGAAAACTCCAAGGTTCGTCTAAAATCGATCGTTCCTGCAAAACTGGAATTGCAGGGGGGAGGAGTTTTTGCAAAGTTAAAATCTTTGCCCAGGGACTCCACGTTCGATGTGATGACGCCAACTGCGATTGCAAGCGTTCGAGGCACGGAGTACCGCACGACGTTTCTCTCGGGTGAAACGCAGATTTATAATGTTTCTGATTCGGATGTTTACGTGTTCGGATTGGATGATGCGGGAGAGAAAAAAGGCGAGGCCATGATTCTGGGCCGCTCCCAGACCACCCAGGTTCAACGACGGGGTGTCGGGCCACTGGCGCCGCGTCCGATGCAAGAGCGAGATTTCCAGCCTGTCAGGCGGTTTCAGGAGGGGATCGACAGAAAGATCCAGGACAATATCTCAAAAGGACGGGTGGGGAAAGTCCAGGACATCAGAACCATTGAACGCATGCATGAGAAAGGACGCCATAAGCCCAGAACGTTGAATGCCGACGAGGCCGGCAAGGCGGCCCGGCAGGTTGGCGGTGACGGCGTTCCAAGACTGGCAAGAAAAGAGGGCGCTGCTCAAAATGAAGATCCAGTCCATCGAGGTGGCGCAGGCGTGTTGAGAAGCGATGAGTTTGGAAAAAGAACAGTCGCTGGGGAAAGTCAGGGCAACGAGGAGGACCGCAGGGGTGAATTCTCGCGGTCACAGGGCCTGGGGGAACCTTTTTTCCCCGGCAACGAAAAGAGGCGAGGAGGCGGCCCGGAGCCTGTCAACTTCCCGAGAGACCGCTGGAAGAGCGGCGTCGAGGGCGCAGAGGGAGCCCAAGATTCATCGGGCCACAATGCTCCCATGGCGCGGGAGCGAAAAAATCTCACGGTTGGATCTGGGCAGACATCACAGCAAGGGCAGAGCCATCCGCCACCCCCGCAGAAGAAAGGCCAGACACGGAATAAGCAGGCCGCAAGACCTCAACCGCGACGCTAAGGTAGCGTAAAATAAATTGGGTAAATTCAAACTTGGTAGATGAGTCGATTTTT
>CAYZGM010000012.1:0-31240 GCA_964478015.1 uncultured Planctomycetia bacterium
GAAAGGCAGGCAAACCTGTCTTTACAACCTGTCCACTGAATTGGGGAAGGTCAATTAGACGCTGTTCAGCGTGTCGACAAGCGAAGGTACGGTATAGCGCCAGGAAGTTAGACTGCGATCATCCAGAAAAGGTTTGGGCGGTACACTATCGCATTGGCACTCGTCGAATCTTTAAGACGGTTGGCAAAAACAGGCGCGAAGCCGAGCGGTATCTCGTTAAAATTAAATCTGAAATCGCCACCAGCGGGTCGTTTCAGGATATTCTGCCCATCACCTTTGAGGAACTCGCTGAGAAGTGGCTTAATAATCATAAGCAGGGGGCCAACCCTAAACCGGCGACGATCTGGACTTATGACGCTCAGCTTCGTATACATTTGTTACCTTTGCTTGGCAAGAAGATCGTCAACCAGATCACGGCCTATAACCTTGAGATCGTGAAGCAAAAGCTTCGCGAGAGGGTAAGCGCTCGCTACACCAATGCCATGTTGGTTACGACGGGCACGATTTTGAAATACGGAATGGCGCTTGGTTTTTCGAGAGCCAATCCAGCCCAACTCGTTAAGAAATACAATATTCCTCGCGGTGCAGCAGGAACTACGGTTACGCCAGAAGAAGCGGCCATATTTTTAGAGCGAATGAACGAGCCGTTTCGCACGATTTTTTTTACAATGTTTTGCACGGGCGTGAGAGTTGGCGAAGTCGTCGGGCTCATGTGGAAAGACATTAATTTCAAGGACGACTTAATTTCAATCGAACGGAATGTTACCCATGCGCCTAAGGGAAGATATGGAATGGGGGATAAGTCCTGGATTTTTGGAACACCCAAATCACGAGAATCGACGCGCAAAGTTTTTATGATCCCAGCTCTCAAGGCCGCGTTATTACGACATAGCGAGCGCAGCCAGGGCAACAAGTTGGGGCTTGTGTTTTGCACCAATCACGGCCAGCCATACGATCGGTCAACCCTCCGCCAGAAAGCCGATGCCGTCATAAAGTCAGCGAACTTAAAGTATTTCAGGCTACACGACACGCGCCACACAAACGCCACCTGGCTTCTCGCTAGCGGCATAAATCTGGCTTACGTCAGCAAACACCTTGGCCACAGCGGGGTCGCGATCACGGGAGATACCTACCATCACGTCCTTCCCAAAGAACACGAGCGCAGTATGAAGGTTATGGATAGCATGTTTCCGATTTGGGTTGCTCCTGGGATGCCATCACTGCCTCCGCTAGACGAATCTAGGCGCGACTAGACGCATAAGCGTTTCAGAGTTTCGTTGTCCTAACCTCCGTCGTTGCGTATACTAATACAATCATGCGCAACTCCCCGCAACTAGACCACATTAAAAAAATTCAATTTAGAAAACCCCTAGCATTTTTACTTTTTTTATCTATTCTTTCCGTGGGGATGGTGGGGGCTCTATCTGCTGTCCCTCATGTTCACGGTGATGACTTTGACCATTCTAAGCACGCCTCCTGCCCGATCCATCAACTTGGGCAGCATGGGTTTCAAGCTGATATCGGTGGCTTTGTAACAGCCATTGCCTTTTCTTTTGCCTTCTATCTTTTTCTTTTTATTGCTCTACCCATAGTTACTTCACCCACCCGGTTTTTTTCTGTTCGCGCTCCTCCAGTAGATCTCTAACTCCGCTCGGCTTTTCTTTTTTACTCAATTAAATCTTTAATTCTTTGGAGGAGTCATGAAACTTCGTGTGCTGTGGATATTATGTATCTGCTGTTTAATATCAAGACCCTCTCATGCGGCAGAAATGGGATCACTTGAATCCCAAGTGAGAGAACTGTCTCAAATCGTGAACGACCTTAAGTTAACCGTGGAAAACCAACAGCGTGAGATAGAGATTCTAAAAGGGCAAACCCCTCAGCCATTTACAGTCTCTCCCGAACCCTCATCGTCGGGAAGCCGGGCGCTTCAGGGCCGATGGAATCCTGATATAGGAGTTGTAGCCGATACCGTCCTTAAACTGGATAGCCCCAAGGAAGATACCGACGGCGCGGACCGGATTAGTGTTCGAGAGCTAGAGCTTGTTTTTGGAAGCGCTGTTGATCCTTATTCTCGGTTGGATGCGACGGTTTCCTTTTCGGATTTTGAGGATGCGGGATTAGAAGAGGCCTACTACACTCACTACGGACTTCCTTGGGGTATTACTGCCCGTCTTGGGCGATTTAAGCCTATTATTGGCAAGGCTCTTTCTGTTCATCGCGATAGTCTGGATACGGTGGACGAGCCGCTTGTGATTCAGCGGTATTTTGGACTGGAGGGCTACAATAAGTCTGGCGCTGATATTAAGAAGACGCTTGATCTACCTTGGGCCTCCACACACCAAATATCATTGGGTATTCTCGAAGGCGGCAATGGAGAAGACGGCACTTTATTTGGGGAAACTCGAAGACATCCTACCATTTACAGCCATCTCAAGAACTACTGGGATTTAAACGATACGACTGGGCTGGAACTTGGGGCTTCGCATCTTGTGGGCTCGAGAGATGACGACTCGACGTTTGAAGTGAACGTGATTGGTCTCGACGGCACACTGATCTACCGTTATGCCGACCAAAGACATTTCAAGCTTCAGAGCGAAGCATTTCATGTCGAGCGGACGGAGTCATTTGTCGAAACGGTTGATGACGCCACTGGCGAAACATTTTTTAATGACGTCGACAACAACAGGAATCTATGGGGAAGCTATGTTTTGGCTGATCTACGCTTTCATCCGCAGTGGGCGACTGGCTTCCGATTCGATCAGGTCCAACTTGTAGATGATGCGATTGGCAACCCAAACTCGGCGGATGTTGGCTATACCGGCTACCTTACGTTTTATCAAAGTGAGTTTGCTCGCTGGAGAGCTCAAGTAACGCATCTTGATCTTTCAAACGGACAAGATGACAACCAAGTTATGATCCAAGGCACATTCGCCATTGGCGAGCACAAACACAAACTTCAGTAAACAGGAGAGCACCCATGATTTTTAAATTGAGGCACTTATTATTTATTACGGTATTCCCACTTGTTGTGATTAGTTCTTTTCTTTTTGCGGATACGGGACCTCTTTACGCGGCGGGCAAACTGAATGTTGTTACCACCACGACAATGTTCGCAGAGCTCGTAAAAGAAATTGGCGGAGATAAGGTTGATGTTAAGCATGTAGCGTCGCCGAAATTTAACATTCACTTTATCCAACCCAAACCAAGTGATGTGCGCAATGTCGCCAATGCCGATCTTTTTGTGTTCACCGGGCTTGATCTGGAAGCGTGGGTTGACCCGCTTCTTGAAGCGGCAGGGAAGCCGAGTCTTTTTCGAGGCGGAGAACATAATGTTGATCTTTCGACAGGAATAAAGCTCTTAAAAGTTCCCACGGGATCACTTTCACGATCAATGGGTGATCTGCATCTTTTTGGAAATCCTCATTACGCGATGAGCCCGGAAAGTATAAAGATTGCGGCCAACACCCTACTTGGCAAATTAAAGAGTGTTGATCCTGCAAACGCCTCTTATTACGAAGGGCGCGAAAAGGATTTTATCTCACGACTTAACGCTAAAATTGATGAATGGAAAAGACTTTGTGCCCACTGCGTTGGCAAAGAGGTTATTTCCTACCACGATGATTTTGAATATATGGCCGATTTCTTGGGGATAAAGACGGAGCAATTTATTGAGCCTAAACCCGGCATACCGCCAACTCCGAAACACCTTGAATTTTTAGAAAGTTACGTGAAGGAAAAGGGTGTTGGGGCGATTGTCATGCCGACTTATTTTCCAAAAGATGGCGCAGAGAGATTGGCTAACCGTGTTGGAGCCAAAGTAATAACGGTTTGCCAGAATGTCGGAGAGGCCCCAGGAACTAACGGTATATTTAACCTCTTTGATTATGATATTAAGCAAATAAACGAGGCATTAAAATGACAGCGACACTAGTCGGATTTTTGCATGTTATGGCTTTGCCATTTTTAGCTTGTCTCATTCTAACGGGTATTCACGCGTATTTGGGACTGCACGTGATTGAGCGCCAGGTCATCTTTGTTGATTTGGCGCTCGCGCAGATTGCCGCTCTTGGTGCAAGCTTTGCCCTTGTATTTGGCCAAGGACTGGAGAGTTCTTATTCTTATTGGCTTTCACTTGCGTTCACGGTCGTCGGCGCAGGAATATTTTCTCTAACAAGATTCAAGAAGCAGGTTATCCCCCAAGAGGCGATTATCGGGATCACTTATGCTGTTTCAGCGGCCCTTCTAATTCTTGTTTTAAGCCGTTCGGGAGAAGGGGATGAGCATATCCGCCAATCTCTTGTCGGAAATATCTTGCTTATAAAAGGCTCCGAAGTTTTTAAGATGCTTGCCATCTATGCGGTAATTGGACTTTTCCACTACCGATTCCGAGAGAAGCTTCTATTAATATCACAAAATCCGGAGAAAGCCTTCGCAGAAGGAATCAATGTGAGGTTTTGGGATTTTATCTTTTATGCTTCGTTCGGATTTGTCGTTACAAGTTCGGTTCATGTAGCGGGCATTCTACTCGTTTTTTCTTTCCTAATTGTCCCGGCATCTTGCGCTATTTTATTTTCAAAGAGACCCGTTGTTCGGTTGATGCTGGGGTGGGTGGTGGGATTGGCAGCAAGCGTTATCGGCATGGCTGTGTCCTATTACATGGATTTTCCAACAGGCGCGAGTGTCGTTTGCGTTTTTGGAGCTATTCTTGTGGTTCTTGCATTTATCAAAAAGTGGATCTGAAACGATTTGGGATACCACTGAGATACCATTTCAAGCCTCCTAAACGTTGACGCGTAGAAAAACTCTAAAATAAATTACTTGACAATAAGACATAATCTAAATAGGATTATGTCTTAATTGAGGTAGCCAACTCTATGACAGCCAACTCATTCGAAGTTTATCTTGAAGAGAAGGATCTTAAATACACTAAGGTTAGGCGGTGTATTCATGAAAAGGTTCATCACCTTTCGGGCCATTTCAGTGCGGATGAGCTTTATGAGATTCTGAAAAAAGATGATGAAAGCATTGCCCGCGGAACGGTGTATCGCACCATTCCGCTTCTTTTGGAAAGCGGAGTTATCCAGACATCGGTTGGGAAAGGTAAGGGAGAATTTTTTGAGCGTTCGAGTTCTAAAGGGCATCATGACCACATTATTTGTGTTGGTTGCGGCAAGGTGATTGAGTATCACTGTGAAGAAATCGAGAAACTACAGACAAAGGTTTGCAAGAAGTATGATGTTGAGCTTCTTTTTCACAACCATAAGCTTTTTGTGCGGTGCGCGAAATGTAGGAAGTAGCTCATTTTTTTTAATCATTGATTGAGACAAAGTCTCAAATGGAAACAGTGGAAACGCTAAGTTACGGAAAGAAGGATGAAAACAAGTTGCCCGATTTGACTAAGCAGGCGGATTTGATTATTCATTCATCAGATATTTTCGGCGAGAAAGGGTTGGTTCTAATTCGTCATAACGACGGTTGGTATAAACTCATGGTCACGAAACAAAATAAATTAATTTTGACGAAGTAAAGCTATGGAACGGCGTTTAAAAACAAAATGTCTTGTAAGAAAACGAATCTGGGAAGTGGATTGTCTTTCTATTGACTCGGTTCTCGCGGCTTCTTTTGATTGGAAGGAATTATCCAATCTTTTGGAAAGCCACGGGTTTACCGTAGATCACTCACTCCCGGATCATATTTTAGAAATGCAAATTCAAAACGTCGTTCACCGCGAGTGCCATGAGGAAAATACGCTTTCTTGCACCATTGAAGCGCTTCTCAATCGCCTTTACGCAGATCTGGTGCTTCAAAGCGAGGGCATGAGCCATTGTCAATTACGAATGATTGCTTCGAACGTTGATTTCGGCAATCCCAGTCGTCTTGGGGGGCTTTATTGGGCATTGGGTTCTGACCCGCGTGATGAGATGGAGTGTGCACGCCGTTTCTTGCATCAGCGTTCTCAGGTAACTCTTCTTCGTAAAGGGAAACTCTTAAACTTAGAAAGGATTCCCTAATGTTTCAAGCATTCGTCATTGTTTTGAGGGAAAGTTTCGAAGCGTTTCTCATTGTCTCGGTAGTCGTTGCCTATTTAAAAAAAACAAACCAGAATTTCCTCTTACCAGCAGCTTACTGGGGAATTGGCATATCCGTTTTCGCGAGTGCCTTTCTTGGATTTGTCATGTCAAAGGGGGTGAACGAGCCTCTCTGGGAGGGTGTCCTTGGCCTTGTCGCAGCCGTGATGGTGACAACACTTGTGATTCAAATGTGGAAACAGGGCAGATATCTAAAGCAAAAAATGGAATCTCGTTTAGGGGGTATCACTTCCCAGACCTCTAACCGACTGGCTTATTTTGGTGTTTTTCTATTTACCACGCTCATGATCACAAGAGAAGGAATGGAAACCGCGCTTATGTTGATTCAGGTTCCCGAGCGCCACATCCTTAGCGGAGCGGCGCTCGGGGTTCTGGCAACAAGTATTTTCTGTTATCTGTGGGTGCGCTTCAGCCGGTTTATAAACCTGAAGTTATTCTTTCAAGTCACCGGCATCTATCTTTTACTTTTTGTGGTGCAAATTCTTATTTATTCTTTTCACGAATTTTCAGAAACGGGCCTTATTCCCAACAGTGAAGCGTTCCATATTGCGACCGAACCTTTTTCGACGGATGGTCTTTATGGGAAATGGTTTCCCGTGCTCATGATTTTTGCTTGCGCCATGTGGCTTTTGTTTGGATGGGTCAAGGATGGTTTCAAGCAGAAGGTCGCCAATGTAAGTGGTTAAAACTAGAGATTTTTTAGGCGTTGTTCTTTGAGTAGCCAGGGAGGAAGGACGCTTTTTTAAAAACACCCAGCCAGCGATATTGGAATAAATTTGGAGATTCAAAAATGACGATTATTAGAAGAATTGGACCACTAAAATTTTTTATGGTGGGCATGACGATTATTCTTCAGAGCGCTCCTTTATTGGCGGCGGAGAAGAACACCGGTGCCGCGTCGACTCTGCCTGAAGTTGTGGTGACGGCAAAGAAAGACGTAATGGTATCGCATTTTAAATCAGGCGTTGAAGGAACGAAAAACTACTCTGGAAAAAAAGCGACCTCCGCCGCGCTGTACAACCAGCCGCAAATCCAAAATAACAACTACCGCGAGGCTTTTTCACAGCTCCCAGGGCTTTTGGTTTCCGAGCAGAATAACCATGCCCATGTGAACATCAATTACCGTGGCATAGGTGATCCTCATGAATCGCAGGATCTTCTTACGTTGAAAGACGGGCTGCCGATCGGTATGGAACGCTACGGCTATTCGACCACTTACTACACTCCGCCCATGGAAGCGGTTAAAGAAATAGAACTTATCCGTGGAGGAAGTGCACTTTTATACGGACCTCAGCCCGGACCGGTTTTGAATTATGTGACCTACATGCCTCCGGCGGACAAACAATTTACCGCTGATACACAGCATGTTTTTGGTTCGGACGACTTTTACAGCACGTACAACCAGATTGGTGGCACGAGCGGTCGGGCAGGTTATTTGGGCTATTTCAACCATAGCCAATCCGATGGTCAGCGGAATAATGAGGATTTCGAGATTAATGGCGGCAGCCTGAAACTTACGCTGGATGCGGACAAGGACGCCCGCTGGATATGGAGCTTGGATATTCAGGAAAAAGAGAGTGGGGAGCCGGGCCGCTTGACGTTGGCCCAATACCAGGCCGACCGGTTTCAGACTATCCGTCCTTTTGATCGGTTGGAAACGGATCGTTACGCTTCAAGCCTCACGTATGAGCGGGATTTTTCGGAAAATACGCTTTGGACCACGACGCTTTATGGAAGTTATTTTGACCGTTTCAGTCTTCGCCGCACGTCAAATACTTCTAACCTGAATAATCTCGACCGACGCGAGGTCACTTCGGGTGGCATTGAAACGCGTCTGCGGCATGACTATCAGGCCTTTGGAGAGAAGCACACGTTTACCGGAGGCGCCCTGCTATACGGGGCCGACGCCCCTCGCACGCAGGATCGTAGCACAACTTATCCATCCAGAGACGGAAACCCCATTTTTGACTTTGATTATCAAACCACCTCAGGGTCTTTTTTTGGAGAGAATCAGTTTAATTTTGGTGATTTGTCGATCATCCCGGCATTCCGTTTGGAATTGTTGGATATGGAGGTAAAAGAAAACTTCAATACCGGGAAGACCTCGCCGCTACACGACATCAAATTCTCTTCAACCGTGCCTTTGTTCGGCATCGGGCTCAAGTACGCGTTGTCGTCGCTACACGAGCTTTATGCGAACGCTTCACAAGGCTACAAACCTCCCCAATTCGATACGCTGGCTCCTACCGGCAACAACACGCTTCCAGCCACCGATCTGGATGAAGGCCACACTTGGACCTATGAAACAGGGCTACGCGGCACCCCAACTCCGTGGATGCAGTACGATGCCAGTGTTTTTCTGACCGAGTACGAGAATTACTTCGGAACGGTAAGTGTCGGAGGACAGACGCAAAACATGAACGTCGGTGATGTCCAATACGACGGCGTGGATTTGAGCGGCGAAATTGATCTGGTCGGTCTCATTGATGCCGCGCGCGGCCCGGGAGCGAAACTCGCGGATCAGTTAGGGTCTTTTAGCTTGTATGGGAACGCTTCCTTTCTTTCCGCGGAATTCGAAGGCGGCCCGTTGACCGGAAAAGAACCGGCTTATGCGCCCAATTATGTGGTCAAAGCCGGGATCATCTGGCGTTTTCTAGAGGGCAAGGCTAAACTTGCACTTTTGGGGACGTTCGTGGAAGACCATTACTGGGCTGACAATAACCTGGCCGGGACGACCGGTTTGACTGCAATCCCGGCTTATGAGGTTTTGGACCTCACAGGCGAAGTGCGTGTCCACGAGAATGTGAACGTGGTCTTCGGAATTAACAATTTAACCGATGAGCAATATTTTTCTCGAGTGCGTTCCGATGGGATCGAACCGGCTCAGGGGCAGACTTATTACGGTGGCGTGAAAGTGTTGTGGGGTTGATCCTATGAGCGGAGTAGTTTTTTCAACATTTGTGGTGGTGTTTCGGGAAGCGCTGGAAGCGTCGCTTATCTTGGGAATCATTTTAACGGTTCTTTCAAAGCTCGGGGCGATGCGATATGTTTCGCATGTGGTCGTCGGGGTCGTGGCGGCGCTCGCGCTCAGCGTGGGTCTAGGCAACTGGCTGTCCTCGATGACGGATTCGGCGCAGGAGAGCGCCGGGCCTATCATCGAAGGCGTGATTTCGCTTTTGGCATTCGGAGTTCTGACCTACATGTTCTTCTGGATGGAGAAACAGGCCCGGCATATCAAATCTGATATTGAGAGCAAGATGGAAGTGGCGCTCTCAGCCCGGGATTATATGGCCATAGTGAGTCTGCCGTTCTTCGCAGTCTTACGCGAAGGCGCCGAAACCGTGCTGTTTCTAAAAGCCGTCTCGATCCAGAGCGGGGGGTCGGTTTCCTGGATAGGAGGAGTGACCGGCTGTGCGTTGGCTGTCTTCATCATCGTCCTGATGTTTGCGAGAGGACGGCGTATGCCGATGAGGCAACTCTTTCAATGGACCGGCATCTTTATCATTTTTATCGCAGCAGGACTTTTGGGTTACGGACTGCATGAACTTGGAGAAGTCGGCTGGGTTCCGGTGGGGATCGAACATCTTTATGATATGAATTCCGTGCTCAATGAGAAAAAAGGTGTCGGATCGTTCTTGAAAGCGCTTTTCGGGTACAACGGAAACCCGTCCCTCACCGAAACGGTGATGTATTGGGTTTATCTCGTCACGATGCTTGGTTTTGCATTCAGGAAAAAATCTGCTCAACCGCAAACATCGTAGGTAGGTAGAGAGAACAATAATTAGGAGATTTTTTTGATGCTTGAACTGTTTCAAAAAGGCGGCCCTATCATGTGGCCCATTCTAATTCTTTCGGTTATCACTATGGGGGTTGTTATTGAGCGAGTTTTTTTTATTTTTGGGGAGATCCGACGCAGGGATAAAGCCACTGTTCACAAGATATTTGAGTGTGTGCAGCACGGGAAATTTCTGGACGCGATCAAAGCGGGGAGGGCCTCGAACGACATGATCGCCCGGGTGTTGACGGAAGGTCTGGAGCACCGCGAAAGTTCCCTGGACGATGCACTTCTTGAGGCGGCGAGTAAAGAATTAGACCTGTACAACCGCGGTTTGGTGGTGCTTGATACGGCGGTCACTCTGGGGCCCTTACTCGGGCTCTTGGGTACGGTGACTGGCATGATCAAGGCCTTCGGCATCGTTGGAGGTGGTGACTTGGCGGATAAACAGCAGGTGATAACGGGCGGGATCGCCGAGTCTTTGCTGGCCGTTTCATTTGGCCTGATCGTGGCCATCATCGCCATTCTTCCACTTAATTACTTTTCGGCAAAGCTTGAGCAAGTGCGCCGCCAGATCGAGGCTTCGATGAACCAATTGACGATTCTTTTGAGGAAATTGGGAAGATAGACATGCCTTCTTTGCCATCACCCCGAGGAAAGACGCGCCCAAGACTTGAGATAATCCCGTTCATTGATATTATGTTTTTTCTTCTGGCGACTTTCATGATGGTTTCGTTGTCCATGATCAAAAATGAGGGAGTGTCCGTGAATCTGCCTTCAGCGACAACGAGCGCAGCAGAAGTGCGCAAGTCTTCCACGACCGTCACTGTCACTGAAAACGGCGATATTTATCTCGATAAAGAAATACTCAACATCGAAGGTTTGAAGAGGGAGCTCAGAAAATTAAAAGCTGAAAATCCGGACCTCAAAGTATTTATCAACGGGGATGAAAAAGCCGATTTCGGAAAGGGCATCGAGGTTCTGGACGAGGTTCGTTCTATTGGGATAAAAAAAGTTGCAATCCAAACGAAGAGAAAGCAGTCATGACGGCCATTCTGCGCAACGACAGGTTTAAAGGGATATCGATCTCGTTCTTCGCGCATCTGGCGCTGTTTGTTTACGGAGGTTTTGTGTTTGCCAAACCCATTGAATACGCCGTCGAAATGGGCACTGGCGGCGTCGAGCTGAGCCTGGTTGCGGCACCGGCGGAGCTGGTGACAGAAGACCATATTTCCATGAAAGAGTCACCGAAACCCGTTGAACGAGAAGAGCCAGTTATTCCCGAACCTAATGACATGCCACTTCCTCAGCATGATTTGGAAGAACAAAAGTCACCGGAACCAAAAATACCGGAAGAGAAAAAAGAAGTTCAAGCGATGGCCAACACTCTCTTTCAAGGCGACGGAAGCTCTCCTATTCCGGGAAAAGATGCGACAACTTTCTATTCCGCGGGAGGCGCGATCACCGAAGTCAGACCGAATTACCTCAAAAATCAGGCTCCGCCTTATCCTTGGGAAGCTCGCCAAAGGGGGTGGCAGGGAGTCATTATTCTTAAGATTGATGTTGATACGTCGGGCAAGCCCACGAAAGTGAAAAAGGAGAAAAGCTCAGGCTATGATATCCTTGATGAATCTGCTGTGAGAACCGTCAGGAAATGGCGTTTTCGGCCCGCCCAGCTTGGCGCTATACCGATTGAATCCACGGTAAGAGTGCCGATTCGATTTCAGCTCGAAACTTAAGTTAACTAGAGTGTTTAAAACGAAAGGAAGAACGTGTTATCAAATAAAATACAAGACGCACTGAATAAACAGATCGGTGAGGAAAATTACGCGTCGCATTATTATCTTTCAATGGCATCGTGGTGCGATAAGAATGGTTTACATGGCTCGGCGAGATTTCTCTACGTTCATGCCGAGCAAGAACGAACCCACATGATGAAGCTGTTTCGTTACGTGAACGATGCGGGTGGCCATGCGTTGGTCGGAGCTTTAAAAGAACCGCCGCATGATTTTAAATCGCTTTCGGATGTCATGGAACTTGTCCTTAAGCATGAGAAACAAGTGACTCAATCTATTAATACTCTGGTTGAATCGTGTCTCTCAGAGAAAGACTACTCGACCTTTAATTTTCTCCAGTGGTATGTCGCCGAACAGCATGAAGAGGAGCGGCTTTTCATGTCGATTTTAGACATCATCAAAATCGCAGGCACGGAGGGTCGTGGACTTTTCTTTATTGATAAGGAAATTGCAGGGTTAGCCGATGCCTCAAAGAAACATTGTTAATCTAAATCTTTCCGACGGGCGCTCCTAATCCTTGCACAAGGCTATGTTGGAGAGCGGTGATTCAGGATTGCGGAATGTAGTTCGGCTCGTGGCGATCCTGAATCTGGCGTATTTCGGCATCGAGTTCTCGGTGGCTCATTCCATTGGATCAGTGTCGCTCTTTGCTGACAGCGTCGACTTTCTGGAAGACGCCTCGGTCAATTTCTTGATACTTATTGCACTCGGGTGGAGTGCCATCCGACGTGCGCGTGTGGGAATGGTACTCGCAGGTCTTCTCCTTGTCCCGGGATTAGCTGCCCTTTGGACTGCTTGGCAGAAGTTCTCTATGCCGGTGCCACCAGCGCCCATGCCGTTGTCACTGGCAGGTGCCGGTGCATTCGCGGTGAACTTGTCCTGCGCGTTCATGTTGACCCGTTATCGCCAGCACGCCGGTAGCATGGCTCGCGCGGCGTTTCTCTCGGCACGCAATGATGTTTTAGCCAATGTCGCCATTGTTGGTGCCGGCCTGATCACAATTTTTATTCGTTCGGCATGGCCCGACCTGATCGTTGGACTGGGGATTGCCTTGATGAACGCGGGTGCGGCCAAGGAGGTCTACGCGGCGGCGCGGGAGGAACACCGTACGGCCCTTTCATAATATTTTTATACTGATCGTCCTACCTAACGCGGCAGGTTTTTAATTTGGGATACCACTGGGATACCATCACTGCCTCCACTAGACGAATCTAGACGCACCTAAACGCATAAGCATTTCAAAGTTTCGTTGTCCTAACCGTCGACGTTACGTATACTAATACAACTATGCGCAACTCCCCGCAACTAGACGATAAAGAAAAATCTCCCCAATTGGCGAGGCACAAAATCTGGGGGGTACGTTAACGTAACTCTTTTGTTTGCAAAGGGAAGACTCGCGTTGGAAGGGCTAAAAATGTGCTCGGGATACCACTGGGATACCATTCGAAACATCCTGTCTTCAAAAAGAGACTGACAATGGACAAGCTCACAATTTTTGGATTATTTGCGGTCACGGCGATGCTGGTTTGTTACGCTCTCGAGAAACGTCATTCGTTGTTCATCTTTGCGTTTGCTGTGTCTTGCCTGTTGGGATCAATCTACGGTTTCCTTCAAGGAGCTTGGCCGTTTGGACTGGTGGAAGCTGTCTGGGCGGTGGTAGCGTTGCGACGCTGGTGGTTGGCGCGTTGGGGTTGACCCGTTTTAGAAGGCAAAATGACGGACCAAGAAGCCGCCGATTTTTTGTCCAAAGAGTGGAAGCGGCCTGTTGCTCTTGATGAAGCTGAAAAAATTAATCGAGACTTAACGGCATTGACTGACATATTGATTGACGGATACTACGAGTTTAAGAAAAAAGGCCTGATAGATAAAAAAGGACATTTGATTCCAAAGGATTCCAACGGAAGTGCGAGACCCAGGAAAAGAAACGTTTGACGTTAAAAAACAGAAAGCGGTACAATCTTAACCAGCAACAAAACAACCACCCGAACCAGGAGCAAACTGCAAACTCGAATTCGGATCAGGTGTCCAAAAGTGGCTGAAGACATACAGATGAGGTTCCTAGTATCCCCCCAACGCTTCATACGGCACGTGCCGAAAGACTTGAGGAAGGGGCTATTGTCGACAAAGGTGAATATTACGAAGTTGCAAGAAACATTACTTTCGGAAGCGTATCAACAGCGGCAGGTTTTGTAATGGGACGAGCCGCTAATGGGTGGACTGAGTGGAAAAATGCTGAAGGAAAAACCCTCGATCAAGTCGAACGAAAGAGTGCAGCGCTTTCAAATTAGAAAATGAGTTTTTAAAGACTCGTCGATCTTAAAGCAGTTTTCTATGCCGCTAACGGTAAGCCGAAATTTTCAAGAAGTAGTTTTATAGACAAGACCTCTGTTTTAAAGCCATTATTAGGGTTGCGGAACGCGTCATACAGGGGTCGCCATTCTTCATCTCGCTCTGTCTGAATGAGAAGGTGCTGATTCATTGAGAATTTTTAGGAAAAACCTCCTTACGGTTTTGGCAATCAACGCGGCATGGGTAGCGTGGGCCTTGGCCTTCGGCGAGGAGACGCGCTTTTTTGAATACGACGAGAGGAAAGGCGAGATCCAACTCACGGGCCGCGTCTATTTCTTGGACGGCGGGGAGCTTGCGATCGAGGCCTGGCCTCGCCCACGTTCAAAGAAAGTGAAGGTCACGAAGATCGTCGTCACAAGTCCGTCCGGAAAGGAGTATCGTCTTTCCGATCTGCGGTCAGTCCCCATGAGCAAGCTCCCCGTGTTGCGTTCCCGCTATATCAAAGTGACGCGCGTTCCTTTTGTGAAAGAGGCGCACGCGTACGAGGATAAACAAGAGTCGGGAACCGTCTCCGACAATGACAGGACGGAGGGCCAGGCAGCTACCGCGGCGATAAGCCTCCTGGGCGGCTTGGCCCGATCCGCGATGACCGGAGCTGGGGACAAAGAGTGGGTGAGTGTTGGGGAGATTAAGACGAAGCCTGAGGGAGGGCGTTGGAAGCTCTCAGTGACGGTCGAAGACGGCCGGGGTCGGAAGGAGCATTTTTATATCCCGTTCTCATTTCCGTCGGATGTTCTTGGACCGCCTGAAGGACCCGAGCCGGAGGCGGGTCCCGGCGACACGCTTTCTAAGCCCCAGCCGCCTCCGGTTGACGCGGATCAAAAGTCAAGGCAAAACACCTCCGAGCCGTCGCTGCCGCAAATCCCGATTGGCGACGTGATGGGCGGCGGCGTGACTATTAAGCCCGTCAAGGTTGTCAAATGCGGTGAGTCCGCAGAGACCGAATACGTGTATTACGCGCAGGTCTCCGTCGCCATTCCTCCTGGCTATCAAGAGGGCCATTATCACCCCGGTTGGAACTATGGAGAAAACCCCGACCGCAGGTCGCGCGAAGATTGTGAAGCCCAGTTGCCAGGTTTCCAAGAGGGTTTTGAAAAATCGAAGAGAGAAATCACCCCCTTCTACTTCAACACTTTGAATTGCGAGCCGCCTTGCAAGCCGTGGATATCGTTCGGTCCCACGAAATGCGGCTGCGAACCAAACGAAGGCTTGTTCCAGGCCAGCTGCCGTGCGCCGGTCTTCTACCATTGCTCGGAAACTTCGTACGACCCTCAGAAAGATTTTGGTGCGTAATCGATCCGGGTCAGCCAAGTTCTAATGATCTTCCCCCGATTTGTAATTGATGAGTATGAGGTATGGGTTGCTAAACGATAAAATCAGAATTTTTGATTTTCTATTAAGGTGGTTTCTACCCACTTCGACGTTTCGTACGCAAACATGTGTAAGCCGTTTCTTGACGTTTTAGACCTAATCATATACACTTCATAATAAATGTATATGAATAGGGTGCGTTATGACTAGAAGTAAAGACGAGAAGCTACTCGCTTATATTAAAGAAAAACACGGGATGGCCACCTATTCGGATATTAGGGCCGCAGGGTTTGACAAAAAAACCCTCCGGTCTCTCGCTGATTCTGGGAAGGTGAAAAAAGTGAACAGGGCCCTCTACCGTCTTTCGGAAGGCGCCGATCTCTCTCATCCGGATTTTGTGACGGTTTCGATAAAAGCCCCAAGCGGCGTGGTGTGTCTCATCTCGGCGCTTTCCTTCCATGAAGCGACGGACGAGATCCCGCGCAAGGTTGATGTTGCGATTCTCAGAGGCACCTGGGCCGGCAGGATCGACTATCCCCCAGTTCAGTATTACCGCTTCGCTAAAAAAGCGTATGAAGCGGGGATTGAGGAACACAATCTCGACGGGCACACCATTCGTATCTACAGCCTCGCCAAGACGATCGCCGACTGCTTTAAATTTAGGAGTAAAATCGGACTCGATCTTGCCCGAAGGACGCTTAAAGAAGCATTTGCGGAAAAACGCGTGTCACCCGAGGAGCTTATGCGCTATGCCAAAATCTGCCGGGTGAGTCACATAGTTCAGCCGATTCTTGAAACTATTCTATGAAAAAAAAATCAAAAATCTCGAGGCCTCCGTCCGCGCCAGGCTTGTCAACAAAGCCCAGGAAACAAATCGCGCTTTCGCAGAGGTTCTTCAGTATCTTGGGTCGTGCACGTATTTCGATGCAGGTCGACGTGGGGTTTGGGGACTCCGTTTATCCCAAGCCCAAGGCCATCGATTATCCCGTAATTCTTGATTTTCCAAAGCCTCATCTTAAAGGTTACACAATTGAAACCGTGGTCGCGGAGAAATTGAAGCGATGGTAAAGCTCGGGTTTTTAAACAGCCGAATGAAGGATTTTTATGATCTTTGGCTTATGACGCGGCAATTTGAATTTGAAGGCGAGAGTCTCACAAAGGCACTTCAGGCGACGTTTACACACAGGAAGACCCCGCTTCCAATTAAGCCGCCCTTTTTTGCGGCTCAAATCTACGACAAGAAATCAGACCGGCAGGAACTCTGGAGTGCTTTTTTAAAAAAGAGCCGGATGAAAAATACCCCGGAGTCTTTAGGTCAAGCGGCTGCCTGGATTGAGGCGTTTCTTGAGATCCCACTCAAAGCACTTGCAGGAAAAACCAGCTTTGAACACAAGTGGAGCGCGCCGGGACCTTGGCTATGAAGCGATTCGTCGTTGGCGACATTCATGGAGGTCACAAGGCGCTCGTACAATGTCTTAAGCGATCAAAATTTGATTCGGAGAAGGATCTTTTGATTTCGCTTGGGGATCTCTGTGACGGCTGGCCCGAAGTGAACAAAGTTATCGATGAGCTCTTACGTATTAAGAATCTTAAGCTTATTCTGGGCAACCACGACGAGTGGACCTTACGATGGATGAAAGATGGATGGATGGAGGAGATCTGGACAAGCCAAGGCGGTTTGGAAACAATGGAGTCCTATCAGCGCGACAGAGTGCGTGTCCCGGAATCCCATAAGAATTTTTTGCAATCTGCCGTGCTTTTCCTTGAGCTAGACAACAAATTATTCGTTCACGGTGGAGTCAATCCCGACATAGAAATGACGAAGCAAGACCCAGAGTTTCTCATGTGGGACAGGGATTTGTTGAATGATGCTGTCAAGATGAGTAAGGTGATGCCAGAACATCGATATGGCAAATGGGACGATATATTTGTCGGACACACGACCACCGAAGCTTACAAAACACTTAAGCCCATTCACGCCTGCAACGTGTGGGATTTGGATACCGGCGGCGGTTGGAGCGGCAAACTTACCATCATGGACATTGACAGTCATGAGTATTGGCAGTCGGATCTTGTGCCGGAACTTTACCCCCACATCCGCGGGCGGCGTTGAAATCCGATTTGGGATACCACTGGGATACCATCACTGCCTCCACTAGACGCATCTAGACGATACTAGACGCATAACACCCCAGAGTTTTTATTGCCGCAACCTTTGACGTTTCGTATACTAACGCTAATAGACGCAACTAGATGACACTGCACGATACTCAAAAATTCTCCTCTGGGAGCGAGCACAAAATCTGGGGAGTACGTTAACGTAAGTTTTTTGTTTGCAAAGGGAAGGCTCGAAACGGAAGGTCCAAAAACCCCCTCAGGGTACCACCTGACTTTAATTTATGTACAAGATGGCGCGTTAAGAGGTAGACTACCTCCATGTTCAAAGAGTTCAAATACTATTCAACAGCTTTAGTTTTTCTACTGGTTTTCTCCTCAAATGCCTGCCTTGTTGAGTGCGCTTTCGCATCTGAAGAGCATTCTCACTTAGCGCAGGAAAGCAGCGCTCTGGGTCGTCATCATGAGTCGGACGAAAACAAGGGCGATTCCGGCAAAGAAAACCATGGCCCGGAGTCCTTGTGCTGTCCGTCACTCGTTGCAGTAACGAGTTCCACGAGCCATTCATTCGACGACAAATCAAACAAGGGTCTTTTCTTTGATCCGCCAGTATTGGGGAAAGTTATTTCCAACCCAACCTTGGGTTTTGGGCGCAAATTTGAGTTTCCTCCGGGCGCATCGCCGCCCCAGGTTTTTCTTTTCGCCTATACCAGCCACGCTCCTCCGGTTTCTCTCTAATAGTCCTTAAAAAAGGCCTTCAAGGGTAGGCCTTTTCTTTTTTTCAAAAACTTAGTCATTCAATGGTGGTATATGCGATGGAATAAAACTATATCTATTTTGTGTTTGTTGGGTGTACTTATGCCGAGCTTTGTCCATGCCGGGAACCGGGATCTTGACCGGATATCTAAGGATGTTTTTTCAAGAATTGATTTTGGTATCTCGAAAGCGAGTTTAAGTAATAAAGAGAGTTTGAAAGAACTATTATCCAAGCCGCTTACAGTGGATTCCACCGTTCAAATTGCTTTGCTCAATAATCAATTTCTCCAGGCAACGTTAGAATCTTGGGGAATCGCAAAGGCCGATTTCAACAAAACCCGTTTGCCTGAAAAACCTGTTTTCGAAGCAAGCTATCGGGTTCCCGATCATGAAATTGACGACAACGTCGAATTTGCCATCGAGCAAGATTTCTTAAGCTTTGTCCTTTTCCCACTGAAAAGTAATCTCGCGGGAGCCCAGCTCCATAAGGCGGAGCTTCAGATTACGAATGAAGTATTGGATCTGGCGTTTGAGGTAAAGACGGCTTTTTACGAAGTCCAGGGCGACATGGCGATGCTCTCCATGCGAAAGAGAGTGCTCGAGCAAGCCGAAGCTTCGGCGGAGCTTGCCAGAAGACAGTTTGAGGCAGGCAATATCAGCGAACTGGGACTTGCCAACGAAAAGTCGCTTTATCAGGACGCGAAACTGGAATACCTCAAAGCCGAAGCAGATTTCATTCTTAAGAAAGAAAATCTAAACCGCCTCATAGGCTTTGGTGGGGGGAACCTTTCATGGGAGATTAAAGAGGAGCTTCAAGAAATCCAGGTCTCCGAATTGTCCTACGACGAGCTTCTGTCGATGGGGATGTCCAAAAGACTAGATCTTCTGATTGCCAGAAAAAATGTCGAAGCATTAAAACATGCGCTCTCACTGAACCGCTTTGGAGTTCTAGGGCATCCAGAGGTTGGTGTAAGCACTGAGAAAGACGTAGAAGGTGGGCGCGTCACGGGGCCTACTTTGCGGACGGAAGTTCCGATCTACGATCTCGGCCAAACTGAAGTCTCAAGATCAGGCGCCGAATTAAAGGAAGCGGAGTTTCGCTTAAAAGCCATTGAAAACGATGTCCGCTCCGAAATTAAGCAAAAAAGAAACCATCTTTTTGCGATGCGAACACTGGTAGACGAATACAGAAACGCCGTTATTCCAGTGCGCGAAAAAGTGACCGAAGAAACCCAGAAGCACTACAACTTTATGCTTCTTGGAAATTACGACCTTATTCGAGCCAAACAAAGCGAGATTCTCGCTTATAAAGAGTATGTCGATTCCTTGAAAGACTATTGGATCACAAGGTCAGATCTCGAGAAAGCGATCAGCTCGAAGCTCCCTGTGACCAAAACTATGGATAAAAATACACAAAAAGAAAAACCGATGGCCACGACAAGCTACGCTCACCATGGGGGAGTTCATGAATAAGAAATTGTTACTTGTGTTATTGACGGGAGTTTTTTTGATTCACGCTTCATCCGCGAAAGCGGAGGACTACGCGCCAGTTGTGACGCTGAACGGCTCAACCTTGCCTTATAAAATGGTCGATGGTGTAAAGGAATTTCATTTGATGGTTGAGGAGATTGAATGGGAGATGGCCCCCGGAATGAAGATCAAAGCTTGGGGTTATAACGGCCAAACACCCGGACCCACTATCGAGGCGGTGGAGGGGGATCGTGTGCGGATTCTCGTAACGAACAAACTGCCGGAACCCACGGCAGTTCATTGGCACGGGGTCCTTCTCCCAAGCGGCATGGATGGTGTCCAAGGATTGACTCAAAAAGCCATTATGCCCGGCGAGACGTTCGCTTATGAATTTACACTCAAGCAACACGGCACACAGATGTACCACTCCCACGGTGATGAAATGGTACAGATCGGCCTTGGCACGATGGGGTTTTTCATCATTCACCCCAAACATAGAAGTCCAAAAATTGATAGGGACTACGCGATCTTCTTGAACGAATGGTTCGTGGAGCCCGGAAGCTCTCGTCCAGATCCCAATGTCATGACGGATTTCAATATCTTTACATTCAATAGCCGGGCGTTTCCTGGAACAGCGCCGCTTCTGGCTCGGCCAGGTGAGCGGGTACGTGTTCGCATAGGTCATGTGGGACAAGATTTTCATGCCATTCACATGCACGGGCACACGTTTAAAACGGTCGCTACCGATGGAGGAGATATCCCCGAATCTGCCCAGTGGCCTGAAACAACCGTCGCTATCGGTCCCGGTCAAACTCGCGATTATGAATTTATCGCAATTCCCGGGGACTGGGCGCTTCATTGCCATCTTCGCCATCACCCCATGAACGCGATGGGGCATGAAGTCCCAAATCTTATCGGCGTGAACCAGGAAGGAATCGAGGAAAAGATTTCAAAGGAACTGCCGGGGTACATGGCCATGGGCGAAAAAGGGATGCATGAACACCTGGCACATTCCAAGCACATGAAAGGTCCTGAAAACACACTTCCCATGATGGCTGGAGACGGACCTTTTGGGCCTATCGGAATGGGCGGGATGTTCACAATCCTTAAAGTCCATGAAGATATCCCGGATTTTAAAACAGCCGAAGAATACACAAAACAAGTGAAACTACCTGGTGATTTCGGGTGGTACAACAACCCGCCCGGAACCGTAGCGGATATTGCGCCCGGCTACGAGAAGAAAGTGGATCCCAATCAGGTCTATGTTTGCCCGATGCATCCGGAGGTAAGGCAAAGCACTCCTGGTAAATGTCCGAAGTGCGGAATGACTTTAAAGCCTCAAGTGAAAAAAAGTGAAGCAAATAAAGACGATGGGAGCGTTATGCAGGCCGTAGCGCCGCCCCATAAACATTGAGAAGTGTTTAGATCAGAGTGCGGGAATCTTTAATTTAGGGAAGTGGAATTAAACCGGAGGTAAAATTATGAAGAAAAAAACGTGGTTATTGGCGTTATTCTTGATTTTTATGGCGGGGTCGTCCGTGCGGGCGGTTGAGACAACTCATGACGAACACGCTGAAATGGGGCACAGCGCCGTCATCGTCCCTCTCGGTTTGGAAAGCCTAAGGGAAATTATTAACGTTCATCCGCTGTTCGTTCACTTTCCAATAGGGCTTCTCGTCATGTCGTCGCTCTTTTATTGGGCGGGCGTTCTTGCGAAAAACGAAGGTCTCATTCAGGCGGGTCGATGGACGCTTTACGGAGGGGCTGTTTTTGGCATTATCTCTGTGGTTACGGGGCTCCAAGCCGCTAATACGGTACCTCATGATGATGAAGTTCATCGCATCATGCTTCTGCATCAAAACCTCGGCTATGTGATTCTTGGTTTGAGCGTAGCTCTAAGCGCCTGGACATTGGCAGTTAAGTCCGCGATTCCGGCAAGAGGGAAATGGATATTTCTTATCGCCTCGTTGACGCTTACTGCAGTTTTGACACAGCAGGCGGATCTGGGAGGCCGGATGGTCTATTTAAAAGGTGTCGGTGTAGGTAAAAAGAGCACGTTAGAAAAGGCAGCAAATGTTCCAACAGCGCACGATCACTCAGCTCATCAACATTAATTCAAGGAGGGTAAGATGAAAAAGTTATATTCTTTGGTTCTGGCAGGACTATTGGTGGTGATTGCTCAGGGCTCAGCTTTGGCTGAGGCTGGGCATGAGCATGCCGCTGGAACTCCGGCTCATCACGACAAAGTGAAAGTCTATCAGTGTCCGATGGACAAGTACACGGTATCGCACAGCTGCCCGCTATGCGGAATGAAAATGGAAGAAAAGGAAATGACAGCTGCTGAAGCTCAAGCGGCTATCGATAAGTCAAAAGATGAAATGAGAAAGAGGGCATGACTGTATCAACAAGAAGAAAAAGTATGAAAAAACTTCTATCCCTGCTCTTCATTGCAGTTATGGTAACAGCGACGGCGGGATGTCAAAATAGCGCAAAAGACCATAATATGTCGGCAGAAGAACACGCAAAGATGTAGGAAAAAGGTTGAATGCCCAAATAGCCCAGATTTCATCGGCTATTTGGGCGATTATCGCGAGGCCTTTTCCGAAAAAAGGAAGAATAGCCCATACCTGGAGACTGGCAAACCGCTGGGGGGCTACAGGGGGGCAATAGCATGTTTCCGGTATTCAATACCACAGGTCCTGCAGGCATTACACTACTAAAAACCACGAAATAGTTCTCGTTAATATTAAAAAAATCTGCTAGTATCCATAACATCATGAAACAAAAGCGACTCGTGAAAATTGTTTTTATGTTGGTGTTTGTGATCTCTGCATTTCACTTGAGTGGAATCGAATCTGCTTTTTGTGAGGACGGTACCGCATCAGGAAATGTCGAATCGCACGGCTGTATGGTTTGTCAGGCCGGGAATCATTCCATTATTATAGATAGCATGGCAAGCATTTTTACCGAACTTAAGGAGCCTTTCTTTTCTTTCCAAAGTCTCACACTTAGGGTCAACAGTCCCGCTCGCAGTATTTTCCATCCCCCGCTTTTCGCTTAATCCTGCACGTCCTTTTTTCGTTTTAAATTAAATCAATCGACAGTCTTTATTCCTACAGGTGACATGTGTATAAATTATTTTCTTACAAGATGCGTTGGTTTTTAGTCGCTGCACTGATGACGACAAATGCCTATGCGGATACAGGTTCAATGACGCCCGATAGTCTGGTGAGTGAGGTTTTGGAAAAAAATCCAGAACTCGGATTGTACCAAGCCGAGATCACTGCTGCAAAAGGCTCTCGTAAGACCGCTGGCTTATGGACAAACCCCGAAGTCAGCGGCTCTATCGGCCAAAAGCGATTATGGAATGAGGAAGACAAGCTTGCAGGGAAGGGTAAGACCGGTGATATCACGGTCACCCAAACATTCGAGTGGCCTGGACGGATTGGATTGCGAAAAGCCATTGCTGATCGCGATATTGAATTGGCGGAGCTTGGATTAGACCAATTTCAAGCGCTGCTTGTCTCGCGCACGAAGGTAGCAGCCTATGAATTTCTTGCGGCCCAAGAGAAGGCAGCGGCAACGCGAGAAGTGGCTGATCATTTTAGCGCTTTGCGTGAAGTGCTTGTCCAGCGCGGTCAGGCGGGTTTGACGCCCCAACTAGAAACTCGCGTCATTGAGGCCATGGAATTGAATATGCAACGCAAAGCAAGCAAAGCTTCGCTTGCTGCGCAAGCGGCATTACTGAACTTAAATCAATTGCGCGGCGCAGCACCCGATGCAAAGCTTTCACTTGCATCATTCAATCTTTCGTTTAGTCCGCTTGAAAAAAATCAAGATGCATTGGTAACGCTTGCGAAGTTGAATGATTTCTCGGTTCGCGGGCGAAAACTTGAATTAGTGCGGCAGAATTATCGAGTGGGACTAGCGGAAAACGAACGTTTGCCCTCTGTTTCGGTTGGTCCCTCCGTTTCGCAGGAGAGAGCCGGTGACCGCGAACGTGTTATTGCTGCAGTCGTATCAGTGCCGCTACCCCTATGGAATCTCAATCAAGGAAATATTGACACGGCTAAGGCGCAGCGCGTTCAATCAGAAACCTCCTTCAGGATTGCTGAGCGTGAAGCGGAGCGCCGAGTTATTGAAACGATCGCGACCTACGACACCAAGCTCAAAGAGATGGCAAAGTGGCAGCCTGACTCTATTCAACATTTTAGAGAGGCGGCGGAGCTTGCCGACCGTCACTACAGGTTAGGCTCAGTGCCCGTTTCAACTTATATCGAGCTTCAAACGCAGTATCTCGAAACAATCGAAGGATTACAGGATACGAAGAAAGAGGCGCTTGAAGCCGCGAATCAATTGAATCTTTTAACCGGGACAGATTTGGCATTAACAAATACGCCAACCGAGAAGAAAACGAAATGAAGTCTTTCCGGCCTTTCATCTATTTTGTAGCGCTTTCGGTAACAATGCTTGTGGTGGGGTGTGGTCCAAAAGAAAATAAGGGTCACGATGAATCGCCCTCAGGAGCGTCATTTAAACCGGGTAAAGGTGTAATGCTCACCGACGAGACGCGTCAAATCCTGGGACTTGAGATCGCGGATGTTACGGAGGAAAAATTACCTCAAGTAGTGAGGTTTAACGTCCAGATTTTTGGCGAAACACATCGGTATGCTCACATGGATTTAGATCATACCGGATGCGATGTTCACGCTTCCGGTTTTTTGCCTCCGGAGCGAGCGGCTCTGCTGGAGGCGAAACAATCTGTCAAGCTGTTGACGGCCGCCAATGAAACGATGGACGGTTTTGTCGTGGCAGTTCAAAAAACGCTTGCTCATGGAGAAACCGAAATTGTAGTCGGCATTACGAGTGCCGGCGCTAAGCTCAAAGACGGCGAGTTTTTGACGGCGACCAGCACAGTTGCGCGCAGCGAGGCGGTGACCGTGATTCCAAGCCCAGCTCTTTTACATACATCAGTTGGCACATTTGTCTACGCGGTCAATGGGGATGCCTATTACCGTACTGCTGTGAAGGTGGGCAGCGAAGCGGACGGTAAAATCGAGATCATTGATGGTTTGTTTGCAGGCGATCAGGTGGTGACAAAGCCCGTAGAAACGCTTTGGATCATTGAGCTTCGCGCCACCAAAGGAGGGGGGCACTCCCACTAAATATGTTAAATCAAATCCTCGAATTTTCTGTCCGCAAGCGTTTGTTCGTAATAATGGCCACATTGGCACTTGTCGGTATCGGTGTCTGGTCGGCGATTCGTTTGCCTATCGATGCGGTGCCGGACATCACTAATATCCAGGTACAGATCAACACGGAAGTTCCGTCACTTGCGCCCGAAGAAATAGAAAAACTCGTTACTTTCCCGGTCGAAAACGAAATGGCGGGCATACCCGGACTCACCGAGCTTCGCTCGTTGTCCAAATTTGGTCTCTCACAGGTCACGCTTGTCTTCAAGGATGGCACGGATATATACCGTTCGCGTCAGCTCGTGAGCGAGCGCTTACAGACTGTGATGGATGAGATTCCTCCCGGCCTAACGCCGAAGCTCGCTCCCATTAGCACGGGCCTTGGCGAAATATTTTATTATGTGGTTGAGTACACGCCCGATGCGCTCAATAAACCAGCCGCTCGCGAAGCCCAGCTCATGGAGCTTAAGCTTATCCACGACTTTTTGATCAAGCCGCGACTTCGATCAACCCCTGGTCTTGCCGAAGTTAATTCGTCCGGTGGTTATGAAAAACAGATCGTTATTGAAGCGAGTCCTGACAAACTTAAAAGTGTGGGCATGTCATTCAGCGAAATCGCCGCGTCGATCGGTGAGAATGTCGAGAACGCGGGTGGCAGTGTGATTCAGGTTGGTGGCGAGCAAGTGACTGTCCGTGCGGCAGGACGAGTACAAACGGTGGCCGAGATCAAAGAGTTGCCGCTCAAGTTTGGTGCTCGGGCAACGCCGCTTCGCGTAAAAGACGTGGCTGAAGTCGTGATTGGCAAGGCTGTACGCGGCGGTGCCAGCACCTACAACGGCGAAGAGTGTGTATTGGGTTCGGCGCTCATGCTCGCAGGGGAAAATAGCCGTCTGGTAGCGAAGGCCGTTGCTGCGAAGCTAAAGGAGTTGGAGGCCAAACTTCCGGAAGGTGTAAGAATTATCCCCGTTTATGACCGCACGACTCTTGTGGATCGCACGATCCATACAGTCGAATTGAGCTTGTTTGAAGGCGCGATCCTCGTCGTGGCTGTTTTGCTTGTGATGCTGGGCAACTGGCGTGCAGCACTCATCGTGACATTGGCCATTCCGCTTTCGATGCTCTTTGCCATCACGGGCATGGTGCAGGGCCGTGTTTCGGGAAATCTCATGAGTTTGGGAGCTATCGACTTCGGTTTGATCGTAGATGGGGCGGTCGTGATGGTTGAAAATATCATTCGGCATCTTGCCGAGAAACAGCACGAGCTTAAACGCCGACTTACGGCTGCCGAACGGACACAGGAAGTGCTTCTGGCGACGAAGGAAGTCGCGAGCCCGATGTTTTTCGGTGTGCTAATTATTACAGTTGTTTACTTTCCTATCTTGGCGCTTACCGGCATCGAAGGAAAAATGTTTAGACCTATGGCTATCACCGTCATCTTTGCGCTCATGGGGTCGCTCGTCCTGGCATTAACCTTGATGCCCGCTCTCTGCTCCTACTTGTTGGGAGGCAATATAAAGGAAAAAGATTCATGGCTTGTTAGCATGGCCAAGAGGTTTTATACACCTACGCTGGCTTTTGCGCTGCGTTCTCGCAAACTCGTAATTGGCGTTGGTCTTACGCTGTTTGTTTTATCAATACTTGTTTTTAACAGGCTGGGGGCTGAGTTTGTTCCTCAACTGGATGAAGGCTCATTTGCTACACATATGATTCGCACGACAAGTATCGGTATTAATGCGAGTATTGATATGCAAAAGCGCGGTGAGAAGATGCTCTTAGAGAAGTTTCACGAAGTGGATTATATCTTTAGCCGGTTGGGCACGGCAGAAGTCGCGACCGACCCCATGGGTGTGAATGTAGCCGATACCTATATCATGTTCAAGCCCCGTAACATATGGCGAAAAATAAACGGCAGGCGTGCCACTAAGGATGATTTGGCAAACCTAATGACCCAAGAGCTCGGTAAATATGTCCCTGGGGAGGCGCATCTTTTTAGCCAACCCATCGAGATGCGCTTTAATGAGATTTTGGAAGGAACTCGCGCAGACATTGCGGTAAAAATATTCGGTGAGGATTTTGCCGTGATCGAAAAGATCGCAAACGAGGCCCGCGAGATCCTGGAAAAAGTGCCGGGTGCTGCGGACGTGGAATTTGATGCGATGGGCCGAGCGCCACTACTCGAAATCATTCCGAAACGCGATGCCATGAGCAAATACAATCTCCACGCTGCGGAGTTAAACCGTGTTGTGGATACCGCGCTTGCCGGAGAGGAAGTTGGCAAGCTCATCGAGGGCAACCGTCGTTTTGACATCGTGGTGCGTCTTAGCGAAAACCTTCGGGAAAACATAGACGAACTCAAACGCCTACCCGTGCGTGTGGATGATGGCGGGCTCTTGACGCTTGGCCAAGTGGCAGACTTTCGAGTCGTGGAACAAGTCGCGGCTATCTCACGCGAATACAGCCAGCGCCGTGGGGCTATCATGATCAATCTGCGTGGCCGCGATGTGGAAAGCTTTGTCTTAGAAGCGCAAAAAAAGATCGCCGAGCGGGTTAAGCTTCCGGATGGTTACAGCATAGAATTTGGCGGGCAGTTTAAGAACCTTATTGATGCCAAACGACGATTAACAGTCGTTGTTCCTGGGGCGATGTTGCTTATCTTTATCCTGATCTTTATCGCGCTACGCAGCTTCAAACAATCGCTGTTGGTATTTCTGGCGGTTCCACTGGCTATTACGGGCGGAGTGTTTGCGCTTGGTCTGCGTGGCCTGCCGTTTAGTATTTCAGCCGGTGTCGGCTTTATCGCTGTGAGCGGTATCGCGGTCTTGAACGGTCTTATGATCATTACGTTTTTTAATCAACTTAGGACGCGGGGGATGGATCTCCGAACGACGGTCCAAGAAGGCTCTCTTCTTCGCTTGCGGCCTATGCTTATGACGGCACTTGTTGCATCACTCGGTTTTGTGCCCATGGCTATCGCAACCGGAGCCGGCGGCGAAGTGCAGCGCCCGCTCGCCACAGTCGTTATTGGCGGGATCATGACCTCGACTTTTCTGACACTCGTTTTATTACCCGTGCTCTACGAGTGGATGGAACGAAAACAAACCACGGGATATAAAGGAGCAAAAGCATGAAATCGATATTAACGGCACTTGCAATTGTGGGAGCGCTCTGTGCTGCACCAACCGCTACATACGCGGAAGCGGGCCACGATCATGAGCGTGTTGGAGGGCCCAAGGGCGGTAGGCTGCTTGAAAACACAAAACCCCGCGCCGAATTTTTTGTTGAGAAAGATAGAACCGTCACTATTACTTTTTACGATGACGCGCTCAAACCAATCGCGGTTACAGACCAAAGCGTTACTGTTATTGCTGAGGCGGATGGCAATAGAACGACGGTAGAGTTCGAGAAGAAGGGCGATGTATTAGTTAGCAAAGGGCCTCTGCCCGATAGTCATGCCCTTAACCTTGTTGTGCAATTTAAGCAGACAGCCGATGCAAAACCCAGTAACTTTCGCTTTGTGTATGAAGATCATGTCTGCGATGTTTGTAAGCGGGCCGAGTACGCTTGTATTTGTGGGCACTAATTTATATAACGCTTGAACTACAATGATGAGAATACAGTGAATCAGGAAAATCCGGGTATAGAGCTGACGAAGCAAGACGCAGAGTTTCTCATGTGGGACAGGGATTTGTTGAATGATGCTGTCAAGATGAGTAAGGTGATGCCAGAACATCGATATGGCAAATGGGACGATATATTTGTCGGACACACGACCACCGAAGCTTACAAAACACTTAAGCCCATTCACGCCTGCAACGTGTGGGATTTGGATACCGGCGGCGGTTGGAGCGGCAAACTTACCATCATGGACATTGACAGTCATGAGTATTGGCAGTCGGATCTTGTCCCGGACCTATACCCCCAATCGGCAACAAATACGTGGCCATAAGGTCGGTAGAGTAAGCCCTGTTAGAAGGAGCGCGACACCTGCAGAAGATTCATCCACTTGTGATTCATTAGACGAGGAATCGTCTGCTTGTTTTTTTTGAGGACAGCATGAGAGATATTGTCTGCGAAATGGAGGTCCAAGAGCCTCCAACGATTAAGATGGAATGGCGCGGCAAAACCTATGGATTTTGTAATCCGAAATGTCTTGCCAAGTTTCAGGCGGAGCCTGCCAAATACCTTAAGCCGCAGGAAATCCAAAAAGCGTCTGCGATAAAAATTCTTTATAGCTGTCCTATGCATCCCGAAGCGGTTCAGGCAGGTCCTGGCTCATGCCCAAAATGCGGAATGTCCCTTGAGCCGAAAGACCCCTCCGTCTCAGTGGATAATAAAGAATACCAGGACATGTCCCGCCGGTTTTGGGGTAGCCTGATGTTTTCACTGCCCATTATTCTTCTCGTTTTCTTGGAAATGCTGCCAGACAAGCCAATAGAAAAAATATTTTCGATGAAGCTTGTAAACTGGATTGAGTTTTTATTTGCCACACCGGTTGTCCTGTGGGGCGGGTTTCCGTTTTTTGAACGCGGAATTGCTTCCGTGATTAGGCGGAGATTGAATATGTTTACGCTCATTACGTTGGGAGTGGGCGTGGCCTATGTTTACAGCGCCATTGCTACTTTCATGCCGTGGATTTTTCCCTCAAATTTCCAGGGACACGGCGGGGAGGCTCTTGTGTATTTCGAGGCGGCCGCTGTGATCACCGTTTTGGTTTTGCTCGGCCAGGTTTTGGAGCTCAAGGCTCGGACCCAAACAGGCGAAGCAATCAAAGCTCTTCTAAATCTCGCACCAAAGATGGCAAGAATCATCCATCCGGATGGCCGTGAAGCAGACATTCCGCTTGAACAAGTCAAAACAGGAGACAAGTTGCGCATTCGCCCCGGTGAAAAAATTCCGACCGACGGGGTGATCATAGAGGGGACAAGCTCAATCGATGAATCGATGGTGACCGGAGAATCGATCCCTGTTGAAAAAATAAGCGCATCGAAGGTCATTGGCGGGACAGTCAATGGCACAGGTTCTCTTCTAATGAAAGCGGAAAGGGTTGGCAGTGAGACACTGCTTTCACAGATCGTCCATATGGTCAGTGAAGCGCAGAGCAGCCGTGCTCCTATCCAGCGTTTGGCCGATTCAGTTTCCGGATTCTTCGTCCCAATCGTTATCCTTGTGTCGATCGTCACTGCTTTTATCTGGGGATTCTTCGGTCCAGAGCCAAGAATGGCCTACGCTCTTGTGAATGCGGTGGCGGTCCTTATCATTGCTTGTCCTTGTGCGTTGGGGCTTGCCACACCCATGTCCATCATGGTGGGGGTGGGTCGAGGTGCCACGGCGGGTATTCTTATCAAGAACGCGGAAGCCCTCGAAGTATTTCAAAAGGTCGACACGCTTATCTTCGATAAAACCGGGACTTTGACAGAAGGAAAACTGAAACTTGTTTCCGTGGTGTCTGTTCAGGGAATCAGTGAAGAAGAATTTTTGCGTCTTGCGGCAAGCCTTGAGCGGGGGAGTGAACATCCTCTGGCGCAGGCGATTGTCAGCGGTGCGCAGGCCAAAGGGATTAATTTAATGGAACCAAAAGATTTCAAGTCGATCACAGGAAAGGGCGTAACCGGAATTTTGGATGGCCAACCGGCGTTGCTTGGAAATCAAAAATGGACGGAAGGCCAGGGGATTCTCCTGGGGGATTTGGCTGCGAAAGCAGATGCTTTGAGAAAAGACGGCCAAACCGTTATGTTCCTTGCGCGTGACAATAAAATATTGGGACTCTTGGGTGTCTCGGATTCTATCAAACCGGCCTCTCCTGAAGCGATCCAGATGCTTCATAAAGAGGGTATTCGTTTGATCATGGTCACGGGGGACAATCAAGTCACCGCCGAGGCCGTGGCAAAAAAATTGGGTATTGATGAGGTAAGGGCCGGAGTTTTACCTGAGCAAAAAGGAGAGATCATCAAAGAACTTCAGTCTCAGGGCAAGTGTGTGGCGATGGCTGGTGATGGCGTGAATGATGCTCCGGCACTTGCCCTAGCCAGCGTTGGGATCGCGATGGGCACGGGAACGGATGTGGCCATGCAAAGCGCAGGTGTCACCCTCCTAAAAGGGGATCTTAGGGCAATCGCCAAAGCGCGCAGGCTAAGCAGGGCCACCATGCGGAACATCCGTCAAAACCTTTTCTTCGCTTTTTTTTATAATATGTTGGGCGTTCCGATCGCTGCAGGAATTCTCTATCCATTCTTTGGAATTTTACTTAGCCCGATTATCGCCAGTGCCGCGATGAGTTTCAGTTCAGTCTCAGTTGTCGGCAATGCTCTACGTTTAAGGAGAGCGGTGATTTACTGACCTTTCACTAACTAATGGGCACACTGGCCGAGATGATTTTGGAGCGAG
>CAYZGM010000013.1:0-31124 GCA_964478015.1 uncultured Planctomycetia bacterium
TCGTGAACTCGGCATGAAGATTCATGGATTTAAGGATAAACTGCCTTTTCCTCAACTCCTTGTCCTTGTCGGCAAGGGAGGGCCTTTCGGTTTCTTGCAAGATCCGGTCTCTTTCGCTTGCGATGATCAGATGCGCTTCATGGGGCTCGAAGCTACCGGCCGCTTTTTCGTTCACGAGATGCCTCATAGCTTCCACGCGGCCGCGGAGTTTGGCGGTCTCAACAGGATATTTATGCTCATGGGATTTTAACTCCTTAAGAGCTTTTTCGATCTCGGCCAGTTCCTTTTCTCGGTCACGCTTCATCCGTTCTCTCAGACGGTCTTCGAGATTCGCCTTTGTTTCATTGCAAAGCACGATATCCTCCTCAATCTCCGCGATCTTCGCCCGGAACCGCGAAGATTCGATCATCTACAAATCCCTGCTCAGGAAAAAGGGCGTTCAGGTCGTCTCGATCAACGAGAACTTCGATGACGGCCCGTCAGGCCGGTTGCTCGACATCGCGCCCCGCATCAAGGAATTAAACGCCGAAATCGAGGCCCTGGAAGAAGAAAAACGTGAGGTTCTTCGTTTTGACCAAAATGGTAGCCCCAACGGGAGTCGAACCCGTGTCCCTACCGTGAGAGGGTAGTGTCCTAGGCCACTAGACGATGGGGCCAAAGGAACAGAAACGAGACCATTCTGGGGGAAATCCAGGTTTTGTCAACCATATATTTGTTTCTAGGGGTACAAGCAACAAGTATTGTACAATGAGCCCGTCCCGCCGGGACTTTCGGGACTGCGTTTGAAAGGGCTTCTGATGATTCTTTCGATTTTCTTTGTTTTGAGTGTCGCCGTGATGATTTTGGCGGCTGTTGTGATCTCAATGATGCGTAGCGAGCGTCGAACGCTGCAGCGCTCGTTTGAGGAGAATAAACGTTTGGCTATCGCCTTGGATTCGGCCTCTGACGGGGTGCTGCTCACGGACCCGAACCTCCCTGATAATCCCATTGTTTATGCGAACGCCAGCTTCACAAACATCACGGGTTATGCCGTGTCCGAGGTTATCGGAAAAAATTGTCGTTTCTTGAGAGGCCCGGACACGGATCCGCTGGTGGTCGAGAGGATCCGGGAAGCGATTCGTGCCCGTCGGCCTTTGAAAGTATCCATCCTCAATTATCGCAGGGACGGCTCAACCTTTTGGAACGGCCTGCGCTTGTCGCCGGTCCTTACAAAAGAGGGAAAACTGCAATATTTCCTTGGGTTCCAGGCAGACATCACGGAACGCATGGAAGCCGAGCAGCAGCTTTTCTCGGAACGGGATTATACCCGTGCGATCATCAACGGTTCTTCCGCGATCATTTCCGGTGTCAAGGCGGACGGCACGACGGATTTCTTGAATCCTGCCGGCGAAAAAACTACGGGGTACGATGCCGCAGAAATTGTTGGACACAATTGGTGGAATCTCTTGTATCCAGGGGAGGAATACAGGCAGGCGCAAAAATTTTTTCAAGATCTAAAAAAAGGCGGGGTGCATGATTACGAGATGATTCTAACGACAAAGTCCGGCGAGAAACGAACCGTTTTGTGGAATTGCATGGATCGTCTGGATGCGAAAGGGGATATCGTCGAGAGCATCCACTTCGGGCACGACATCACCGAGCGGAAAAAATTGGAGACGCAGGTTTTGCAAACTCAAAAGATGGAGACCTTGGGCTCGTTGGCCGGAGGTATCGCGCACGACCTCAACAATCAAATGACGCCCCTGACAGGTTATTTGGACCTGGTCTTGAAAGACATGCCGGTCTCGGACCCGTCGCGGGCCATGTTGGCGGAGGCGGAGCAGGCAGCCCGGCGCTGCACGGAAGTTATCCAGCGCTTGATGTCTATTTCCAAAACATCAAACCAGAAAAAGCTTTGGATGAAACTGGACGGTCTCCTGGCCGAAATTAAGCGTTCTTTTCCGAAAGTGGTCCCCGCCGCCATTGACACGGAAGTGGTCTGTGACGACCCCATATGGCCGGTTTTGTTGAATGACACGGAGATACAGACAGTCTTGATGGCTCTAGTCAACAATGCCTGCGAAGCCATGCCTGATGGCGGGAAATTGAGCATCCGTGCGCGAAACATGCCTCTGGATGATAAAAAAATTCATCATGGTTTTAAGGCAGGTCATTATGTTTTGATCACCGTGGCGGATACGGGCAAAGGGATCTCACCCCAAGTTTTGCCCAGAATTTTTGAGCCTTTTTTTACGACCAAGCCGAAGGGGTCGGGGGGCAAAGGGCTTGGGCTTTCTATGGTGTTCCGGACTATTAAGGACCATGGCGGTTGGGTGGAGGCCCAGAGCGAAGTCGGAAAAGGTTCGGTGATGCAAATCTATCTTCCCGCGGATCAGGAAGCAAAGCCGGCCTCTCACGGCGCGGGCGGAACAGGACGAAACATCCCTCGCGGGAACGGAGAAACGATCCTGTTTGTCGACGATGAGGAAAGTTTGCGGAATCTGGGGAGCATGTTTCTTGACCGCCTTGGTTACAAAACGATCTTAGCCGAGGATGGCGCTAAAGCGGTAGCGTGTTACAAGAACAGGCATAAAGAAATCGCGGCGGTGGTTATGGATATGACCATGCCCAACCTTAACGGGCGCCAGGCGTTAAAAAAAATACTGGAGATTAATCCGAAAGCAAAAGTCCTGTTGGCCAGCGGTTTTACGGAGCAGGGTACGGCCAAGGAGCTTATCCAGGAGGGTGCTTTTGATTTCCTTCCAAAGCCCTACACCATTCTTCCCCTGGCGCAGATACTGAAGAAAGTTCTGAGCTCCTAGAGCGCTCCTAGATCGGTTTGACTCCCACACAGGCTTTTAGTATAGTCTTTCGGACAGTCTTTCAAAGAAAGGAACACCTCATGAGATCCAAGAAGAAATATTTTTTCGCGGGATTTTTAATAATGCTTTGTTTGCCCGTTGCGGCGCACGCCAATGACGAGGCGATTGCCGAAAATAATCACGGCTACGTGCTGTACAAGCAAGGCAACCTCGACGGCGCGATCGCAAGCTATTCCAAATCGATCGAGCTGGACCCCAATTTTGCGATGGCCTACTACAACAGGGGACTGGCGAAGCGTGAGAAAGGCGACCTTGCCGGGGAGCTGGCCGATTACGATAAGTCTCTTCTGCTGAATCCCCAGTACATTCAAGCCTACTACAACCGCGGGATTGCACGGGAGGAAAAGGGCGATTTCGATGGCTCTATTTCCGACAATACCAAAATTCTTGAGTTGGATCCCAAAAATGCCAAGGCCTACTACAACCGCGGCATCGCACGCGGCCAGAAAGGCGACCTGGACGGTTCTATCGCAGACAACACTTCCGCCATTAATCTCGACCCGAACTATGTCCAGGCACTTTATAACCGCGCTTTGGCGCGCGCGCAAAAGGGGGACATCCAAGGCGCCATCGATGACAACACCAAGGTGATTCAGCTTCAACCGAATAGCGCCGAGGCTTATTTTAACCGTGGCGCCGCCTACTGGAAAAAAGAAAATTACGATGCGACCATCGCAGATTTTGAAAAGGCTTCCAGCCTCAACCCGGATTACAAGAGTCAGGCAGATCCGGTGATTCAGCAAGCCAAGGAATTCAAGGCCGAAAAAAAAGCGCAGAAAACAGGGGGGGGTTAAAAAAGCGTAGTATGAAAACTCTTCTCAAAGGGGCTTATCTGTTCTTGCTTCTTGGGGGTATTTTTTTGCCCGCATCCGGACTTTGTGCCCAGTTTCAATGCGAGGTTTTGAGTGTCAGCGGTGTTGCCATTGCGACCAGCCCCCAGGCCGGCGACCGCAGCTTGAAACAGGGGGATCTCCTGGGCCGCGGAGACGAGGTGACGGTGGGGGATGAGAGTTACGTGGACCTGGCGTATGACAAGGACCGACAAAATGTCACGCGTCTGGAATCCAACACGCATGTCAAGATCGCCTCGGTGGTCCCGGGAAAGTTGGATCTCTCGAACGGATCCGTTTTCGCCAAAATGAAAAAACTGCCGCGTCATTCCGAATTTGAGGTCAAAACCCCGACGGCGGTGGCTTCGGTGCGCGGGACGGAGTATCTCATCAGGCACGCCCGCGGCCACACGGAGGTGCTGAATGCCTCTGCCTCCCCGGTTTTTGTGTATGGGGTCAAGACGGACGGCACGAAAGACACAGGCAATCAAGTCGTCCTGGAAAAGGCTCAAAAAACGAGCATCCAGAAGCCGGGCCAAGTGCCGGTAGAGCCGGCGGTGATGACGGACGAGGAGCAGGCAGTCGGAGAAACGCTGACGAGGGCCATCGAAAAAAATATTGAGACAGCCGTGCTAGAGAACCGGCCATCGACCATTCAGACTGTGGAAGAAGTGGAAGCTTTTATCCAGAAAACCAAAGAGGAATCGGAGACGCTTGCCGTCGCGCCGCCGAATGAATCCGAATTGAGCCGTGTTACCGACACCCGTCGCCGGGCGTTCGGCGGTCAAAAAGCGTTCGCGCCGCCGGAACCGGATCCGGAACCGGAAGAACCTGCCAAAAAATCGACTTAGTTTTAGCCTGTAAGTAATTTCTCCGTTCCGTTGTAGGCTCCCGTCGCCAAAACCTTACCGCCCACACCTAGATTTCTATTCTATTAACAAAATAATTTATAATTTTTTGAACGAAAAAGTGGCCCCGCTCCGTCTATTAGTGTGAAAACTAAAGGAGGAGTGCATGAAAACATTAGAGGTCGAGGTGGCGGACATTCGGAAAATCACGATGGACGGAAATTTGTTGGCCATCGCGGATGTGAAAGTAGGCGGGAGTCTTTTAATCAAGGGAGTTTCTGTGGTGAAAGGCAAGAAAGGAGTCTTTGTTTCGATGCCGCGGAAAGCCTCGAAAGACGGACGATGGTTCAATGTTCTGGAACCCGAGGACACGCTGCGTGATCTGATCTCGGACAAGGTGTTGGAATCCTACAATCTCGAAACCGACGGTGTGAAGAAGTAATCGTGGAAACGGCTCCGCAGACGCTGGGGATCTTGGGGGAGGAACTCGCCTTTCATGAGCTCAGGCGCCGAGGCTACAAGGTTCTGCTTCGGAATTATGAATGCGTTCTCGGAGAGATTGACCTCATCGCGAAAGAAAAGGGAGCGCTCGTTTTCATTGAGGTGAAAACGAGAAGCTCCGACGCGATGGGGTCGCCGGCGGAGGCGGTGACCGCAGAAAAAAGAGGGCAGATCGTCCGCGTGGCGAAATATTATTTGAAACGCTACGGGATCTCGGACAGGGCCTGCCGTTTTGATGTGGTCTCGGTGTTGATGCCGCCAAGACAAGAACCGGTGATCGAGGTCTTGGAGGGGGCATTCGGAGAGGACCGATGCTAGCCCGGGTTCTATCCAGCACGGTGTTCGGGATCGAGGCTTTCGGGGTGGAGGTGGAGGTGGATATTGCAAACGGTCTCCCCGCGTTCAACATCGTGGGATTGCCGGACACCGCTTGCCGCGAAAGCCTCGATCGCGTGCGCGCCGCGGTCAAAAATAGTGGAATTCCTTTTCCGGCCAAAAAAATCACGGTGAATTTGGCGCCGGCCAATCTCAAGAAAGAGGGCTCCGGTTTCGATCTGGCCATCGCGATCGGAATTTTGATTGCCAATGAAAATATTCCCAAAGAATCCGTGGAGGGCAAGGTGTTCTGCGGGGAGCTTTCCCTCGACGGAAGGGTGCGGCCCATTCCGGGTGTCTTGCCCCGCGCCTCGAGCTTGGCTTTGGAGGGGCCCGGGGAGCTCTATCTTTCCGCCCAAAATGCCAAAGAGGCCCTCTGTGTGGAGGGCATCAAGGTTTTTGGGTTGCGGAGTCTTGCGGAGCTTCTGCAACATTTGAAAGGAAGCGCTCCTCTCAGGCCCGAAAAGGCGACCACTCAGGAAAAGGCGAAGCAAACGGGCGATTCCTTTCTTGATTTCAGCGACATCCAGGGCCAGTGGCAGGCCAAGCGCGGTCTCGAGATCGCCGCGGCGGGAGGTCATAATGTCCTGATGATTGGGCCGCCCGGATCCGGCAAAACCATGCTCGCAAAGCGTCTTCCGAGCATTTTGTCCGTGATGACTCCTGAAGAATCCATCGAGACGACCAAGATTCACAGCGTCGCCGGGCTTCTGACAAAACGGGGAGCGCTTTTGACCCAAAGGCCGTTCCGCGATCCTCACCACACGATTTCTTCTGTCGCCATGGTGGGCGGGGGTTCATATCCCAAGCCTGGCGAGGTCAGTTTGTCCCATCAGGGCGTCCTATTTTTGGACGAGCTGGCTGAGTTTAGACGAAATGTGTTGGAAGTTCTGAGGCAACCTTTGGAGGAGGGGCAGGTCACGATTTCCCGCGCGGCTTGCACCATGACCTTGCCCGCGCGCTTCATGCTCGTGGCCGCCATGAATCCCTGTCCCTGCGGTTATTACACGGATCCCAAGAAAGAATGTAGCTGCAGCTCCATCCAGATCAAGAACTACCTCTCAAAAATTTCCGGGCCCCTCTTGGATCGGCTCGATATCCAGCTGGATGTTCCGAGACTGAAAGCTCCCGAGATCCTGGAAAAAAATCGTGCCTCGGAGTCTTCAGAGACGATCCGCGAAAGAGTAGAAAATGCCCGGCAAGTGCAGAGGAAGCGATTTCAGGGGACCGGGATTGCCTGCAATGCCCAGTTGGGGGTACGGGAACTCGACCTTCATTGCCAAGTCCCGAAAGAGGCCGAATCGCTCCTCAAGATGGCGATCCAGGAGCTGGGGTTCTCGGCCAGGGCCTATCACAAGTGTCTCAAGGTCGCGCGGACGATTGCGGATCTCGAGGGCAAAGACGCCCTTGAGACGGCCCATGTGGCAGAGTCCATCCATTACCGGACGCTGGACAGGGCCTCCGGACAAATATGATAATAAATCAAACTAATTTGACAAAGTAGCATTCATTGGGCATACTTCGATTACAGGAGCAGAAAGGACAAAAACATGAAAAAAACTACTTTGATTTTGTGGGTCGCGGTTTTGTTTGGCTGGGAGGGTCTTGCGAGCGCGGAATGGGTCCGCTTGCCGGTCTCACCGCCGGAAGCGGATATCGCATTTGTGACGGTCCATCCCCGGGATTCGCATCTTCTTTACGCGGCAACCCAGAGAAATGTCTATTTTTCGAAAGATTTCGGGGCTCAGTGGAAGCGGGTCATGAGTATCCGCGGAGAGGAGAACCAGGTTCGTTTTTTGGCGATGGATGAGTCGGATCCGAACATTATCTACATCGCCACCGACAAAGGGGTCCAAAAAAGCCAGGACTCCGGAAAGCACTGGAAAACGATTTATCGTCCCGCAGGCACCAAAACTAAATCGGTCTATTGGATCGCCCAGGATCGGACCGATGCGGGGAAGCTTTGGTTGGGAACTGGCCATGGTCTCGTGAAATTAGCCAAGGATGGCGGCCAATCCAGCCGGATAAATTCCCTGGGGCAGTTAAGTGTTTACTCGGTGTGGTCGTCCGGGACGGCGGAGGAAATTTTTCTTAGCACCGATAGAGGGATTTATCGAAGCGCGGACGGCCTCGGGGAACGTTGGGAACGTGTGCTCACGGATCGAGAAAGCCGTCCTGAAAATGAGAATGGCGTTTCGCTTTCTCAATTTCAGATCGAAGAGTTTTCGACGCAGGCACTTTTTTCCAACTTTGCCTATTTGGCATCCCAAGATCGTTTGATCACGGCTTCCTCAAAAGGCCTCTTCGAAAGCGATGGGCGTGGGGTGGAATGGAAACCTGCGTCCGGAGGCGGGCTTCCCGAGAAAAAGGTGAATCATTTGGCAATATCTGACGAGACCTTTTATGCCGCCACCGACCAGGGTGCTTTCAGATGGAACCGGGAAAAAAATATCCTGGAAGATATCTCCGATGGGCTTCCCTCGAAAGAAGTGCGCATGCTGACCTATCATCGAGCCTCCGGGGATCTTTTTGCCGCCACGAAAAAGGGCATTTTTCGGTATCCCAAAGCTGAGTTTAAGGAAATAGTCCTGGCCGTGGACGTGCCGAAGCCGGGCGTCCGGGATATCTTAGACCGTTTCAGCCATGAGCCCACGATTCTTGATATCCAACAGGCGGCGATTCGTTACGCGGAGGTGCATCCTGATAAGATCAAGGCTTGGCGCGAAGCCGCCATGAGAAAAGCCTGGCTTCCCACTTTGTCACTGACGGCCGACTCCAACAAAGATCAAAATGTGGATCTGGACCGCGGCGGCACGAATGACCCGGATAAATTCATCATCGGTCCGGTGGAGAAGAGCCAGGATTTTCATGCGGGTCTTAGTTGGAATTTGGGGGATCTTATTTGGAATGATGACCAGACATCGATCGACACGCGTTCCAAGTTGATGGTAGAGCTGCGCGACGATATTTTGAATGAGGTGACCCATTTTTATTTTGAAAGACGCCGTCTACAGGTGGAAATGGTCATGAGCCCGGCCAAGGACCTGCCCCTCCAGGTGGAGCGGCAACTCCGGCTGGATGAGCTGACCGCCAGTATCGACGCATTGACCGACGGATACATGTCGCGATCGCCCTCTTCCATGGGAGCGCCGGCGGTAAGATTGGAGGTGGCCTCCCATGAGTAAAGCGCCCAGCATGATTGTCACCGAGGATATGCGAAAAAAACTTGCATTCCAAGTAGGGTTGTTGACTTTGATGAAAGGCACGGTGCCTCTGTACAGCCCGATGATTGAAAAGGCGTTGGATGATATCGACGATATTCTTGAAGAGATCGATTAGCGGGCTGCTGACTCAGACCTTTATGTCTGGTTTAAAAGCCTAGATTTTTGTTACTTGAATAGACCTGTTGTCCTAAATCCGGCAGCAGATCCGGTGAAACCATTTTTACAAAAACTTCACAGGGGTGATGCGTCGATCCTTTGCGCGGCTTATCTTGCGAAGGTGGCGGCGTTTGTCACATGGAACACGCGCGATTTTATGGCCACGGGCATTGGATCTCTAGTGGATTTTCCGATCGTCGTGCCGGCAGACGGGCTTAAGCTTTTTAGAAAATGGATCGATCCTTTCTTAAACTAACTGTCTCCCCAGAGTACTAGACCTCTAATTCTTTAGTTGATGAGTAAAATTGATTAAAATATTATAGCCCCGTTTTTTTGCCTTTCCTTTGCCTGTCATGTACCCTTTAGGTATCGTCATGAGTAGTTTTTTGCGAGTTTTGCCTGTATATCCCATAAAATACATAAAATAAAGGAAGCGATGAGCGGTCGTTTTCCATCTTCTTTAAGACTTATATCAGCGCTCTTGGTCCTGTCGTTTTTGGCGGAACAGGCTGGCTGGGCTGCGCCTGAGATCCAGCCGGTAGACATATTCCGCATCGAAAAACCGAGACTCGACATTGCATTTCCAGCCTCCGTGGCGACGGTGGAAGATACGTATTTAGCGGACAGCGGACAGCGGACAAGGGACGACACTTTGGTTTATCTAATCCAAGACGCGCACACGAATTATTCCGGGCAAATCAACCTTGCCAAAACCCTCGAGGTTCTTTTCTCCAAGGATCCGGGATTAAAAAACGTCTTTGTTGAGGCCGGTTTTGGGAATGATTCGCTGTCATTTTTGCGCGAGAAGGCGCCTCTTGCAAAAAGAAAAGAGGTGGGCGAGACGTATCTCCGAAAGGGCATCCTGCACGGGGAGGAGTACCTCGACCTTACCTCCGAGCGCACATTTTCGATCTGGGGGGTGGAGGACCGGACGCTGTACGACAAGGCAATCGAGGCCTATCGGGCGACTGCGAAAAACCGCGTTAAATTTGAACGTTATCTCCACGGCATCCGGAACGCCATCCAAACGCTGAAACCCAGGATCCTGAATCCCGCTCTGCTGGCATTCGATGAAGAGCGTTCGAAGTACCTGAAAGACGAGACTTCTCTTACCGAGTATTTTGACCTTTTGGCCTCCCAGGCCAAAGAACAAGGCATCTCGCTCTTAGGCTATCCGCATCTCTTGTCCCTCAGGTCCCTGAAAGAAAAAGAAGCCGGCATTGATTTTAAAAAGGCGAATGCCGAACAGGCTGAGGCGCTGAAGAGTCTGCCCGAAGAAGACCGGAACACGATCCTAGGTTTAGAAGAAAAGGAAAAGTCGCTGGTCAAGATTTTCGCTGATAGGGGTGGCGAGACGCAGGCGTATTTTGCGATGATGGAAGAAAAGCTTCTAGCGTACAGGAAAATAGAAGACCCCTTAACGCTGAACGCTGTACGCTCTACGCTAAAAAGTTATCCTCAGCTCTTCAAATATTTCAAATATCTCAAAGAAGCAAAAAGGCTGGATCCGAAATGGCTACTTTTAGAGCAGAAAGCGTTGGAGGCGGAAATTGTCGGGCGTCTTGCGGAAAACCAGGATGAGCGTGCGATCCTGCGGTGCCAGGATTCGCTTCGCAGCCTCGAGAAGCTTTTCGCTCTGACCTTGACACCGGAAGAGTTTGGGGATTATCAGGCAAGCGTCCTCGACATTCGTCATCTGACAGGCTTTCTGAACAAGAAGATCATGGAGCTTGGCGATTTCTATGAGCGCGCCACGTTCCTTGAGGACGGCTTTGATGCGCTCGTGAAAGACGCCGAAATCTTCTATCTTTCCACTCGCGAGCGTGACGAAGCATTTGTTGAGAAAATGCTTGAGAAACTAAGGGATGACAGGATCGCAGACCGCAGACCGCAGACTGCAGACCACGGACGACGTACGGCAGCCCTGATTGCGGGCGGATTTCATACGACGAACTTAAAGAAACTTCTTAGAGCGCGTGGCATTTCTTACGTTTCCATCGCCCCGCAGGTTTATCACGAGACAAACCAAAAGCGCTATGAGAGTCTTCTTTTGAACCAAAAAATTTTGAAGACGCCGTTCCTAATCCCTAGTCCCTATTCCCTGGTCCCTAAAGAGTCATCTTCAGCCTCTAAAGTAGGCATGGCCAGACTTGCCGCGGTGGCGGATACGACGTATCTGCCGATGATCACACGCAAGATCAGCGAGGCGGCGGGCAGTAGATTAGCGTCTCGTGTGCCTATGAAAGGCGTTTCTGAGCGCTTAGGCAAGATACGTGCCGGGCGGGGAGAAAACGTGACAGCGCCATACGCTTCAACGGCGGAAGACGAGCTCGACGTATGGTTTCAAGGGAACAAAAGTCTGAGAAATATCCGTAAGAAAGCGGGAGCGCTGAGCGGTCAGCTTCTAGCAAATTCGAGGCAGATCCACGATCTTATTACAAAACTGAAAGAGAAAAATATTCCCGGCGCAAAAGTCAAAAGTCTTCAACGTCAAATGGACCGGATACGTCTGAGCCAAAAAGCCCTGCTGGCCGAACAGCGGCGAGTGCGTCTCAAAATGCAAAAAATCTCTCGCCCGAACGGCTCAGCTACCTCCTCCGGCTCACGGATGGCCGCGGAGCGGATGACATTTTCTGTCAAGGGAGCGTATGACTTATTTAGATCTGTCCGTGATGTAAAAACCACTAAAACTGAGAGGAAAAAAGCAGCGGCGAAGTACGCAACTCTTATTGCCGGGTCGAATCTTAACGATGCGCGTGCGGCTATGGAGATATTATATTCGGTCGTGAAACACGGTGCGGGGCCCTGGTTTTCGATGTTTGCCCTCGAGGTCGCTGACGAGTTGACCCGTTTGCGGGACGGCGAGGGTGTAACCTTGGATGCCGGTGCCGCGTTATTCCTGCTTGCGCTCTGTAGGGAAATATATCAGGATGCGCTTGAATTCAATGACGGTAGCGCGCAACTGCGTATGCTCGGGTCTATCAGAAGTTCCTTCTACACAGCTTTCGCGGGAAGTCGAGAGACCGTTGATTTATTGCACATACTTCTTAAGGTAGGATTCGGTAGAGAATTCGTTGGCTTCGTGCGTGATAAAATCCTCCCATGGATGCCCAGGCCAAGTTTTAGGCCTAACGAGATTACGAAACGTCACATTGAAATTGTCAGAGAAATCCTTGAACGCGCGGATCCGAATATCCGGGGTGTTCTATGGTCCTCCGGCCAGACGGGTTGGGAGTCAAACGCAGCCCTCATTATAGAGTCTGGAGATCCCCTGGCCCCGTTGATTGCCTATCAAGAAGTTATAAACGTCCTAAGCGGTCTTTTTAAATTCATAGTTCTTCCTTCCGCGCCTTTTTTCTGGTCACCCCTGGTTCTAAATGATCCAAAAATAGGCATCCGCACCTATCTTAAGTCACGCGGCGAAAGTCTGTTCCGGTCTGAGCCGTACGCGATCCAGTCCCTCGCCCCGATCGGCGCAATGTCCACAGGACATGACCCTAGAATAGGGTACGACCCCCAAAAACCTCTTTTTCCCAACTGGTGGGTGATCTCACGTTCGCCTGTCGAAGACCTTAATATCACCACCGGACTTACCGCTGCCATAAAAAATCCGCCCGCAGGCTCGCGGTTGACACAAGGGCCCCTGTCGTTTTTTTCATGGTTTCCGAGATTAAAATGGACAAAAAAGGATTTTTCGATCTATGGCGATCGCTGGCTTCTGAGAGCGCGGTTGAAAGGGGCACTCGCCATTGAAGATTTTGGTCTTAAGCTCAGAGGGTTCTTGGGGCCGGTCAGCTTTTCATTTTATCGGGGAAATTTTATCTCACCGGAGAAGAGAGCGGGAGAAGACCTTTATGTCTTGGGCATTTCGGGATCCTGGCATGACGCCACCGCCGCGCTTTTTAAGAACGGGACTCTGATCGGTGCTCTCGAAGAAGAGCGAATGACGCGTCAGAAGCATGAGACTGCCCAGTTTCCCATAAATGCCATTCTAAGTTTGCTGTCTACACGCGGGCTTACCCTTGAGCAGATCGATCATATTGCCATCGGCTGGAATTATAACCGCAACGTAAACGGTCGGTTGAGCCAGGCTCCGAGCCTGGAATTTTTTAGACAGATGGACCGCGATTTTGCCAGCGCCACCGGAAAACCTCTTGAGAAATTACAGCACCGGGATGTTCAAGAAAAGAACGCCGCGCGCAACCACCCAGACGCGATACCGGGTTTTCTGGAGACCTTGCGGGAAGCCACCGGCTCCACCCATGTTCCGCGCGTGAGTTTTGTTCCCCATCATTTGGCGCATGCGGCCAGCTCCTACTACTCGTCGGGCTTTAAGGAACCGACGCTCGTTTTTACCTTTGATGGATATGGCGACGAGCAGAGCGCCACCGTTTGGATCGGTAAGGATGGTGAATTAACTTTGGTCGACAAGATCGATCTGCCAGACTCGTTGGGGTGGGTCTACAGCGCGGTGACTGAATATCTTGGATTCAAACCGCTGAGTGCAGAAGGCGAAGTGATGGGATTGGCCCCCTATGGGTTTCCGAAAGACCGCCAAGAAAGGGAGCGGCTCGGCCGGCTGAGGCGCTTCATGAGAAGATTTATCCGGATCTATCCCGAATCGGGTCGATTCGGCGTCAATCCCGAGTTTGTCTATTACGGGCCGATCGCCGAAGGCCGGGTCAGGATCACCGCAAAAATGATGCTGGAGTTGGGTTCGATCGTTCCGCCCTACCGGGGAACTTCCCAAACCATCGATCCCTCCATCCATCGGGATTACGCGAATTTGGCCTACGCCCTTCAGGAGCGGACCGAAGAGGCTGTTGTGAATACGGTCCTGTACCATCTTCGACATAACCCAAATATCCGGGGAATCAAAAAAGTGGCGATGGCCGGGGGTGTCACTTTAAATATTAACGTGAATAAGGCTGTTCTGACAACGACCCAAATATCTCCCAAAGACTTTTTTGTACCGCCAATGGCCAATGATCCCGGAACGGCGATTGGCGCCGCACAGATCGTCTTAAAAGGGGTCTATGGGGTGGATCCCAGCTTTTCGATGAATACCGCGGCTTATGGAGTGGCCTACTCCGACGCGGAGATTGAAAAGGTCTTAAAAGAACACGGCTTGAAAGAATCGGAGGATTACATTCGTTTTAACGGTCCGGAAGACCTTACGGATCGCGTGGCGGTGGAATTGTCCAAGGGTAAAGTCGTCGCGTGGTTTCAGGGCCCAAGCGAGATCGGCCCAAGGGCTTTGGGCAACCGCAGCCTGCTCCTAAGCGCCAGCGACCCTCGGTCGCACGCCAGAGCAAACCAAGCAAAGCACCGCCAACCGTGGAGGCCGTCAGCCCTCTCCATGACGGGGGAGAGTGCGCAACAGTTATTGTCGCTCAATCATGACGGACAAGAATTATTACCTTCAGGCGATATTAAGGCGCCGTTCATGATCGTCGCTTACGATGTGCGGGAGAAAGCGGTGTCTGCAATGCGGTCAGGTCTCCATCCGGCGAATCAGACGACGCGTCCTCAAACAATCGCAAGGGATGAGAACCCGTTGTTTTATGCCGTATTAGAAAAATTGGGCCGGAGAACAGGTCTTCCGGCAGTTGTAAACACCTCCTTGAATCAAAAAGAACCTTTGGTGGAATCTCCCGGAGAAGCCCTCAATGTTTTTTACTACATGCCGACCGCGGATTTCCTTTGCATAGGGGATTTTTTGGTTCTGCATAAACCGCATTCATCGAGCGTAAGGTCCTGGCATGAGGAAAGCCGTGGAGAGCCGATGCCCTCGGGCCTAATCTCCGCGTGGGACTCATTTTTTGATCATCTGAGAAACATGGACCGGGAACAGCCGGATATTCGTCATGAATCCGTGGTGGCGGTATTGATCAATCAACGAGGCGAGCGTTCCGAAATGCACTGGCCTTTGCTTAAAGAAATTTTTGAAAAAGGTTTTCTGCCAGGATCGGGGATATTCCATGCGAAAAACATAGAGCCGATCGCTTACGCCATCAGCGCCGCCATTTATAACAAGGCTTTGGCTCATGGCGTCTCGACCCTTCGTGTGGGATCAAGTTCCCCAAAATACAATCTAGTCATTCATCAAATCATTGAACCGTATTTTCGTTTTTATGAAAAACTGGGGCAATTCGTCAATTTTGGCCGGTCGATCCGCATCCAACCTACTATGAACTCGGGATCCGATCGGCGAGAGAGTGGCCCTGAGGCGCAAATGGTTTTAAGAGCGCATCCGGACGATAAAACCGGAACGGCCATCGGCGTCGATGTCGGCGCCTCGTTCATCAAGATCGGCCTGATCCGGGATGGAGAGGTTTTATATCAAAATGTCGTCAAGACCCCAAAAGAGGGAGGAGAGGCTCTAGCGTCGGTGATTAATATTGAGGTGCGCCGGGTTTACAACAAATTAAACGCTGAAGAATTTCCAGGAAAAGCGGAGGCGATTGGCATCGCATGGCCGGGTGTTGTTTCGATGATTCAAGGAAAAGAGAACAAGGTCGAGTGGCTGGTCGATCTTGAGGCGGGTTGGAATGCTAAGGATTCCCAACAGAGAAAAATGCATTATGATGCCCTGAACAATCTGCGTCGCATTTTTGAAGAACAATACGGTGTGCCGGTTTGGATGATCAATGATGTTCGGGCTTTTGGAGTGGCCGAGATGATCTTACTTCCCGGGTCCATCGGTCCCGGATCCCGTCACACACTTTTAGCAATCGGAACCAGCGTAGGGGACGTAAGCATTGAGGGGACCCCTGATGGGCCGGTGATCGATTTTAATCGGCCTCATCAGGAGGCGGCTGCGGTCGTGGATCTGAGCCCGGCCGCAATGCCGGATAAGAACAGAGAGGCGCTGGGAATGCTTTCCAGTCTTCTCAATAATCAGAGTTGGAACGCGTTGGCGGCCAAGCAGGGCATGCACGATCTCCGGGCCGTTTTATCCGAAAAAAACGGGGGAGATTATCCAAAAGCAAGGTCGATCGTCAAACAACAAGCTGTTTATTTAGCCGCGTGGATAAATCATTACGCGCCGATCCTTGCTTTTAAAAGGGTTCTGTTGTCGGGGGGTACAATGGCCGGCGGCCTTGGAGAAGTTTTGGCCGAGGAGACAAATGGGCTGCTCCAGCAACAGCCTGCGGCCAACCATGTGCGTGTGGAGCTTTCAAAAATTAGTCCCGCGCAAGGAGGAATGATCGGTGGCGGATTATTCGCGCTGGCCATGGCCAAGCGCGCGGAAAAAACAGGTGCACGGCTGGCACGAAATACAGGCAAATGGGGAATGGTAAATGGGGAATGGAAAATAACTAAACAGGAGCAAAAGGAGGAAGATCTTGCAACGACACTTCGAAATGCTGAACGCGTGGAAGTCCGCCAGACAACTCGTAAAGGAGATTTAGAACGTAATCGCACGCTTTCCCAAGGGACAATAGGATGGCTTGACCGGTCAACTGCGCCGAGCATCCGCATCCATCCCCGCCAATATCGCGGAGGGCAAAGGCAGGCAACACAAAAAGGAATATCCTCAGATCCTCTATCAGGCCCAAGACTTCGCTTACGAACCGGTTACTTTGCTTCATCTCTCAGAGGACGTGGGTTTTCTATCGGATCTCCAAACACAGTCACTTCTCAAACAATCAGGAGAAGTTATCGCTATGTTAACGGGATTGATCCGTTCCCATCAATAATTTCGCCTATTCATTTTTTACCTTTTGCTATTCACCTCGACGGCCAAAAGGCCGTTGCAGGTTTGCGGTTGACGGAAATATCAGCGGTCCGCGGGCCGCAGACGGCAGTCAGGACGCGAGCGGCGGGAGGCGAGAGCCAAGAGCCGGCAGCCGGTAAAGCTGGCTCAAACGGAGCTAGGTTGGAAGTTTTTAAGAGTTTGGCTGTCAGTGCTTCGCGGGTGTTTTCGCTTTTTGCCGGCGTGGCCCAAGCGCAGGCTGCTCAGCTGGCGGCTGGGTCAAAGAGCATGGCGGTGTCCCTTGGCTCCGAAAATGATGCGTCGGCTGTTTTCACTCTCCGCGTGTCGAATCGCGGGGAACTGATCGTAAAGGACGACGGAAATTACGAGGTCCACTTAAAAACGAATAAAATAGAAAAAAACATCAACCGGCACCTGGATGCGATAATCGCCCGTAATGTGGGCCAGAATGTATTCGTAAAGACCCAGGTGGATATCGTGTCGAGCGAGGAATCACTGGTTCAATTTGTGCTGGAAGCCTTCGCGGAGGCAGAACGGTCGCACGAATCTCGCATTCGGTACGGTTTTAGCGGAGACGTTGCGGCTCTCGAAGCGATACGCGCGCGCTTGACGAGGCTGGATGAACGTTTGGGCGGAAAGCTTTTGGGGGAGAACGGGATATTTGACCTTTCGGGCCGCGATCCTGAGGAAAGCTATCAAGTGGTGAATATCCAAATGCCCGGGCAGTTCCAACAGATAGACAAGCAGCGTTATGTTTTCTTGCAGGTCACCAACGGATCAAGACCCCTTTCTTTTTATCTGCGATTGGTCCGTGAAACAGGACAAGCCGATATTTCAGAAGACGCCCCCCTCGACACGGGACTTGTCGAAAGTTTTGGACAGGGTTTCGGGCACAGGCCTAACGCCGCCGTTCTAAAACAGGTGATTTTAGGGAAAATTCAAGACACTTCTACGCTTCAAGCCAATTCGCTTCTGCCTCGCGCCGAAGCCTTCAATGTTTCTGAGTTTGTCCAAGTGGCTGTTAGCCGTCTAGCCGCGATCCTGCAAGCCGCATAAATTTTCCTCTACATTTTCTCACACCCTCAGCCCCGAACCCTCTTCTCGTCCGCACCTGCCTGCCGGCAGGCAGGCGGGGCGTGTGTTTATTCGTAAGTCGGGGGAGGACCCTCGGCAGGTCTGCGACAACTTCCGCCACTAGATCGTCGGCGGGCCCGCCAATGCTCCGTGGAGGGCGCGCCAGGCTGCGCTCAGACATGTTTGGATTTGCCGCTTCCCGGGCGGCTTACAAATAAACACACAAGCAGCCCCACCCGCGGTCAAGGAGAGGGCTCGGTGCTGAATATTGAGTTATGAGAGTGCCTGGCTTGCGACGGGTGGCGGGGAGGGCATTATTATTGATCGAGGCAAGACGTTTAGAGTATGAGTACCATCTCACCCAAAGGTCTCCCCTCCACTACCTATTGCTAATGGAGCTCACTTCGTCTTGCCGAGAGAAATAATGATGTCCTCCCCGACAGGCCCCGTCGCCCATGGATGGGACTAACCTGAGCGGGTAATGTCTAGGCATATAGCGAGTAGACTCGTTGACATTTTTTGGCGCACCGTAGATAATTGTCCGCTATGCATAGTACTTATTACGGCTGGGGTTTGCCGATTGATATTTCCACGAATGGGTGGTATATCGATCTTCTCATCAAAGTCATCCATGGGGTCATGGGCGTCCTCTTTGTGGGCTGGGCGATTTTCCTTGTATACGCCCTCATCCGCTTTCGCGCGCGCGCGGGGCACAAGGCTGAGCATCACATTAAGCATTTTAAGACGCCGACGTATCTGGAAGTCGCCGTTGCGATCACGGAAGTTATTTTCCTTACCGCGTTCTCATTCCCGATCTGGCACCGTTACACCCAAGAATTTCCATCCCGCGACAAGGCCCTGCAGGTTCGGATTGTCGCCGAGCAGTTTGCCTGGAATGTTCACTATCCTGGAAAGGACAGGCTTTTTGGAAAATCCGATGTTAAACTGATGACTTCGACAAATCCTCTGGGACTGGACCCCGCGGATCCAAACGGGAAAGACGATGCGACGACGATCAACCAGCTTCAAATTCCCGTGAATACGCCGGTGATCGTAGATCTGAGCTCCAAGGATGTTATCCATAGTTTTTCATTGCCGGTGATGCGAGTGAAGCAGGATGCGATCCCGGGTCAATCGATGCCGCTATGGTTCGAGGCCAAGCAGCCGGGGGAATTTGAAATCGCCTGCGCTCAGCTTTGCGGGTTGGGGCATTACCGTATGAGAGGATTTTTTACCGTGTTGGAACAGAATAAGTTCGATGCGTGGATGACGGAACAACTAACACAGAAGATGGGAGCATAATGTCATCCCCGAACGTTTTAATCCGGGATCAGGCTTGATTCCCGTTTTTCCGCCAAATAACTGGGCGGACCCGCCTCTGGCGGGCGCGGGAATGACATGGAGGATAGATTGAGTCACGAACTGCCTTTTTGGCGCAAATACATCTTTTCAACCGATCATAAAGTGATCGGGGTCCAATACGCGATCACGGGGCTTCTCTTTTTATTATTCGGGTTTTGTCTCATAATGCTCATGCGCTGGCAGTTGGCGTATCCCGGCCAGCCGCTGCCTGGGATCGGGACCTGGTTCAGTGAGAATGTGATGCCGGGCGGGATCATGCTGCCTGAGTTTTACAATCAGCTCGGCGCGATGCACGGGACCATCATGGTATTTTTGGGGGTGGTGCCCCTGGCGGTGGGGGGTTTCGGGAATTTCGTCCTCCCGCTTCAGATTGGCGCTCCGGACATGGCATTCCCGAAGCTCAACATGATGAGCTACTGGTTGTACTTCATCGGCGGTGTCGTCATGCTCGCGAGTTTTTTTGTTCCCGGCGGGTCGGCGCAGTCCGGCTGGACGTCCTATGCGCCGCTTTCGGTGCTGGCCTCGTCCGGGCAAACGTGGTGGCTTGTCGGCATGGTGTTTCTTATCAACTCATCCCTTTTGGGTTCCGTGAATTTTATTGTGACGACCATACAGCTTAGGGCGGAGGGGCTCACCTTTGACCGACTGCCTTTTTTTGTTTGGGCGCAGTTTGTTACGTCGTTTCTTCTCCTTTTGGCATTTCCGCCGCTCATGGCGGCCGGCGTTTTGCAGCTCATGGACCGTGTGGCCCACACCAGTTTCTTCATGCCGACGGGCTTGGTTGTCAATGGGCAACTTTTGCAGGGATTTAGCGGCGGGGGCAATGCCGTTCTTTGGCAGCATCTGTTTTGGTTTTTGGCCCACCCCGAGGTGTATGTCCTCATTCTCCCCGCGATGGGGGTTGTCGCGGAAATCATAGCCTGCAACACGAGAAAACCTCTCTACGGCTACAAGGCGGTCGTGGGCTCGACCATCTTTCTGGGCTTTATGTCTTTCATTGTCTGGGCGCATCACATGTACCTGACCGGGATGGGTCAAAAGCTTTCGGCGTTCTTCCAGATCACGACGATGATTATTTCGATTCCCTCCGTCATTATTTTAACGACCCTGATGCTGAGCTTGTGGGCGGGGGCTGTCCGTTTTACGGTGCCCATGCTGTTTGCGCTGGCATTTCTGCCGATGTTCGGGATCGGCGGTTTGACAGGGTTGCCGTTGGGTTTGAACGCTTCGGATATCCATTTGCATGACACCTATTATGTTATCGGGCATTTTCACTATGTGGTGGCGCCGGGGACAATCTTCGCCTTATTTGCCGGAATTTATCATTGGTTCCCCAAGGCGACAGGCCGCAAGATGAACGACTTTCTTGGGAAGCTCCACTTTTGGCCCTCATTCATTTTTATCAATGGGGTGTTCATGCCGATGTTTCTCATGGGGCTGGCGGGCGTGTCTCGCCGTTTGTATGATCCAACGCAATACGCGCATGCCCTGCCGACACAACCTTTGAACGTGTTGATCTCGATCTCGGCGTGGTGCCTGGGGCTGGCTCAGATCCCGTTCATCATCAATTTTTTCTGGAGTATTTTTGCGGGGAAAAAGGCGGACCAGAATCCTTGGGAAGCCACGACGCTGGAATGGACGGCTCCCTCACCGCCGCCTCACGGCAATTTTGAAAAACTACCCGTGGTTTACCGGGGGCCGTATGAATACAGCGTGCCCGGACACAAGAAAGATTTTTGGCCCCAATCGATGAAGGAGACGAATTGATGACACATTGGGGGCGTTTATGTCTGATGGTATGATCCGTTACATTTCTCATCCTCATCCCGTGACCGGGGTCACCAATTCTAAGCTTGGCGTCTGGTGTTTTCTGGCGTCGGAAGTCATGCTTTTCGGCGGTCTCTTCTCGGCTTTCATCATGCTGAGAACCGGTGTTGCGGACTGGCCGAGGGGACATGAAATCCTGAATGTGCCGCTTGCCACTCTCAACACAATGATTCTCATCACCTCGTCTGTCACCATGGTGATGGCGTGGGCGTCTCTTGAGCTTAAGAATCTTTCCAAGTTCCGTTTCTACATGGCCGCCACGGTTCTTTTGGGGCTCGCATTCCTGGTTGTGAAAAGTTTCGAGTATGGCCATAAATTCGAGCACCATCATTTTCCGTCGACCAATAATTTTTACGCTACTTATTTCACGCTGACGGGCCTGCATGGCTTGCATGTGGTCGGCGGGATCGTGGTGAACGCTTATTTTCTCTTTTTTGGCGTGAAGATGTGGGATAAGGACCCGGAACAATTTACCGGCCGCATTGAGGCTGCCGGGCTTTATTGGCATTTTGTGGATCTGGTGTGGATATTCCTGTTCCCGGTTCTGTACTTATTATAGGACGTTACCCGTGATGAGCGCGCGCACTCCCGAAGCGGTACAAAAGCAGGTGAAGATCTACATCCGGGTATTTTTGGCCCTTGCCATCCTGACGGTGCTTACGGTGGGCGTGTCTTATCTAAAACTTCCGCTGGCTCTGGCGATTGCCGTGGCGCTTTTCATCGCGTCGGTCAAGGCGTCGCTCGTGGCCGCATTCTTCATGCATCTTTCCTCCGAGAAGAGGATTATTTTGAGCATCCTTCTCCTGGCAGCTTTCTTTTTTATTTTTTTGTTGCTGTACCCGTCCTGGCACGTATTTTAAGGCTGGTGTGACGGGGTTACGGCAACGTTAAAAAACCCTTGGATTGGAATAGAGCCGTTGCCGTTACCCAACCACGATACGAGCGTCGTAACCGTGGCCTGATGACGTCACCAACGTGTGATCGTTACACATAGGAAGGAGAACTTAGCGATGTCCCTCAGAGCCTTGCATATCTTTTTTATTTTGGCTTCTATTGCGCTTTCTCTATTCTTCGGTTTCTGGAGCACCGGTTATTTTGGGCCGGTATCCCACCAGTTCCGGGGGATGGGGACCGCAGCTTTTGTTCTTAGCGGGCTTCTGAGCGTGTATCTTTTCTTTTTCATCTCTAAAATAAAAGCAAAAAAAGACGCATGAGTTCCCTGCTTATTTTTGGCTGCGCCGTCTGCTTTGGAGATCCAAACTCCCTTTCTTCGAAAGCGCTTGTTGTGTCCGTTTTCTTTTTATTCGGCATTGTTATTTCGGTTTTGGCGAGCATTGCGTGGACCGGTTTCACGTGGGTGCAGCGGGGAAAGAAGTTGCGCGGGAACACAACGGGATGACCCCGCTCATGGCATCGTCCATCAAAGATAATTTTGAAAGGCTGCAGGGGTTAATCGGCAATGCGGCTCAAAAATCCGGGCGCGTAGCGGCAGACATCTCTTTCGTTGCCGTGACAAAGAACGCCCCAGTCCATTTAATTCTGGAGGCACAGGCCTGCGGCATCAGCCTCTTTGCGGAGAATCGCCTGCAAGAGGCCGAAGCGAAGATTCCTTTGATTCCCGGCGCAACGTGGCATATGATCGGTCATCTGCAGACGAACAAGATCAGGGCGGCGGTGAATCTCTTTCAATGCATCCAGTCCGTGGATTCGGTGCGGCTGGCCAAGGAGATCCACGAGACGCTTCTGCCGGAGAACCGGGTGATGCCAGTGTTATTAGAGGTCCACATTTCGCCGGAACCGTCCAAATTCGGTTTTAAACCCGAAGAGATCTATGCGGCGGTCGATGCCATCAAGCCTTTTACGTCCCTGGATGTGCAGGGCGTCATGGGGATTGCCCCGAATACGGAAGACATTCAGGAACGCCGGGCCGCTTTCAAAAAATTAAAAGGCGTATTCACAGTTCTTAAGTCGATGAAAAGCGAGCGCTTCCAAATGAAAACTCTTTCGATGGGGATGAGCGATGATTTTGAGGGCGCAATCGAAGAAGGATCCAACATGGTGCGAATTGGGCGAGCCTTATTTTCGGTGCCAAAAAAATGAAACAAAAATCTGTTCTATCCGGTCTTAAAATTTCCGTGTTGGGTGTGGGAAACATGGGTCAGGCGCTCGTCCGCGGGCTGGTGGAAAAAGCGGTTTACTCCCAGCACATTTCAGTTCATGACACCGACAAAAAAAAACTCGAGAGTGTTCGCAAGGAATGTTCCGTGAAGATCGCCAAATCCAACCGGCTTTCGGTGTCTCTGGCAGACGTGGTGATCCTGGCGGTGAAGCCGCAGATTTTGCAGGATGTGGTGGGGGAAATCGCAACCGCCGTGGCGAAAGATGCGCTGATCATCTCCATTGCGGCGGGTGTTCCGATGGCCAAGATAGAGCAGGTTTTTAAGAGGCCGGTGTCTTTGGTGCGCGTGATGCCCAACATGCCCGCGCTCGTGGGATGCGGCATGTCGGCATTCAGCCTGGGAAAGCATGCCAGTCAAAAGCATCGAAAGATCGCAGAGGCGATTCTTGATTCGTTCGGGGAATCCGCCCAGGTGCCCGAACGCGCCCTGGATTTGGTGACGGCGCTCAGCGGTTCGGGCCCCGCCTATTTCTTTTTGTTCGCTGAAAAAATGATCGAGGCGGCCTATGAACTGGGGATGAAAGTGGATCTGGCAAAAAAGTTGGTGTACCAGACGGCTTTGGGGAGTGCCCAGGTGATGAGCCGGACCCAGGAAGATCCCGAGGAACTCATCGACAAGGTTGCGTCCAAGGGAGGCACGACCGAAGCAGCGCTTAAAATATTCCAGAAAAAAGGGCTGGGCCGAATTGTGCAGGAAGCGGTGAAAGCTGCGCAAAAGAGGTCGATTGAGTTACGAAAGTGACCTTGATTCCCGCGAAGGCGAGTATCAAGGTCCTCCCCGAAATCCCTGCCTGTCCGGCAGGCAGGTTTAATCGGGGATCAAGTTGATTCCCGCCTGCGCGGGAATGACAGAGAGGTTGTTATGTTCGTTCTAGGAAATTTTTTTCAGGCGCTGGCCGTTGTGACGAGTTACTTCCTGGAAGCGATGACCTGGCTTGTGATCATCCGGGCGCTTTTAAGTTGGGTGAATCCGGATCCCTACAATCCCATCGTCCAGTTTATCGAGCGAGCCACAGAACCGCTTCTGGCGCCTTTTCGGACGCTTATTCCGGCGCATAGGATCGGGATCGACATCTCTCCGATCCTGGTGATTTTTCTGCTTTATTTTCTCAAGATCTTCCTGGTTCAAACCCTATTCGGTCTTGCCGTCCGGTTACGGGGATGACCCCGGGTATGGATTACAAACAGACCCTTAATCTGCCGGCGACGGATTTTCCCATGAGAGCCGATCTTCCGGTTCGGGAGCCGGAGAGACTTAAGCGCTGGGAAGCGGAGAATCTCTACCAAAAGATCCGGGAAAAATCCAAGGGCGCAAAGCAGTTTATTCTTCATGACGGCCCCCCGTACGCCAATGGCGATATCCACATTGGCCATGCGCTGAACAAAATTCTGAAAGACATCATTGTCAAGTACAAGACCCTCCGCGGGTTTGATGTTCCTTATGTTCCCGGCTGGGATTGCCACGGACTGCCGGTGGAACACCAGCTTTTCAAGGAACTCAAGATCGCCAAGCACCAAATCACTCCTGCAGAGTTCCGGAAGAAAGCCCACCGGTACGCGATGGGTTTTGTTGAAAAACAAAAATCCCAGTTCCAGCGTCTGGGTGTTTTTGGCGACTGGGAAAGATCCTATCTGACGCTTGCGCCGGAATACGAGGCAGCCGTCATCGACGCTTTCGGAAAGCTCGCGGAAAAGGGATTTATTTTTCAAAGTCTCAAACCGGTCCATTGGTGCATTTCCTGCGAAACGGCTTTGGCGGAGGCGGAGTTGGAGTACGACGAGAATCATGTTTCGCCGTCCATCACGGTTCTGTTTGGGCTCAAGATCGACGGTTTCTCCGGCGAACGGGTTTCTTTGGCGGTGTGGACGACAACTCCCTGGACGCTCGCGGCCAATGTTGCCGTGGCATTGAACCCCGAATTCACCTACGCATTCGTCAAAACCAGGCCATTTGGCATTTTGATTGTCGTCGAGGATAGGCTTGAGGCTTTGATGAAGCTCATTTCTCCCAACGGTGAAGAGATCCCCCGGGTGGTTGCTCGAAAAAGAGGCAGTGAGCTCGAGGGTTTGGAGGCAACACATCCCTTTATCGACAGGCCGTCGGCCGTGGTGCTGGCGGATTATGTTTCACGCCAGGACGGGACGGGTGCCGTGCACACGGCGCCGGGCCATGGCATGGATGATTATCGCACGGGATTGAAGTATAAACTTCCGACCATGATGCCCGTGGATTCCAGGGGAATATTCACGAAAGACGCGGGATTCTTGGCCGGCTTGCACATCGCCAAAACCGAGGAGCCGATTCTTCAAGAGATCTCGAAAAGAGGGAATCTGGTTCACGCGGGCCAGATCAAACATTCCTACCCAACCTGCTGGCGCTGCCGTAAACCTGTCATCACACGCGCCACGAAGCAGTGGTTTCTGGGCGTGGATAGGAACGATTTACGCGCAAAGTGCGTGCAGGCGATTCAGAAAGTGAAGTGGTTTCCCTCGGTTGGCCAGAACCGCATCTTGGGAATGATCGAATCCAGACCGGACTGGTGTTTGTCCCGCCAGCGTTACTGGGGGATCCCGGTTCCTGCGTTGGAATGCACCAGCTGCGACGAGGCCGTGCTGGACCCGGAACTTATTCGCCGCATCCGGGATCTTTTTAAAAAGGAGGGTTCGGACTCCTGGTTTTTGAAGTCCGCCTTGGATATCACCGGCGGAAAATTTTCCTGCAAAAAATGCGGCCGCAAGGATCTCAGGAAAAGCGAAGACATTCTGGATGTTTGGTTCGAATCGGGCGCGAGTCATGTGCCTGTTCTTATCGATTCGCAAGAGCTTCGTTTTCCGGCGGATCTTTATCTCGAGGGCAGCGACCAGCACCGCGGCTGGTTCCAGAGTTCACTTTTGGTTTCCTGCGGAATATGGGGCAAGGCGCCTTACGAGTCTGTCCTCACTCACGGTTTTATTGTGGATGGGGAGGGGCGCAAGATGTCCAAGTCCCAGGGCAATGTGATTTCACCGCAAGACGTGATGAAACAGTACGGCGCAGATATCTTGAGGTTGTGGGTGGTTTCTTCCGACACCTCCGACGATATCCGCATATCCGCCGACAGTCTTGCACGACTCTCGGAGGGTTATCGGAAGATACGGAACACTTTTAAATATTTAATCGGGAATCTTCATGGCTTTGATCCTGAAAAGGAGAAATTGGAAGAGGCCGGGATGCTCGAGGTGGACCGTTGGGCTTTGTCGAAATTGGAACTTTTAAAGGAAGAGGTTCTTAGCGGCTACGAGACCTATCAATTCCACCGTGTTTATCATGCTGTGTATAATTTTTGCGTCAAAGAAATGTCTTCGTTCTATTTGGATGTCTTAAAAGACCGATTGTATACGGACCCCCGGAATTCCGTGTCCGGTCGCTCGAGCCGCACCGTGCTCTATGAGATCCTGACGGATCTTGCCCGCATGCTTGCGCCGGTTCTTTCGTTCACCTCCGAGGAAGTGTGGGAGCGTCTCGGGTTTCGTGAGAGCATTCATCTGCAACTTTGGCCGAAAGCCCATGCTACTCGGCGCGATGCCCAGCTCGAGGAACGCTGGGAGAGGTTCTTGGTGTTTCGAGATAAGGTTTTGAAGGCATTGGAGGTTTCCCGTGAGAAAAAAGAAATTGGCAATTCTCTCGAGGCTGAGGTAGAATTGAGCGTTTCAAAAAAGGAAGAGGCTGATTTTTTGAAGAGTTTCAACGAGGATCTGCCGGGCCTTTTCCTGGTCTCCCATGTTTCATTGGCGCATGACCCATCGGCGGGCGGAGAGTCTCCGCGGGTTGTTGTCCGCCGTGCACGCGGCCAAAAGTGTGAGCGCTGCTGGAACTGGCGGGAGACGGTGGGCAAGGAAAAACGGCACCCGACGCTTTGTCATCGATGCGCGGAAGTCATCATAAGGAGTTTGTGAGCCATGAATAAGAAAGAGGCGAAAGTTTTTTACGATATTCTCATAAAAAAGCGAGAGGCACTCCTCAAGGGCATCGAGCACATCGCGAACGATGCTCTCAAAACTTCCCAACGAGATGCCACGGGGGATCTTTCCGCATATAGTCTCCACATGGCGGATGTCGCCACGGACAATTACGATCGAGAGTTTTCTCTGGGTCTGGCGGACAACGAGCAAAAGCTTCTCAATCGCATCAATGCGGCGATCGAGAGGATCGACAGCAACACATTTGGCCTGTGCGAGGTTTGCGAGAAAAAGATTGCCAAAGCGCGTCTTAAGGCCGTGCCTTACGCCGAACTCTGCGTCCCTTGCCAAGAGAAGCAGGAAAAGAAGAAGAGATAGTCTTCCCTCGTTGAAGAGAACATTCTGTTTCTCTCTCATCGTTCTTATTTTCGCCTTAGATCGTCTCCTTAAAATTTGGGCGTTGCTGAGCCTGAAGATCGGCGAAAGCTTTCCGGTATGGCCCGGGGTATTTCATTTGACCCTGGTAAATAATCAAGGGGCGGCGTTCGGGCTATGGCAGGGCTCGGGTTTTTTTCTCAGCGTATTTTCCGCTGTCTCCACGGTGTTCATTGTTGGCTATCTTCTTAAAAAACCCAACAGAAAACATGCGTTTGCCTGGGCGCTTATTGCAGGAGGTGCCTTAGGGAATTTGGTCGACCGCGTGATCCATGGGCATGTCATCGATTACCTAGACTTTCGTATTTGGCCTGTGTTCAACCTTGCGGATGCTTGTATCTGCATTGGGGCGGCCTGGATTGCACTCCATTTTGCTTTCACCCGACCGAAAGAGTCATCAAACACTCATGCATCCGATTCTTTTTAAAAGCGGCCCGCTGACAATCTACTCCTATGGTTTTTGTGCGGCGCTTGCGATTATTTGTTCCATTCTCCTTGTCAGGTTTCTGGCCAAACGAGGGCCTTATCCTGCGAGCAGGGCGACAGATCTTATTTTCGTGGCGCTCGCCGGGGGGATCCTAGGGGCTCGTTTATTCTACGTGGCGCAGCATTGGGCCGATTATGAGCACCGGTTTCTCACGATCTTTTTTTTACAAGAGGGCGGACTTGTTTGGTATGGAGGGTTTTTTGGGGCCGTGTTGGCTGTCGAACTGGCCGCGCGCTTGCGTGAGGAATCTGCACTCGTCTGGGCGGACCTTTTTTCTCCCGCGATCAGTCTTGGTCACGCCGTGGGACGGATCGGTTGTTTTTTAAATGGTTGTTGTTTTGGGAAAGCAAATCACCCCGTGCAGCTTTACGAATCTTTTTTTTTGGCGGCCTTGTCGTTTTTTTTATTTATCGGCTATTTAAAAAAAAGAAGAACGGGCACTCTTTTTGGCACCTATCTTCTCGGGTATGGGCTTATTCGATTTTTTTTGGAGTTTTTGAGAGGCGATCAGCAGGCGTACGCGTATTTTACGGTCCCCCAATGGATTAGCTTAGGCTCCATGGGAGCGGGGTTGTGGATCCTATTCATTCGCAGGAGAGAAAATGTCGGATCCAATTGATATTTGTGTCAAGCATCTGGTGACATCCAAGCGCATTGACGCCTACCTGGCGGAGGTTTTAGCCAAAGATTATTCGCGCGAGGAGATCAAACGCTGCCTGGCAGGGGAGACTATTTTTCTCAACGAACGCGTCGCGAAGCCCAGGGACCATGTGAAAGAGGGGGATCACATCCGCGGAAGCCTGCGATCGCAAAAGCGGATGGAACTTACCGGAGAGGATATTCCCATCTCGGTGATCTACGAGGATGAGTCTCTTCTGGTGATCGATAAGCCCGTGGGGCTTGTGGTTCACCCGGGTGCCGGGCATCGAACGGGCACCCTGGTTCACGCACTTTTGGGACGGAAAACAACCCTCTCCTCCCTGAGCGGTACGGATCGGCCCGGGATCGTTCATCGGCTTGACAAGGACACGTCAGGGCTCCTTTTGGTGGCAAAGACAAACGCTGCACATCGCAAGCTTCAGGCGCAGTTTGCCGCACGAAGCCTGTCTAAGACTTATCAGGCGCTGGTGCGCGGGCGCATTGATTATGAGGAAGGGCATCTTGGATCCCCGATAGGACGCGACCCGAAGCGTCGGCAAAAAATGAACGTTGTTCGGGAGGGGCTTGGTCGCGAAGCGCTTACGCATTATCGTGTGCTGAAAAGGTTCCGGTTTTCGACGCTGCTCGCGGTGAAGTTGGTGACCGGCCGCACGCATCAGATCCGCGTGCACATGAAGCATCTTGGGTATCCTGTGGTGGGCGATCCTCTCTATGGAAGTCTTGCCGATGCGAACGAGCCGCGTCTGGCCCTGCATGCCTGGAAGATCGAGTTTTTACATCCCAAAACTGGTAGAATGATGCAGTTTGAGAGTCCTATCCCGAGAGAAATGAAAGCCATGATCGAAAAAGCAGAAAAAGACTGACTGTGAAAACAGTTAAAATTGTCCCTGCCAGATTAGGCCTGTCCGGAAAGCTCTCTTTCCCCGGCGATAAGTCGCTGTCGCATCGCGCGGTCATTTTCGGTTCGCTTGCAGAGGGTCGCTCACATTTTACCAATGTTCTGCCCGGCGAAGACTGCGTGTGTACGAGAAAGGCATTTGAAGCCATGGGCGTAAGGATCTCTTCCTCTAAAGACCAAACGGAACTGACGATCGATGGGGTCGGCCTGAAAGGACTTAAAGCTCCAAAATCAGCGTTGTATCTTGGAAATTCCGGAACGTCGATGCGATTGTTGATGGGGGTGCTGGCCGGGCAAGATTTTTCGGCGACACTGACCGGCGATTCCTCGCTCTCCGGCCGGCCTATGAGGCGGGTCGCGGAGCCTCTTGGGAGAATGGGCGCAAAGATCACAGGAAAGGATAATGGAAATTTTGCACCGATCACGGTGACGGGCGCGTCACTCCAGGGGATCAGCTACCATCTTCCTGTGGCCAGCGCGCAGGTGAAGTCGGCGCTGCTTTTAGCCGGACTTTATGCCAAGGGGACGACGCGTGTGACAGAGCCCGAAAAATCCCGGAATCACACGGAAAAATTTCTCAAATTTTTTGGTGCGAGCGTGAACGAGGATGGATTAAGTGTTTCAGTCCAGGCGGGAAAAGAGCTGAAAGCAAAAAGTTTTGCGATTGCCGGCGACATCTCTAGCGCCGCCTTTTTTATGGCGGCGGCACTGCTCATGCCCGGTTCCGCCGTAGAATTTAGATCCATTCTCAATAACCCTACGAGGACTGGGATCGTTGAGATCTTAAAGCGCATGGGGGTCAAATTTGTTTTTGATCTCGATACTAAAGGGGAGGAAGGGCCCGAACCCACGATCAACTTTATGCTTACCTCACAGGCATTGAAACTCCAGGCGTTCGAGATTAAAAAAAGCGAACTTCCGTCCCTCATCGACGAAATTCCGATCCTTTGCGTGCTGGCCACCCAAGCCAAAGGGACAAGCATCATTCATGATGCGGGTGAGCTTAGAGTAAAAGAAACGGATAGGATCAATTCGATGGTTAGTCAATTGACCCGGATGGGAGCCGACATAAAATCAGAGGGGAATTCGATCATCATTCAAGGCCCCACGCCGTTGAAAGGCGCGGTGGTGAGTTCGTTCAAGGACCATCGCACGGCCATGTCGCTTATCGTCGCCGGACTCATCGCCGATGGCGAAACAACCTTGGAAGACATCGAATGCATCAGCACCTCTTTCCCAAACTTTTTTGACCTCTTAACTACCCTAAAGGTAAGCTTCGAAATTCTAAATAAGTAATACCCTGGCATGTCTCAAGCCCTCATGTCCCCGCATACAAATCGCTTCTTCCTCCGCTCCGGTGCGCTTTTCCTCCCATGATGTTTCCATAAGCTCCCGGGGCCCCACGCCAAAAAACAACTCACTGCGTAGGAAGTAGTTATATCGACAGGGCGCAGTTCGGGTGTTTTTTAGCATTCCCCCCTGGGACTTATGGAAACATCATAAGCGGTCGGAAAACCGCAAGTCGCTCCGGAAGAAGCGATTTGCATGCTGGCGCACCCTATCTCTTAGCCAGCCGTTAGACTCGTGGCGGCTCCCGAGGCGTTGCCCGAGAGGGGCGTTTGGCACGGGAAGCGGCCATGGTGTCCCCGCGGGTTTGACCGTTACAGAGCAAGAGCGATGGAACGGGCTGCGGGGACGAGCGAACCGTGCCAACCGAGGAGCATTTCCGCGGAGGGGAAATGCGACGT